>NZ_JALQDV010000116.1:0-232 GCF_023631045.1 Caballeronia sp. AZ7_KS35 | reverse complement strand
TAACGTCTCCATCTCACTGCAATCGCCGCCCTTTGGTTTCCCTTGCATACCCGGCGGCAGCGCGTAGCGCTGTGCCGGAGCTGTTTCGTGCTGAACCGGCGCGCTCGAAGTTATTGGGCGGCGGACCGTGCGCGAGCCAAGCCGGATGGGGCTTATGAGGGCACTCTTTAGGCGAGTGCCGCCGTGGACGAGAGGACTACCCAAATTGCGTGTGACCGCGGGCGTGTCGAGC
>NZ_JALQDV010000115.1:0-233 GCF_023631045.1 Caballeronia sp. AZ7_KS35 | reverse complement strand
GTTTACACCTGCATATCCACTTTTATTTATTTCATAGGTGTCAACTAAATCTTTTCTACCTGCATCAATTAACTTTTGTTTTGTTTCTTCTGTCATGATTTTTAATTTAATTTTTTAGATACTTTCAACTTACAGTTAAAGCCATTTAGTAACCCACATAGGTAATTGAATACATAGTCTGAATTTGATGTATTCAAGTTTAAGCAACGAACTTCTGGCTTTTTTGAAATTGT
>NZ_JALQDV010000114.1:0-237 GCF_023631045.1 Caballeronia sp. AZ7_KS35 | reverse complement strand
CTCCAGCCCCAACCCCGACCTTCCATCTCAACCCGGATTTTTTCCCCGCAAGGAGAGAGCGTGGCGGACAAAGGATGATCCGCTTCCCCGACCGGCGGTGCACAAATCCCCGCTTGATGCCCTTCTCTTAGTCTCTTAGTCTCTCCCGGTCCCTTCAATGCCAAGTCGCTGGGGAGAAAAACAGTAGTAATGGAAATTATATTTTTTGGCAACAGAAATTTTTCGAATGCTCTTCTG
>NZ_JALQDV010000113.1:0-237 GCF_023631045.1 Caballeronia sp. AZ7_KS35 | reverse complement strand
GTGCCGAAGCTCTTTCGTGCTGAACCAGTGTCCTCAGCGTTTTCGGGCGGCGGACCGTGCGCGAGCCAAGCCCGATTGGTCCTTCGAGGGCACTCTTTAGGCGAGTGCCACCGAGGACGAGAGAACTACCCAAATTGCGTGTGACCGCGGGCCTGAAAAGCTGCTTTCTTTGCCTACTTTCTTTGCAGCAGCAAAGAAAGTAGGTGCCGCCCCGCACAGGGGCAACGCTAATAGACC
>NZ_JALQDV010000112.1:0-239 GCF_023631045.1 Caballeronia sp. AZ7_KS35 | reverse complement strand
CGTTTGTACAATTCACAGAAACAATTGAATAAATCCAGTCAATTAGTTCATTGTATTTTTTCAATTCCATTTCTGCGATTGCGTCTGGTGTTAATCCACATTTGCATACTAGGTCAAATTCGTCTGTCTTTCTAACAGTGTGCTGACATCCGCCCATATCATGCTTTGATATTCCATGACCACATTTACAATCCATGCTTACATCCTTTCTAATAAAACCGCCCGCCGCTGTCATGGGA
>NZ_JALQDV010000111.1:0-241 GCF_023631045.1 Caballeronia sp. AZ7_KS35 | reverse complement strand
TATTAACTCTTCAGAAGTCCAAACAGGAACTATATTTGGAGGAGATACTTTTATATGCAGATTTGCCTTTAAAACTAAACTACCCTTCTTTATTGATAATAGGGTAGATGCACCTGATGATAGTGATATTTTTTATGATGAAATTGGTAATGTAGCCTACCCTAAGTATTGGCACTCCTCCAGATCTATATTAAAAGATTATATGTCTACAGGAGGGTTACTATCTAATATTATCTCCTAT
>NZ_JALQDV010000110.1:0-247 GCF_023631045.1 Caballeronia sp. AZ7_KS35 | reverse complement strand
GCTGAACGCGGGGGACCCGGCCGGGAAGCGTGACTGGGATCCGGACCGGTACCACGGGACGTTCGCCTCAAAGGCGGACCTGATCACCCGCCTCAAGCGGGTTCTGCTGCGTCGCCGGCCGACGCAGACCGGTCGCCCGACGGTGCTGGTCGACTCGCACGGCGGTCCGGCGGCGGTGTTCACGTCGACCGACCCGACGGTCCCCGGCTTCGACCACATCCCGGCCGACGCCGACCTGGGGCGGCAG
>NZ_JALQDV010000109.1:0-248 GCF_023631045.1 Caballeronia sp. AZ7_KS35 | reverse complement strand
CATCTCACGCGCCCCGTATTCATGATGCCGACGTGGACCTGGCAGTCGGTCGTGAGTCTCGCGGTGCCGCTCGTCATCGTCAGTCTGACGGGTCAGTTCCTGCCCGGCTTCGCGATCTTGCGCGCCTCCGGTTATCACACGCCGACGCGGCCGGTCCTCATGACGACGAGCCTCGCGTCGATGCTGGTGGCGTTCTCGGGCGGCATCACGATCGTCATCGCGGCGATCACGGCGGCACTGTGCACCGG
>NZ_JALQDV010000108.1:0-249 GCF_023631045.1 Caballeronia sp. AZ7_KS35 | reverse complement strand
GAATAGAGTCATGGAAAACCTCGAAAAAGCAAAACGGAAGACGGCGCCGAAATATTCGGCGGAAGTGCGTGAGCGCGCGGTTCGTATGGTGTTCGAGCATCGTGCGGAGTACGCGACGCAATGGGAAGCAATCCAGTCGATTGCCGCCAAGATGGGTTGCTCACGCGAAACGTTAAGAAACTGGGTTCGTCAGGCTGAGAGCGATCGTGGTCTGCGCGCGGGCCCCAAGACGCAGGAGCAGGACCGCAT
>NZ_JALQDV010000107.1:0-266 GCF_023631045.1 Caballeronia sp. AZ7_KS35 | reverse complement strand
ATGCCGCCGTAGCCGCCGCGAAAGCCGCTTTCCCCGAATGGAGTGAAACCGCGCCGATCAAGCGTGCGCGCGTGCTCTTCAAGTTCAAGCAACTGCTCGACGAACATCACGACGAACTCGCCGAGATCATTACGCGCGAGCACGGCAAGGTGTTCAGCGACGCCAAGGGCGAAGTGATGCGCGGCATCGAGATCGTCGAGTTCGCGTGCGGCATTCCCAATCTGCTCAAGACCGACTTCACGGATCAGATCGGCGGCGGTATCGAC
>NZ_JALQDV010000106.1:0-276 GCF_023631045.1 Caballeronia sp. AZ7_KS35 | reverse complement strand
ATGCTTTACTATCCAAGCAAGCTACCAAAACCAAAGAGGGTACAAGGCGCATTTGTTACAGACCATGAAATTGAAAGAGTTGTAACATATGTAAAAAACAAAAATATAGTTGAAGAAACTAATGATAGTTTTAATAAAAAAATAGAAGAAGTAAATAAGTCTAATGATTCATTAGATGAGGTGGATGAACTATTTGATGAGGCAGTTAGATTCGTTATTATGGAAGATACTGCATCAATATCTGCTATACAAAGAAGATTTAGGGTTGGTTATGCC
>NZ_JALQDV010000105.1:0-278 GCF_023631045.1 Caballeronia sp. AZ7_KS35 | reverse complement strand
GTGCGTCACTGTCACGCTCGTCGACTGGCGGCATTCCAATTGATGCAGTGCAGCTCGACGTCGCAATCGGTCGCCTCCATTGATCTTTGCAATGAGGCGAGAACCGCGCGTCGCCTTCTAGCGGGTTACGCCGAGCACCTAAGGTTTTCTCTTGTGGCTGACTACCGTTGACCTCGTTCGCCACATCGCAGATCGTCTTCTCGTGCTTATCATCATCTCGGCGTTGAGAAATCTCCAACTGGCGACGACTTACATGCCGTGGCCTGCAAGTCGAGCAC
>NZ_JALQDV010000104.1:0-329 GCF_023631045.1 Caballeronia sp. AZ7_KS35 | reverse complement strand
TCACCGGTAGTCGTCCGCAGGCGTCGAATCATGCTGGTTGATGACAACCCGGATGCCGTAGACGCGCTCGGCATGTTGCTTGAACTCGACGGTCACCAAGTTGCGGTGTTTCACGACCCTGTCACCGCATTGGCCGCTGCCGAGCGCTTGAGGCCCGAGATCGCCATCGTGGACATAGGGCTGCCTGTGATGAGCGGCTATGAACTCGCCGCAAGGATCCGTTCGGTTCTGGGCGACGCGCCGTGCCGTCTGGTTGCTCTTACCGGCTACGGGCAGGATGCAGACAGGGCTAGAAGTAAGGCGGCCGGCTTCGAACAGCATTTTGTCAA
>NZ_JALQDV010000103.1:0-408 GCF_023631045.1 Caballeronia sp. AZ7_KS35 | reverse complement strand
TGTTACACGCGCCCCGGCGATTTCGGCGATCAGGTCATCTTCGCCGATGACATCGATGGATACGACTATTCGCTGCGGGCGAACGTGCTCTATCGCGAGACTTCAGGGCTGGAAACGGGCCACGAAGCGGTCTCGTCGTTGCAGCAGCAGAGTGTGACCGTCGCGCATCCTCGCATCCGCGCCGCATGGCGTTGCGCTCACGAGCGGCGAGCACATGCAACTGGCAGCGGGCGGGCATCTCTTCACCAGCACCGGCGGCAACGCCGACGCCGCGATCGGCGGCAATTACACCGTCGCGGCGGGCAATGCGGTGTCGCTCTTCGCCAATACGCAGGGCGTCAAGGTGACGGCCGCCGAGGGCAAGATCGACGTGCAGGCGCAAGGCGATGCGCTCAATCTCGCCGCGCT
>NZ_JALQDV010000102.1:0-428 GCF_023631045.1 Caballeronia sp. AZ7_KS35 | reverse complement strand
TTCGGGCGGCGCGTGGCGAAGGAAGTCAGAGGCGCGACAGGCGCAACCGAGCTAACCGTCTTCACATGGGACGGCGATGTGCTGCTCATGGAAGAGCGCTTTGACGAGCTGCCGCGCGAGTATGGACGCGAGCCCAAGTCCGCGAATGCCCGCTATGAGACGGTGCGAGAGGACGCGCAAGACGCGTATTCGCTGCCGGTCGCGCAGCGCATGCATACGTTGGACGCGAGCCATCAATGGACGCGCGCGTCGCTCTATCTGCACGAACCGGGGACGTTCGTGCCGCTCGCGCGTCTCGACGAAAAGCTGGTCAAACCGGCGTTTCTCGCGACGGGCACCGATGGTGGGTTTGTTCAGGTTCCGGCGAAGAGCCGTCATGCGACGCTGTTCTATCAGAATGACCACCTTGGCACGCCGCAGGAGTTGCT
>NZ_JALQDV010000101.1:0-458 GCF_023631045.1 Caballeronia sp. AZ7_KS35 | reverse complement strand
CAGGGCGTCAAGGTGACGGCCGCCGAGGGCAAGATCGACGTGCAGGCGCAAGGCGATGCGCTCAATCTCGCCGCGCTCAAGGACGTGACGATCGCGAGCACGGAAGACGCGATCACGCTCAACGCCAAGAAGGAACTGACGCTCTATTGCGGCGGCGCGTACGTCAAATTGACGAGTACGGGCGTGGAATTTGGCGGCCCGGAGATCATCCTGAAGGGTCCGATGCGCGTGCGTGAATCGGCCACCAAGCAAAGCGCGCTGCCGCTCATGCCGAAGCAGGAGCCGACCGGCATGCAGCTTTGGCACGCCTATCCGAACGGCGAGCCGGTCAAGAACGCGCCGTATCGCGTGGCGTATCCGGACGGTTCATTCAGATGGGGCACGCTCGACGAGAACGGCAAAGGGATGCTCGCGAACGTGCCGCGCGGCGGCGGGCGTATCGAGTATTTCGAGGATGG
>NZ_JALQDV010000100.1:0-472 GCF_023631045.1 Caballeronia sp. AZ7_KS35 | reverse complement strand
TCAAATCCGCATCCGGCGCACGCTGCGGCAGCTCCGTGAGCACATGCAGCAGGTAGTCGTACGGCTCGACGCCGCAAGCCCTGCACGTCAGCACCAGGCTGTAGATCGTGGCGCTGGCCTTTGCGCCATCAACCGTGTCACTGAACAGCCACGATTTTCTCGAAGTGGCAAACGGCCTTACGTCGCGCTCGATGACATTGTTATCGATGGCGGCGCGACCATCAGTGACGTAGCGGCTGAGATATTCCCATTGGTTGCGCGTATAGGCAATCGCCTTGCCGAGCAAGCTCTGCGGCGTCACCTTCGGTGCCAGTTCATCGAGCCACGCCTTGAAGGCCTCGAGCAGCGGCACGCTGTGTTTTTGCCGCAAGTTGTAGGTATAGTCCGCACGTGTCTGGCCGGCGGGCAGATCGCCTTTGGCCAGTGCCTCAACGCGGTATAGGGCCTGGAAGTACTCAAGCGCCTTCGCCAC
>NZ_JALQDV010000099.1:0-480 GCF_023631045.1 Caballeronia sp. AZ7_KS35 | reverse complement strand
GTAGTCCTCTCGTCACAGGCGGCACTCGCCTAAAGAGTGCCCTCAAACACCTAATCGGGCTTGGATCGCGCACGGTCTGCCGCCCGAATACGTTGAGCGCGCTGGTTCAGCACGAAACAGCATCGGCACAGCGCTACGCGCTGCCGCTGGGTCTGCAAGGGAAACCAAAGGGCGGCGAAGGCGGCGAGATTGAGACGTTAGTAGAGAAGCACATGCATCCCCGATTGACTGGTCGGCCGCGAAGCGGGCTGGAGCTATTTGGTGCTGAACCAGTTTGGTATGTGGTGCGATGAGACGGACCGTGCGCGAGCCAAGCCCGGTTGGGCCTATGAGGGCACTCGTTAGGCAGCCCACGAACGACGAGAGGACTACCCAAATTGCGTGTGACCGCGGGCGTATCAGTAGCTGCTTTCTTTGCTTACTTTCTTTGCAGCAGCAAAGAAAGTGAGTGCCGCCCCGCACAGGGGCAGTGCTAATAGA
>NZ_JALQDV010000098.1:0-494 GCF_023631045.1 Caballeronia sp. AZ7_KS35 | reverse complement strand
GAGTGCGCACCGCAGCACCTCGGTTTGTGCGAGACGGCGAGCCTGAGATCCGACGGTTATCGCGCTGCGCCTGTAACGCTCGCGCGACCTGCAACGCATGACCAAGACGCTTGTTCTCGATTATCGCGCCTTGGTCAATGTCGGCGAGCTTGTCATACGGCACAGCATGCAGCACGCTGCCGTCAGCGCGGATTTCGAGGCGCCCATCTGGGTATTCCCACACGTCGATGTAGCGGCCGATCAGCCTGCGATTCGCTGCCGTGTCATCGAGCAGCCAGAGTACGCGGTCGTTCAGCAACGTCAGCGCATCCGATACCTTACGCTGTACCCGCCAAGTCAAAACCGCGTCGAGATTCTCGTCATCGCGCAGCGGCCGGTGGGCGTCGTACGCGCTTCTTGGCGGCTTTGCGAAGCGCGCGTTATAGGCCGCCATGAAAACGCAGGCAAACGCGTTTGCAGCTGCAATGGTGCTGATATCACGCAAACGCAGCTCC
>NZ_JALQDV010000097.1:0-586 GCF_023631045.1 Caballeronia sp. AZ7_KS35 | reverse complement strand
TCTATTAGCGTTGCCCCTGTGCGGGGCGGCACTCACTTTCTTTGCTGCTGCAAAGAAAGTAAGCAAAGAAAGCAGCTTTTCAGGCCCGCGGTCACACGCAATTTGGGTAGTCCTCTCGTCACAGGCGGCACTCGCCTAAAGAGTGCCCTCAAACACCTAATCGGGCTTGGCTCGCACACGGTCCGCCGCCCGAAAACGCTGAGGACACTGGTTCAACACGAAAGAGCTTCGGCACAGCGCTACGCGCTGCCGCCCGGTATGCAAGGGAAACCAACGTGCGGCACTTGCGGAGAGATGGAGACGTTAGTAGAGAAGCACGCGCGGACCCGCTTGACCGGTCGGCCGCGAAGCGGGCCGGAGCTATTTGGTGCTGAACCAGTTTGGTGTGTGGTGCGATGGTTCAGACCGTGCGCGAGCCAAGCCCGGTTGGGCCTATGAGGGCACTCTTTAGGCAGCCCACGATGGACGAGAGGACTACCCAAATTGCGTGTGACCGCGGGCGTATCGGAAGCTGCTTTCTTTGCTTACTTTCTTTGCAGCAGCAAAGAAAGTGAGTGCCGCCCCGCACAGGGGCAGTGCTAATAGA
>NZ_JALQDV010000096.1:0-813 GCF_023631045.1 Caballeronia sp. AZ7_KS35 | reverse complement strand
TTGGTGATGCGCAAACGCGCAAGCGGCGATTCGACCACGACGCGATACGCGCAGAAGTCGCGCGTCTTGCGAGTTCGCGTGAAGCGCGTGATGTTGGACGCACCCCGCAGGCGTCGCCCAGACGCCAACAGAAGGTGCGGACGTGGCGTTGCCGAGCTTGACCGGTCCCGCCATGGCGGCTGTGCAGAACGCTTTAACCGACTATACCTATGACCCGCTCGGGCGCTTGCTCAAGTCGGTGACGCCCGATCTGACCGAAATCTTTGCGTTCGATCCGGCGGGCAATCCTGTCGATCCGGAGAAGGTTCCGCCGCGCCCGGTCGTGGAGACGGATGAGGAAGGTGCGGCGCGCCATGCGCGAGAGGATGCCGAAGACGCGGCGTTGAGGCGTGCGGGAGGAGCTCCACCGAGCCGCTGGCGGCATTTTGAAGACACCGAGAGATTGCGCGCGTGGGAACAGTCGTTGCCGAAGTGCATCGGCAATGTGCTGAAGGAGTTGAACCGCACGCACTACGCGTATGACGAGCGCGGGAATCTGAGCCGCAAGACCGAGCCTAATGGCGTGACGTGGGTTTATGCCTACGACCAGCAGAACCGGCTCACGGAGGCCGAGCGCTACGCGAAGCCGCCAGCGGCGAACGAGATAGACCGCCGGGAGAGGAGCACGGATGGTTCTACTACCTGGATTTCTGGCACTGCGCCGTTCGATGTTGCCGCAAGCTATACCTACGACGCATTCGGGCGGCGCGTGGCGAAGGAAGTCAGAGGCGCGACAGGCGCAACCGAGCTAACCGTCTTCACATGGGACGGCGA
>NZ_JALQDV010000095.1:0-944 GCF_023631045.1 Caballeronia sp. AZ7_KS35 | reverse complement strand
GGATATAGCGCATCAGCTTACGGTCCAAGTCCTTCACAGTGGTGAAGACGCCTCGCGCGATCACATCACGTTGGATACGCGCGAACCAGTTTTCCACCTGATTCAACCAAGACGTGTACGTCGGTGTGTAATGCAACCGCACGTTGCGGTGTTGCTGCAGAAACTCCTGCACACGTGCGGTTTTGTGGCTGCTGACGTTGTCGCAGATCACATGAATTTCTTGCTTAGGCCGTTGGCTGGCGATCACGCCGGTGAGGAAGGCGACGAACTGCTCGCTGGTATGCCGTGGCGCGGTTTTGCCGATGACTTCCCCGGTCGCCGTGTTGAGCGCAGCGAACAGGCTCAGCGTGCCGTTACGTTTGTATTCGAAGCCATGGCTCTCGGCTCGGCCTGGCGACAGCGGCAACATCCGGTCCTTACGATCCAGGGCCTGAATGGCCGTCTTCTCATCCACACAGAACACCGCCGCATGAGCGGGCGGGTTCAGATAGAGGCCTATGACGTCTGCAGCCTTGGTCTCGAAGTCAGGGTCGTTCGAGACCATGTGCGTATCGAGTCGATGAGGGCGCACGCCATGCTTGCGCCAGATACGCTGTACCGTCGAGGCGCCCACATCGCCCAATGCCGCAGCAAGCTTATAGCTGCTCCAATGCGTGGATCCGTCCGAGGGCCGGCGCGTGAGCGTGAGCTTTAGCACGCGCGCCTCGAGCTTATCAGGCGGATGCACGGGAGCTCGTCCAGGATGGCGCGCATACAGGCCTGCCAGCCGCTCGGCCAAGAACCGACTCGACCATCGCGAAATGAAGCGCGAGTCACATCGCAGCCGCTGCATGATCGCCTCGCGTGTTTCGCCGTTGTCAAGCATCAGAATCAGCCGAGCGCGCCGGGCGTCAGCTGCGCGCACCGTCTGGCTACGAGTTGCTGACAACAATTGTTCGCGCTCG
>NZ_JALQDV010000094.1:0-946 GCF_023631045.1 Caballeronia sp. AZ7_KS35 | reverse complement strand
AAGACGCTGGTCGAAAAACTGAAGAACGAAGCGAAGGTGATCTGATGACGACTCTTGTTATTGCAGAACACGACAATGCGTCGATCAAGGCAGCGACGCTGAACACGGTTGCGGCGGCATCGAAGATTGGCGGCGATGTGCATGTGCTGATCGCGGGCTCGAACGCGCAGGGCGCGGCGGATGCGGCGGCGAAGCTCGCGGGCGTTTCGAAAGTGCTCCTCGCCGATGCGCCGCAACTCGCTGAAGGCTTGGCGGAAAACGTCGAAGCTACGGTGTTGAACATCGCGAAGGATTATTCGCACATCCTCGCTCCGGCGACCGCGTACGGTAAGAACGTCGCGCCGCGCATCGCTGCACACTTGGACGTCGCGCAAATCAGCGACATCACCGCCGTCGATAGCGCCGATACTTTCGAACGCCCGATCTATGCAGGCAACGCCATCGCCACGGTTCAATCGAGCGATCCGATCAAGGTCATCACCGTTCGCGCGACGGGCTTCGATCCGGTCGCGGCGGAAGGCGGCAGCGCAGCGGTCGAGAAGATGGAAGCCGCAGCCGATGCAGGCATCTCGCAGTTCGTGAGCCGTGAAGTGACGAAGCTCGATCGTCCGGAACTGACGAGCGCGCACATCATCGTGTCGGGTGGCCGTGGTCTGGGCAGCGGCGAGAACTACACGAAGACGCTAGAACCGCTCGCCGACAAGCTCGGCGCGGCGCTGGGCGCATCGCGCGCGGCAGTCGATGCCGGCTATGTCCCGAACGACTTTCAGGTGGGTCAAACCGGCAAGATCGTCGCGCCGCAACTGTACGTGGCGGTCGGCATCTCGGGCGCGATTCAGCACTTGGCCGGCATGAAAGACTCGAAGGTCATCGTCGCGATCAACAAAGACCCCGAAGCGCCGATCTTCAGCGTCGCCGATTACGGTCTCGTCGGCGATCTGTTCTC
>NZ_JALQDV010000093.1:0-965 GCF_023631045.1 Caballeronia sp. AZ7_KS35 | reverse complement strand
CATGACGACCTTGGCTCATTTCGAAATGATAGCCAAGACAATTATTTAATCAAGCTATTTAGGGGATGTCGTACTAGACCAACCAGTTTCGAATCGTTGCGCCGTAAGACTGCACCAGCCCGGTCGGGCCCAATGGGCAGTGTTTCCCCAATCGACGGTGAAGCACGCCAGCGCGCCTGGGGCGGTCTTGCGCGACGATGGCCATCTTGGTGTTCGGATCGAAATGGCTTCGGTACCAGTCGGCCATGGTGCGCAAGCCGTCTGCACCGGGAGGATTCTTGCCTGTGCCGATTATTTCTGCGCACGCGGTCGCCGCCGCGACGAGGAACCTTGCGGCTTCCGGAACGTACGGGCTGTCAGCTCTTGCATCGTGTCGCTGGCGAATTACCGCATACCGTACGCTTTCGGGCAGTGTCCAGGCGCTAATCAGGAACTCTTGCACGCTCACCGGTCGTCCATTCACGACGACGGTCCGGGCTCGATGCTCTTCGGCATATCCAGCGGTCTCCAAGACTGTTTAAGCCGATCGAAAATTGAGCCACTTGTAGAAAGTAAGCCTCCTGTTCCACGAGGCGCAACGCGGCAGATTTTCTTGTACCCGGGCGTAGGACTGAAAACCTGGCTGTCTCTGCTACGCCTGCATCTCGCAGAACGGTCGCTGTAAAGGGATAGCGATCTGCCTCTTCGTCATAGAAGCGCCAACGTTTCACCCCCCCCCCGCCACTCGGTTCCTGTGATGAACTGGGCGTTGTTTCGGGTATAGGCCGAACGCGAAGCTTCGTCGGACCGCGTCATAAATTCGTGCTCAATCTGCCGATAGATTCTGACGAGCTTTTGGCAAAAGGGCACGGCGTTAGAGTCATTCCGTGCTGTGTCGGACACCCAAGTGACGATGACTGTGTTTCGGCCAGCATCTGAAATCACAAGTCGCGCCGTGTGCGCATGCCGGTGCTTCCGGCAGGTCG
>NZ_JALQDV010000092.1:0-1103 GCF_023631045.1 Caballeronia sp. AZ7_KS35 | reverse complement strand
TTCTCCGGACCGGTGTAATTCGCGCTCGGCCGGATGATCTTGTTGTCGATGCGTTGCTCGATGATGTGCGCGCTCCATCCCGACGTGCGCGAGATCACGAAGAGCGGCGTGAACATCGCGGTCGGCACGCCCATCATGTGATATGAAACCGCGCTGAACCAGTCGAGGTTCGGGAACATCTTCTTCGCGTCCCACATCACCGATTCGAGGCGCTCGGCGATATCGAACAGCTTCGTGTCGCCGGCTTCCTTCGACAGATTCCTCGCGACTTCCTTGATGACCTTGTTGCGCGGATCGGAGATCGTGTACACCGGATGGCCGAAGCCGATCACGACTTCCTTGTTTTCGACGCGGCGTTTGATATCGGCTTCCGCTTCATCCGGCGTCTGATAGCGCGACTGAATTTCGAACGCGACTTCGTTCGCGCCGCCGTGCTTCGGACCGCGCAGCGCGCCGATCGCGCCGGTGATCGCGGAATACATGTCCGAACCCGTGCCCGCGATCACGCGCGCCGTGAACGTCGATGCGTTGAACTCGTGCTCGGCGTAAAGATTGAGCGATACATGCATCGCATCGACCCACGCTTTGGACGGCGCGACGCCATGAAGCAGATGCAGAAAGTGCCCGCCGATGGAATCGTCATCGGTTTCGACTTCGATGCGCTTGCCGTTGTGCGAATAGTGATACCAGTAGAGCAGCATCGAGCCGAGCGAGGCCATCAGCTTGTCGGCGATATCCTTCGCGCCCGGCACGTTGTGATCGTCCTTCTCCGGCAGGATCGTGCCGAGCACGGAGACGCCGGTACGCATCACGTCCATCGGATGCGCGGACGCGGGAATCCATTCCAGCGCGGCTTTGAGATTCGCGGGCAGGCCGCGCAACGCCTTCAGCTTCGTCTTGTATGCCTTCAGTTCGGCGGTGTTCGGCAGCTTGCCGTGCACGAGCAGATGCGCGATCTCTTCGAACTCGGACGTCGTCGCGACATCGAGAATGTCGTAGCCGCGATAGTGCAAGTCGTTGCCCGTCTTGCCGACGGTGCACAGCGCGGTATTGCCCGCCGTCACGCCCGACAGCGCGACGGATTTCTTCGGCTTGAATGCGCC
>NZ_JALQDV010000091.1:0-1111 GCF_023631045.1 Caballeronia sp. AZ7_KS35 | reverse complement strand
AAATGACTGACGTAGTGATCGTATCGGCCGCGCGTACGGCGGTAGGCAAATTCGGCGGCTCGCTCGCGAAAATCGCGGCGCCGGAACTGGGCGCGACGGTCATCAAGGCCGTGCTGGAGCGCGCGGGCGTAAAGCCGGATCAGGTGAGCGAAGTGATCCTGGGCCAAGTGCTCGCGGCCGGTTCGGGCCAGAATCCGGCGCGCCAGTCGCTCATCAAGGCGGGCTTGCCCGACATGGTGCCGGGCATGACGATCAACAAGGTCTGCGGCTCGGGCCTCAAAGCGGTGATGCTGGCAGCGAACGCGATCATCGCGGGCGACGCGGAGATCGTCGTCGCGGGCGGCCAGGAAAACATGAGCGCGGCGCCGCACGTGCTGCCGGGCTCGCGCGACGGCTTCCGCATGGGCGACGCGAAGCTGATCGACACGATGATCGTCGATGGCCTGTGGGACGTCTATAACAACTATCACATGGGCACGACGGCGGAAAACGTCGCGAAGGAATTCGGCATCACGCGCGAGCAGCAGGACGCATTCGCGGCGCTGTCGCAGAACAAGGCGGAAGCCGCGCAGAAGGCGGGCCGCTTCAACGACGAAATCGTGCCGGTCGCGATTCCGCAACGTAAAGGCGAGCCGCTGCAATTCAACACCGACGAATTCGTGCGTCACGGCGTGACGGCCGAGGCGCTCGCGGGCCTGAAGCCGGCGTTCTCGAAGGAAGGCACCGTCACCGCTGCAAACGCATCGGGCATCAACGACGGCGCGGCGGCGGTCGTCGTGATGTCGGCGAAGAAGGCCGAAGCGCTCGGCTTGACGCCGCTCGCGCGCATCAAGGCGTACGCGAACGCGGGCGTCGATCCGAAGATCATGGGCATGGGCCCGGTGCCGGCGTCGAAGCGCTGTCTGGAGCGTGCGGGCTGGAGCGTGAACGATCTCGATCTGATGGAAATCAACGAGGCGTTCGCGGCGCAAGCGCTGGCGGTGCACAAGCAGATGGGCTGGGATCAGTCGAAGATCAACGTGAACGGCGGGGCGATCGCGATCGGTCATCCGATCGGCGCGTCGGGCTGCCGGATTCTCGTCACGCTGCTGCACGAAATGCAGAAGCGCGA
>NZ_JALQDV010000090.1:0-1186 GCF_023631045.1 Caballeronia sp. AZ7_KS35 | reverse complement strand
GTGTACAAGCAGATCCCCTTACCGTCGCAGCAGGCTGTTCCAAGTCTGGGCAGCCAAACGCGCGAGCGATCGAGTCGAGACACTTGCCGCTACAACTAAGTTGTCAGGTCAGCGTGTAAAAACGCAATCCCGGCTCGCTTGAGCAGTTGCTGACTACGAGCCGACAGATTCGCGAATCGCAGACCCTTTCCCGCCTTCTGATACCGTTCTTTTAGAGTCTCGAGTGCAGCGATCGCAGAATGATCTGCTAGGTGCAGATGTTGGCAATCGACGATGACGGTCTCCGGATCACTTTGCGGCTTGAAAAGGTCCTGGAAATTCCCAGTAGATGCGAAGAACAAGGTGCCATGTAGGAGATAGGTCAGCGAATTATCCGCGCCATCCTTGATGTCCGCTCGGATCTCGCGGGCATGCTGCCAAGCAAAGTTCAACGCCGCAATGACAATGCCCGACAAGACCGCAACGGCCAGGTCGGTAAAGACTGTAATGACAGTAACCAGGACGATGACCAGCGCATCGTTGCGGGGCACTTTTCCGAGCACCCGGAGAGATCCCCAGGCAAAGGTCTGCTGTGCTACGACGAACATGACGCCGACAAGTGCTGCCAGAGGGATGCGTTCGATAAGCGGAGATAGAAAAAGGATGAAAAGCAGAATCATGATGCCACTTGTCGCACCGGAAACGCGACTGCGCCCCCCCGAAGTAAGGTTGATCATGGTTTGACCGATCATCGCGCAACCGCCCATGCCGCCGAAGAAACCCGAAGCCACATTCGCTATCCCGAGTGCAAGGCACTCGCGATTCGGGCGGCCGACGGTATCGGTAATGTTGTCAGTAAGATTGAATGTCAGCAGCGTCTCCAGCAAACCTACTATCGCCATGAGCAGGGCGTACGGGAACACGACTTCGAGCGTCTGCAGATCCAGGGGGACGGCGGGCAAGTGAAAGGTCGGGAAGGCGCCTGCAATGTGAGCCATGTCTCCCAGCGTTCGCGCGGGCAGTTGGAAGAACTGGCAGACCAGACCAACGCCGACAATGGCGACAAGCGCCGGCGGGATAGCCTTGGTCAGTCGCGGAAGCAGGTAGACGACGAGCATGGTCGTGGCGACCAGTCCGCACATCACCAGCAAGGGCGCGCCGTGAAGCCAGGCTTCGCCCTGGGGCGTCGCTTGCTTGAAATGCTCCA
>NZ_JALQDV010000089.1:0-1224 GCF_023631045.1 Caballeronia sp. AZ7_KS35 | reverse complement strand
TCACTTTCTTTGCTGCTGCAAAGAAAGCAACTGTATTGAGCGTCAAGGGTTGAGTTGGTAAGGATCATGGTTTTGGGGGATTCCAAGTTGTGCCGTCGCGCATCATGGCGTTGAGCTGGGTGAGCATCTTGCGCATTGCTGCGACGAAGGCGACTTTGGTCTTTTTGCCTCTGGCGCGCAGGCGGTCGCAAAACGCCTTGATGTGCGCGTTGGATCGCTGGGCGGCGACGCAGGCCATGTAGAGGGCGCGCCGCACGATGGGGCGGCCGCCCGAGACGTGTCGCTGGCCGCAGTGGGCGCCGCTATCGGAATTGAACGGGGCGAGCCCGGCGAGCGAGGCGATTTCGCGGGCGTTGAGGGTTCCGAGTTCGGGCAGAAAGGCAATGAGCACGGCCGCGGCGCCTTTGCCGATGCCGGGCACCGAGCGCAGCACGGCCTCGGTCTTGCGCCAGAGATCGTTGGCGTGCAGGAAGGCGTCGATGTCGCGATCGGCGTCCTTGATGCGCTGTGAGATGAAGCGAATGAACTCATCGATGCTTGGCAAAGCGGATTTATGGGCGCGTTTGCGGCGATTTTGCTCGGCGGTGAGCATCTCGATGAGCTGTGCACGGCGCAGGATGAGGGCCTGCAACTGCTGGGTTTGCTCGTCGTTCAGGGGTCTGACTTCGGGTTTGATGGTCGCGCCATAGCGGGCGATGAGGCGCGCATCGATGCGATCGGTCTTGGCCCGTACGCCGGCGGACCTGGCGAAGTCGCGCACCCGCTTGGGATTGACCGCGACGGCGGGCAAGCCGGCCTGGCAGAGGGCTTCGAGGACGGCGCGTTCGAGCTTGCCGGTGGCTTCGAGCACGATGAGTTGTGGGTTGAGCGGCAGCAGTCGGTGGATCAGCTGCGCGAAGCCATCGGGAGAATTGGCCAGGCGAAAGAGTTCGGAGGATTCGTGGAAGGCGATGTCGAGAAAGGAGCCGCTGACATCGATGCCAACGAACAAAGGCGAGACGGAAGAGGATTGGATTTGGTTCACCACAGCACCCATACTTGCAAAGATACGAGCTCGAGGCTCAGTCAACTGTCCGGGTTCAAAGCGGTAAGGAGAAGCGGCGCCACCAGCTTTCTTTCGGGCTGTGAGCCCATGTAACACAAACGGGCTACCGCTTCGAGCGAACGGGAGAGATCAGCTTCCGGACGCCAGATTCAATATACAAGTAACCAAAGAAAGCAGCT
>NZ_JALQDV010000088.1:0-1414 GCF_023631045.1 Caballeronia sp. AZ7_KS35 | reverse complement strand
TCCTCTATATGAGCGCCTCCCTTTGCACAAGCATCGATATGCTCACTCCGTGACAGGATGGGTTGCTGCTCTATATCCGGGCTTGTGGCAGCGATTCAACCTGCTGCGGCCCCCTATGAAATCCGCTGACTCGCACCTCACTCCCACATCGAGCTCGAAGCCCCATGGAATTTTCAGGTTTAGCGAATCCCGGTCCGACCTGTCATGTCATCACATACGCTGCCCGCGCAACCTTTGTTCTAAACCATTCCTTCTTCGTTCCTGCGCTATACGACCTTCACGATCGGCTTCTCGCTAACATATCCCTTCTCATACGGATGGCCGTGTGCGAGAACCGCCCAGATAGTTCTGGCCAACTTGTTTGCCAGTGCAACGACAACGACATTCGTTGGCCGCCGCTTTTTCAGTTGTTCGACCCAAAGACCGGGGTCTTTTGCGTTGTTCAGTACACTACGTGCACCATGCACGAGCAGCATTCGGAGATATCCGTTTCCGCGTTTACTGATACCGTGAAGTTGCACCCTCCCGCCTGAACCCGTTTGTTTCGGGACAAGCCCGATCCAAGCAGCAAACTCGCGGCCGGACTTAAATGCCTTGACATCACCCATCATCGCGACCGCCGCCGTTCCTGTGAGCAGGCCAACGCCCGGAATCTCGCATATCGCTTTGACCGCAGGATCATCCTTCCGCCAGTCCCGCATGCGTCGTTCGATTCGGGCGATTTGCTCATCGAGTTCGGCAATCCGGCTCCATTGTTCGCGTAAGGTATCGATCAGAACTGCTGGCAATCGCGCTGCAACGCGGGCGAGAACTTGCGGTATAGCTTCAATCAGAGCAGCACGGCCTTTGTTCATCACTTCGCCGTATTCGGTCAACATCCCACGAAGACCGTTTATCTGCATCGTGCGGAAAGCTACCAGTTGTTCTCGCGCACGATGAAGCGCAAGCATCGCCTGTTGACTTTCAGTCTTGACTGCAACTGGTTTGCTCGGCTGCTGTACCGCAAGCCAAATTGCGCGCGCATCCGCACTGTCGTTTTTGTTCCTGATGTTGAAAGCCTTCACGAACTCCGCCGGCATCAGTTTGACCTGGTGTCCCATCTTGGTGAGTTGCCGGGCCCAATGATGCGCGCCACCGCAAGCTTCCATTCCGATTAAACACGGCGCACAGTTTGCGAAGTGTTCTAAGAACTTCGCGCGCTTCACGGACCGATTTACGATCTCACCTGTATTCGCATCAACGTAATGCACTTGCATCATGTTCTTTGCAATGTCGATTCCGACGGGCGTGAGCTTCATGGGTGTTCTCCGAACCGGTTTGGGAAGACCCATGATCCTCCCAAACGAAATCGAGAATCCGCCGCTGTTGTAGTTATAGCGTCGGCGCAGGGCGGGAGGCGCTCATTTCATTCCCA
>NZ_JALQDV010000087.1:0-1479 GCF_023631045.1 Caballeronia sp. AZ7_KS35 | reverse complement strand
CTAGTACAACATCCCGTAATTACCTTTAATAATTATCGGGCTGCAGATAAGGCTGTAGGAGCGTGACGACGACCTCGGCCATCTCGTCGAGCGAACCTGTGCCCGGCAACGGTTCCCATCGTCCGGTGTGGCTGCGAAAGGCGGCACTATAACGATTGCGGGGGAGTTCGGTAAGGCGCGCCACAACAGTCGGTTCCTCGTCATCGAGACGTTTGATCAACAGGTTCCGCCCGTATGCTTGTGTGACGATCTGCTCATGGCCGAGCAAGCTGCGCAGTTTACGCTGAAGTTCGGCCGCGTAATGTTTGGTGGGTATTGCTGGCATGTCTGTCTCTCGATTACGATGTGCCCGTTTGCAACGGATAGCCCCGGAAAGTCCATTTGAAGGGGCGTGCTGCCTGATTGTGCTCGTGCATAAACTGCTGGGTGCGCTCGCGCAGGTGCGCCGTGCTGGTATGGCTGGCATGGCGTAGCACCCGACGCGTATAGCGGGCAAACCACAGTTCGATCTGATTGACCCAGCTCGCGTGCAGCGGGGTGAAGTGGAAGTGAAACCGCTGGTCATGCCGCTCGTTGAACGCCTGCCAGACCGCCTGAGCGCGATGCGTATTGAGGTTGTCCCAAATCACGTGCACCTGTTTGCCCGGGTGCGCGGCCGCCACGCGCTCCATGAAGGCGACCAGGTCGTCCTGGGTGCGCCGCTCGCGGCAGTCTGCCAGCACTTGACCGGTATGCACATCAAGCGCGGCAATCAGCGCCTGAGTGCCGTGCCGGATATATTCAAACTCCCGACGACGCAGCCGTCCCGGTGCCGGCGCGCGCCCCGGGTGCTTGCGCTCGATGGCTTGAATGCCCGTCTTCTCGTCGATGCTGAGCACCACCGCATTTTTGGGCGCCTTGCGGTACAGCTTGCAAATCACATTGACCTTCTCGCGAAAGGCCGGGTCGGGACTGTGTAGCCATTGCTGGACCCGGTGCGGTCGAACGTCGCCAGCCTGCAGAATGCGCTGCACATGGCTGCGGCTGATCTGTTCGACAATGCCACGCTCGATCGCGCGCGCCACTATCTCGTCCAGTGTCGGCGTCACCCGTCCCTCGGGTTCGTGTGCTTCACATGCCAACGCAATCAACTGCAGTCGCGTTTCTTGCGTGATGCGTGGCGGACGACCGCTACGCTCACCCTCGCGCAGGCCCTGCGCACCGTGCTGTGCGATGCGCTTGCGCCACGCGCAGACCGTCTGCACAGATACGCGCAGTTCTCGAGCAATCACCGTATTCGGATGTCCTTCGTGCGCCCACAGCGCGATGCGTGCCCGCATCACATCTCGCTGAGTCGCGGTCTTCCGCTCGATCAGCGACAGCAGTTCTTCTCGTTCTTTCTTCGCCAACTTCACTGGCGTTGCATGACGACCTTGGCTCATTTCGAAATGATAGCCAAGACAATTATTTAATCAAGCTATTTAGGGGATGTCGTACTAG
>NZ_JALQDV010000086.1:0-2079 GCF_023631045.1 Caballeronia sp. AZ7_KS35 | reverse complement strand
TCAGACTGCGCAGATCTCCGCTGAACGCCGCTCCTCAGCGCCAAGACCACAGAACTCGCTTCGCCACACAAGAAGCCCACACGCGCAACCTTCCACTGTGCATACTGATAAGGCCTTTCTGGCAGCGGCCGAAGTGCCGGGCGATCAAGTTCCTCGAAGGCGCTGCGGCGGCAGCCTGGTAGCTTCTTGAACGGCCTGTTGTTCAGTTCGACGAGCAGCGCGGCGACTGCGCGATTGGCTTCGTCCAGGCTGAACAGCCGCTGGTTGCGCAGTCGGGCGAGAATCCATCGCTGTGCCAGGAGCACCGACTGCTCGACCTTCGCCTTATCTCTCGGGCGACGTTTGCGTGCCGGGATGATCGCCATCGAGTAATGAGCAGCCATCTCGCCGTAGGTCCGGTTCAGAACCGGATCGTAGAAGTCGGCCTTGTGTACGCCGGACTTTAGATTGTCGGGCACTAGGATCTCGACACAACCGCCGATGTAGCTCAACGCGCGCACATGCGAGCCGATCCAGTCCTCAAGCTGCTGAGTCCAAGTGACTTCGGCATATGTGTAGTTCGATGCGCCGAGCGTCGCGACGAACACCTCGGCCTCGCGGATCTCGCCGGTGTGCGGATCAACGATACCGAGCCTGTTGCCTGAGTAATCGATGAACAGCTTCTCGCCGGGCGTGTGCGTCTGGCGCAGCGTAACCGGCAAAGCCGCTGCCCAGCGCTCGTAGTGCTTGCAGAACCAACTGTAGCCGTACCCTTCGGGCTCTTGGGCCTTGTACTCGTTCCAGAGCAGGTCCAGCGTTACGCCTCGCCTGCCAAGCTCACGATGCACAAGCGCCCAGTTGGGTAACGGGCGCGTCCGACTCAACGACGGTTGCGGCGGAAACAGCAGCGCTTCGAGCGCCGCGTCGTCCATCGACATGGCCCTCTCGAAGTCGAGTTGCGCACGCCGGGCACGGTCTAGGTAGTCCCAGACCGTTGCGCTCGAAGCGCCGATCGTCGTCGCGATCTCGCGCTGGCTACGTTCGCATACGAAACGCAGGCGCAGCACTTCCCTGATTTGACGCATGGATAACCTTTTATTCGACATTCGGCCGCCCGACAAATCGTCGAGAGTGCCATGGTTATCCGCGTCGCCGTCCCGCCACCTTACTGCTCGGTTACGCGTGGAATTCGCGCTCGGGCAGTCGTGGAATACCTGCTCCGTTTGCCGTGGAATCGGCGCTCGCTTTGCTGTGGAACCGTGCTCGGTTTGCCGTGGAATCAGCGTTCGGTTTGGCGTGGAATACGCAGCTTAGGGTAAACTACCGGTTCTCCGCGTCGGAATTTCGGCTTACCACCTTACCGCGTACCTATGTAGCTTCCCGAGAACCTCCCGACTGTTCATTACGGCCGTGTCCCCTGGGGGGCTCGGGCATGGGTGGGTGCTCGTCCGTCCGATTCGATCAATGTGCTTGCGCCTTGGCTGTTATAGCGCAGCGCCTCACGCGGCGCTGGCTCGCCGACGTCATGCATCGAGTCTGAGCCTTCCAGTTACGAAACGAAGCGCCGTCACGCCCATAAAAGGCGGGGACGCGTTGCGACCGAATCGACTTCTAATGAAGATCCAAACGCCCCGGGAGCAGTGGCTCTCGAACATTCCCGGCAACATTCTCGCTGGCCTTACTTCGTCGTTTGCCCTCGTTCCCGAGTGCATCGCGTTCGCGCTCGTCGCACACGTCAACCCCTTGATGGGCCTCTACGGCGCCTTCATTATCTGTGCACTGACCGCACTTCTTGGCGGACGGCCCGGAATGATCTCGGGCGCTGCCGGCTCCATGGCGGTGGTCATCGTCGCGCTGGTCGTTCAGCACGGCGTCCAATACCTTCTAGCCACAGTCGTTCTGAGCGGCGTGCTCATCATGCTTTTCGGCCTGATGCGTCTTGGCAAGCTCATTCGGATGGTGCCGCATCCAGTCATGATCGGTTTTGTCAACGGCCTCGCTATCATCATTGCGATGGCGCAGGTGGAGCATTTCAAGCAAGCGACGCCCCAGGGCGAAGCCTGGCTTCACGGCGCGCCCTTGCTGGTGATGTGCGGACTG
>NZ_JALQDV010000085.1:0-2096 GCF_023631045.1 Caballeronia sp. AZ7_KS35 | reverse complement strand
GACGATGACTGTGTTTCGGCCAGCATCTGAAATCACAAGTCGCGCCGTGTGCGCATGCCGGTGCTTCCGGCAGGTCGCCCCAATTTTCGGAAGAGCATACGAGCCTTGATGGCGTCCCGCAGCGTCGATCGATGAGCCGCATCCAAGCGAACAAACGGTCGACAAAAAATCCTTGCCTGCGTCGACCGACACGGGCATCATCAGGCTCTCCGGCGATTCGCGGGATGACGGGTGGCGCTTTTCATCTAGCTCGTCGCGCTGTCTTATAAGTAGAACGGATTGACCTGTTCGTCCTAATTGGTGCTGTTCGCCTAAACGGTTTCGGTCCCGCAGACTTATCGAGCCAGTTGACCGATTTTGAGTACAGGCGGCCGGCAGCACATCGAATTCTTTCGTTCAACTAATACCGCGGCATGCGCACTGAACCGCTGTGCGGCCTGACGTTTCCGCATTATGTCCTGCACACAATGCGTTCATTGTGCGCGATTGCTCGACAGCCGCGTCCGCTCTTATCGCTTAAGGAGGTCCCCATGGGGAAACGCAACCGCATTTATACCGGCCTTCTCGATGCCGCCTATGCGCTGGACGAACAGGCGGCCGGACGGAATCCCGAACTCTCACGAACTCTCTCTGGCGCGATTACCCTCGACACACTGTTCCGACGTGGAGCATTGGACGCTGATCTCCAGGACGCCGCGCTTGGTCTCGAGCTCATCGTGTCGCAGGGAACGTGGCACCTGGACGCCGGCGGACGCGCGCGTGCTGCTAATCTGGCTGTGATAACGCGAGCCTTTGCCAATCGTTACGCAGAGCGATCTGTGGGCGCGGACTAGCATGCGGCCGCGCTGCTTGGTTGAGCAAAACAATTGCTAATTTCTGTTCGCTTTGACGACCCAGACCGGGCGCCGTCTCAGCAAATGGGCCGCACCGGGACCCTCCTCGATGAGGACATCTGCGGCGCTGCTCTCCTCTTCCGTCGTCTGATCGATAAAGTCCCACCATATTTCGGCCCCGTCTTACGCGTCGCGATCCTTGCGCCCCAGTAGGCACCGCCGCCGCCGGTAGTGCCGCTCCGTCCGCCCGCGAATCCGCTCTTCTCTCCGCGTCGGCACGAAAAATGCGTCGCGGATGAACTTTTGTCCATACCGCTGATCCGTCTCATGAGCAACGACACGTCACCCGCTGCCAGCTTCGGTGCTGCGTGGCTTCAACTGTGGGCCGGCTCCACTGACGACTACTCCATTTTCGCCCTTTCGCCCGCTGGAAACGTCATGACTTGGAACCCAGGTGGCGAACGGATTCAAGGTTATACGGCTGATGAAATCGTAGGGCGGCACTTCTCGGTTTTTTACACGGAGACCGAACGCGCCTCTGGGGCGCCCGAGGCCGCACTCGAAGCTGCTAGCAGCTCAGGCCGTTATGTTAGTGAAGGATGGCGTCTGCGAAAGGACGGCACGCGGTTCTGGGCCAATGTCGTCATGACAGCGCTTCGCAACAGCACCGGGCAGGTTCTGGGTTTCGGAAAGGTCGTTCAGGATGTCAGCGACAAAAAAGCGGCCCACGACGCCGTACTGCAAAGCGAGCGGAGCTTTCGCCTGTTGGTTCAAGGTGTCATTGACTACGCCATCTTCATGCTCTCGCCCGACGGTCGAATCACAAGCTGGAACGCTGGCGCCCGGCGGATCAAGGGATACAGTGAAAGCGAGATTGTGGGCTCGCATTTCTCCAGGTTTTACACGCCCGAGGACGTCGCCGCGGGGGTACCGTTTCGCGGTCTGGAAACGGCAAGACGCGAAGGGCGTTTTGAGGCAGAAGGTTGGCGCGTGCGCAAGGATGGCAGCCGCTTCTTCGCACACGTCGTCATTGACGCGATCCGCGAGAACGGTGAGCTCGTCGGTTTTGCCAAAGTCACCCGGGACATCACCGAGCGTCGGCGCGCCTCGGAGCTACTCGAGCAAACGCAGCGCGCTTTGTTCCAGGCGCAGAAAATGGAGGCGTTGGGAAAACTGACCGGCGGAGTGGCACACGATTTCAATAACGTCCTGCAGGTGCTACGGGGAAACCTGGAACTGCTCGAAAATCGATACGGACGGGAC
>NZ_JALQDV010000084.1:0-2412 GCF_023631045.1 Caballeronia sp. AZ7_KS35 | reverse complement strand
TACCAGGCGCAGTGCCCGCCAGGCGTCCAACGGACGCGTCACAGTCGTCTGCCGTCGACAACGAGAAACACAACTCGCTGTCACCCCCGAGCCGCCTCGGATCGCGACTGCGACGAAGTTGCCCCACCGTGGCACTCAACAGACCAGGACTAGAATGTTCTCTGAGCTATCGGAGCAATCCGCGCATTTCGTCCGCTTTTACGACGATGATGCGCTGCTTTTGGCAGAAGTCGCCGACTTCATTGATGACGCGCTTCGTGCGGGAGGCGTCGGGATAGTCATCGCTACGCCAGCGCACATCAACGAACTTCGCCGCCGGCTCGTCGGCTTCGGATCGGTCCAGAATCCGGAAACGTGGTACCCCGGGCAGCTCATCACTCTTGATGCCGACGACACGCTTGCGCAGTTCATGGTGGATGACTGGCCAGACGAAAGCCGGTTCAATGACGTCGTCGGTACGATTGTGAAAAAAGCATGCGGCGATGGGCTGACAGTCAACGCGTTTGGCGAAATGGTCGCGTTGCTCTGTGAACGTGGATTGCAGCAGGCCGCTATCCGCCTGGAGCAGTTGTGGAATCGACTGGCAGAAGAAGTCTCATTTTCTTTGTTCTGCGGCTATCCGTGGCACCTGTTTCCCACTGCTGAATCGGCCGATGCCTTCCGATTGATATGCGAAGAGCATCATCATGCGTGTTCTGCTGGCCATGCCTCCAAGACTGAAGCGGGGAAGCCAGACGTAAGGCTTGCCGAGCTTGAGCAGCAGGCACGCGCGCTCAGAACGGAAGTTGCCCGACGGGTCACCGCCGAACAGACACTCAAGCTGCGCGAAAAGGAATTGACTGACTTCATGGAGAATGCTGCGGAGGGCCTTCACAAGGTTGCCGCCGACGGCACGATTCTTTGGGCGAACAAGGCGGAACTCGCGATACTTGGCTACCGATGGGAAGAATACGTCGGGCATCATATTGCCGAGTTTCACGTCGACCGCGCCGTAATCGAGAGCATCCTGGAACGGCTCACCAACGGCGAGACGATCTACGATCAGCCCGCGCGCCTGCGATGCCGGGACGGGCGGATAAAGCACGTTCTAATCCATTCCAACGGATTCTTCGAGGGCGAGCAACTGCGGTACACGCGCTGTTTTACCCGGGACGCCACGGAACGTCACCAGCGTGATCAAGCCCTGATGCAGCGCGACAGGATGCTGCTCAACGCCCCGGTCGCTGCAGCCCTGTTGTCAGGACCGAACCTTGTCCTGGAGCTTGCCAATCGGCGGTGCTGCGAACTTGCCGGCCGCTTGGATATCGAGGGCAAGGCTTTCGCGGACGCTTTCCCGGATTACCATGGCAGCGAGCTCGCGAGGCTGTTACACCAGGCGCAAGCGACGGGCGAGCCGTTTTCTGGTGGAGAGGTCCGCATGGTCACCAGTAGCGGCGAGCAACCCGGAGATCGTTTCTTAAAGATCAATCTGGAACCGCTAAAGCGAACGAACGGCGAAGTTGACAGCATTGTCTTCGTTGCAGTCGACGTGACGGAGCACGTCCGTAACCGCCAGGTACTCGAAAACGCCAATCTCGAACGATCGGCGCTGCTTGCCAAACTCGCTGAGGCCAACTCGGCGAAGGACGAGTTCCTCGCCATGCTCGGCCACGAACTACGTAATCCGTTGTCGCCCATCGTTATGGCGCTTGAACTGATGCGTGTGCGCGGGGATACAACCTCCGAAAAAGAGCAGCAGATCATCAGGCGTCAGGTCGACCATATGGTCCGCCTCGTGGACGATTTGCTCGACGTGTCGCGTATCACCCGTGGCAGGATTGATCTCGAAATCACCACCGTCGACATCGGGCACCTCATCTCAAAGGCGATCGAGATGGTGAGCCCGCTGTTTGAAGAGCGTGGTCAGACACTACACGTTGATCTCGAAGACGGCCTGCGCCTGGACGGTGATCCGGTGCGTTTGACGCAGGTGCTTTCCAATCTGTTGAGTAACGCGGCGCGCTATACCGGCAATGGAGGGAACATTGCTGTGACCGCGATCCGGGAGAACGAAGATCATCTACGCATCAGCGTTGCCGACAACGGGGTCGGCATTTCCGAAGAGGTACTGCCGCGCATATTCGAACTCTTTTTCCAGGGTAAGAGAACTCTGCACCGCGCAAAGGGTGGTCTTGGCATCGGACTTTCGCTCGTTCGGAGCATTGTCGACCTACATCGCGGCACAGTCGAAGCCAGAAGTCGTGGCCCCGGCCAGGGTAGCGAATTCATCGTGAGACTCCCGGTGCGATCTCACTGCGAGAACACGGTCGCGCCAGTGGCCGCGCAGGTGATTGCGTCACCGGTAGTCGTCCGCAGGCGTCGAATCATGCTGGTTGATGACAACCCGGATGCCGTAGACGCGCTCGGCATGTT
>NZ_JALQDV010000083.1:0-3273 GCF_023631045.1 Caballeronia sp. AZ7_KS35 | reverse complement strand
TAAAAAAACCAAGGCCGGAATACCGGAACATCGGGATCGGTCAGATCGCGAAGTATCGCTTGCCGCTGGCGGGCAAGGTATCGATCCTTCATCGCGTGAGCGGCCTGCTGCTCTTCGTGTGTCTGCCGTTCATCCTGTATCTGCTCGATCAGAGCCTCACGTCGGAAATCTCGTTCGACGCGTTCAAGGGCTTTCTCGCCAACCCCATCGTCAAGATCATCACGCTCGTGTTGTCGTGGTCGTATCTGCATCACTTCTGCGCGGGTATCCGCTTCTTGCTGCTCGACACGCACGTCGGCGTGAACAAGCAAGGCGGCAAGCAAAGCGCGCTCATCGTGCTGATCGTCTCGCTGTTGCTCACGCTCGCGATGGCTCTCAAGATCTTCGGAGTGTTCTAAACATGGCAACGCAAAATCGGGTCGGCCCCAAGCGCCTGGTCGTCGGCGCGCACTATGGTCTGCGCGACTGGCTCGCGCAACGCATCACCGCGGTCGTGATGGCCGTGTACACCGTCATTCTTCTCTTCTGGTTCTTCGCGGCGCACAACTTCTCGTACGAAGGCTGGGCGGGCATCTTCGCGACCCAGTGGATGAAGCTTGCGACTTTCGTAGCCTTGCTTTGCCTCTTCTATCACGCGTGGGTCGGCATTCGCGACATCTGGATGGACTACGTGAAGCCCATGGGTCTGCGCCTGCTCTTGCAAGTGCTGACGATCCTCTGGCTCGTCGGATGCGCCGGCTACGCTGCACAGATTCTCTGGAGAGTTTAAAGAACATGGCTGCAATCAAGACTTCCCTGCCGCGTCGTCGCTTTGACGTGGTCATCGTCGGTGCGGGCGGATCGGGCATGCGCGCATCGTTGCAGCTCGCGCGCGCGGGTCTGTCCGTCGCGGTGCTCTCGAAAGTGTTCCCCACGCGCTCGCATACGGTGGCCGCGCAAGGCGGCATCGGCGCATCGCTCGGCAACATGAGCGAAGACAACTGGCACTATCACTTCTACGACACCATCAAGGGCTCCGACTGGCTCGGCGATCAGGATGCGATCGAGTTCATGTGCCGCGAAGCGCCCAACGCCGTGTACGAGTTGGAACACATGGGCATGCCGTTCGACCGTAATCCGGATGGCACGATCTATCAGCGTCCGTTCGGCGGCCACACGGCGAACTACGGCGAGAAGCCCGTGCAACGCGCCTGCGCGGCCGCCGACCGTACCGGTCACGCGTTGCTGCACACGCTGTATCAGCAGAACGTCGCGGCTAAAACGCACTTCTTCGTCGAATGGATGGCGCTGGATCTGATCCGCGACGCCGATGGCGACGTGCTCGGCGTCACCGCGCTCGAAATGGAAACGGGCGAGGTCTATATCCTCGAGGGCAAGACGACGCTGTTCGCCACGGGCGGCGCGGGCCGTATCTTCGCGGCATCGACGAATGCGTTCATCAATACGGGCGACGGCCTCGGCATGGCCGCGCGTTCGGGCATCGCGCTGCAGGACATGGAGTTCTGGCAGTTCCACCCGACCGGCGTCGCCGGCGCGGGCGTGCTGATTACCGAAGGCGTGCGCGGCGAAGGCGGCATTCTGCGTAACTCGAATGGCGATCGCTTCATGGAGCGCTATGCGCCGACGCTGAAGGATCTCGCGCCGCGCGACTTCGTTTCGCGTTCGATGGATCAGGAGATCAAGGAAGGCCGCGGCGTCGGTCCGAACAAGGATCACGTGCTGCTCGATCTGTCGCACATCGGCGCCGAGACGATCATGAAGCGTCTGCCGTCGATTCGCGAGATTGCGCTGAAGTTCGCGAACGTCGATTGCATCAAGGAGCCGATTCCGGTCGTGCCGACCATCCACTATCAGATGGGTGGCATTCCGACGAACATGCATGGTCAGGTCGTGGGCACCGCGAAGGGCTACAACGATCCGGTCAACGGCTTCTATGCTGTTGGCGAATGCTCGTGCGTGTCGGTGCACGGCGCGAATCGTCTCGGTACGAACTCGCTGCTCGATCTCGTCGTGTTCGGCCGCGCGGCGGGCAATCACATCATCAAGCACGCGAAGGAATTGAAGGAGCACAAGCCGCTACCGGCCGATGCCGCCGACTTCGCGATGGAACGTCTCGCGGTGCTGGAGAAGTCGACGTCGGGCGAGTACACGCAGAACATCGCCAACGACATCCGCGCATCGATGCAGGCGCATGCGGGCGTGTTCCGCACGTCGAAGCTGCTCGAAGAAGGCGTCGGCAAGATCGCCGAACTCGCCGAGCGCGTGAAGCACGTGCATCTGAAGGACAAGTCGAAGGTGTTCAACACCGCGAAGGTCGAGGCGCTCGAACTGGCGAATCTGATCGAAGTCGCACGCGCGACGATGGTTTCCGCCGAAGCGCGTAAGGAAAGCCGTGGCGCGCACGCGCACAGCGACTACGAGCATCGCGACGACGAGAACTGGATGCGTCACACGCTGTGGTTCAGCGAAGGCGATCGCCTCGAATACAAGCCGGTGCAGATGAAGCCGCTGACGGTCGAATCGGTGCCGCCCAAGGCGCGTACCTTCTAAGGAAAGCGCAAGGAAATCGAAATGGCAAAGAGAATTTTTGAAGTCTATCGCTACGATCCGGACAAGGATGCGGCGCCGCGCATGCAGAGCTACGAGCTCGATCTGACGCATGAACGCATGCTGCTCGACGCGCTGGTGAAACTGAAAGAAGTCGATGAGACGCTGTCGTTCCGTCGCTCGTGCCGCGAAGGCGTGTGCGGTTCGGACGCGATGAACATCAACGGCAAGAACGGCCTCGCGTGCCTGACGAATCTGAACGAACTGCCGCAGAAGATCGTGCTGCGTCCGCTGCCGGGTCTGCCGGTGGTGCGCGATCTGATCTGCGATTTCACGCAGTTCTTCAATCAGTATCATTCGATCAAGCCGTATCTGATCAACGATACGCCGCCGCCCGAGAAGGAGCGTCTGCAGTCGCCCGTCGAGCGCGATGAACTCGATGGCTTGTACGAGTGCATTCTGTGCGCGAGCTGCTCGACGTCGTGCCCGAGCTTCTGGTGGAACCCGGACAAGTTCGTGGGACCGGCGGGCTTGCTGCAGGCGTATCGCTTCATCGCGGATAGCCGCGATCAGGCGACGGGCGAACGCCTCGATAACCTGGAAGATCCGTATCGTCTGTTCCGTTGCCATACGATCATGAATTGCGTCGACGTGTGCCCGAAGGGGCTCAACCCGACCAAGGCGATCGGCAAGATCAAGGAATTGATGGTGCGACGGGCGGTTTGA
>NZ_JALQDV010000082.1:0-3429 GCF_023631045.1 Caballeronia sp. AZ7_KS35 | reverse complement strand
GGCTTCTTGTGTGGCGAAGCGAGTTCTGTGGTCTTGGCGCTGAGGAGCGGCGTTCAGCGGAGATCTGCGCAGTCTGAAGGCCACAGAAGCATGGCCCAATTTGAGGAGCAACATTACCTTTCCGCTTTGTTGCGGAGGGAGGTTTTCTCATGTTCGATCAACTTTTCAAACACCCGGCTGCAGTTGCTCGTCACACCACCGCGCCGCTCTATAGTGAGCGGGTTAGGTACCTCGAGTACATGCAGCGCCATCGGGCTTCCCGCAAGACCTTGATTCGCAATGCAGCGTACATGATGCGGATAGGAGAGTCATTTAGATGGAAGTTACCGGATTCCTTCACCGCTGCTCAACTTGGCAAGCTCGCAGATCGATGGCGTAACCGTCGAGCGACTAATCCCACCCGCATCGATGGGGAAGCGTCCCGAACGGCGTATGTATCGACAGCGACGAACTGGCTGCGTTTTCTCGGACGACTGCAAGCGTTGACCAGCGAGCAGCCTGGCTCGGAACAGATCGCGGCCTACGCTCGGTACATGCGCGACGAGCGTAACCTCTCCGCACTAACAATTCGCACGCGCTCCGGTCGCGCCGCCGAGTTTCTCCGACTCGCCGATGCCGAGGGCTATGACATCCGCCGACTCGACTGGAGAGCCATCGACCTCATTCTTGCCTCGAAGGGAAGCCGTGACGGTCTGACGCGCGCGTCGATGCAAACCTATGGCTACAACATCCGCAGTTTCATTCGGTATTTGGAAGAACACGGGCAATGCCGACCCGGCTTATCGTCGTCAATACAACCGCCGCGGGTATATCAAGGCGAGGCATTACCTGCTGGTCCTTCCTGGCCAGAAGTCCTTCGTATCCTTGAGAATCTTGGAGGAAACCGGCCTGGCGCGATTCGTGATCGCGCGATCGTGATGATGTTCGCGGTGTACGGATTGCGTGTGGCCGAAGTGCGCCGACTGTGCCTCGACGATTTTGACTGGCAGCAAGCGCTTGTTCGCATACATCGCTCCAAACAGAGCGCACATGTTGCTGTATTTCCGTTGGCCGGCGACGTAGCAGATGCCCTTGCGAGGTATCTGCGTTTTGTTCGAGTGAAGTCCGATCGGCGGGAGGTTTTTCTCCAGTTGCGAAGTCCATATCAACCTCTTGGCAGCAGCGCGCTCTGGCAGATTGTGAATCGTCAGCTGAGGCCAATGGATCTGTCGATCAAACACACGGGACCACATGCCTTGCGGCACGCGTGTGCGACCCAGCTTCTCGGACGAGGTCTAACCATGAAGGAGATTGGCGATTTCCTCGGACACTGTCATCCAGCGACCACAGCGTTGTACGCGAAGGTCGACATCGACGGCTTGCGCCAGGTCGCTGACGTTGATCTCGGGAGGTTTCTATGAAGCTCGCTGACGCAATCTCACAGTACATGCAGGTTATCCACGCCAACGGATGTAAAGGTGACAGTATTCATGGCGTGCTTGTCTTGTTTACGAAGTACGTGGGCGGTGACCGGGAACTCATTTCGATTTCACAGACGGAGGTTCGAGCATTCCTCGACGGGAATCTACCGCTCAGCCATTATTGGCATCGCAAGCACTCTGCTCTCATGGGATTCTTTCGCTTTGCGCTCGCACGCGGCCTGGCACCCGCCATTCCTCTGCCTGCCAGGACACCACGTTGCCATCAGGATTTTCAACCCTATGTCTATTCCGAGGACGACGTCGACCGACTGATCACCGCGCTTGACGGGACCCGCGCGACGCTGATTGAAGCACGTACCCTTCGGGCTCTCGTACTGCTTTTATACGGAACGGGCCTCCGACTAGGCGAAGCACTACATCTATGTCTCAGGGATGTGGATTTGTCGCAACAGATGCTCACGGTTAGCGACACGAAGTTCTATAAGACGCGATGGGTTCCAATTGGAACGCAGCTCGTCCACATCCTGCACGAATACATGGTGGCCGTTCACACATCCCTCAGCATTGAAACTCGCGACGACACGCCACTGTTTGTCCGTCGGGACGGTAGTCGGCTGACCGCGAGCGGAGTCAGACGCGCGTTTGCAAGGCTCAGGTCAAAGGCTGGTGTTCGGCGCAACGACGGTGCCCGATATCAGCCGCGTTTGCACGACATGCGGGCGACGTTCGCCGTCCGTCGCTTGACCACCTGGTATCAGCAAGGCGCCGACGTGCAGCGACTTCTTCCTATGCTGTCGACCTATCTCGGACACGCGAGCATAGCGGCCACCCAGGTCTATCTACCTATGTCGCCGGAACTTCTTGTGGAAGCATCGAGCCGTCTGAGGCACTACGTCGCGCTGGAGAAACAGTCATGAACGATCTGAATCTGTTGGCCCCGTGGGTCAAACGCTTCCTGGCTGATTACCTCGTCACGGTAAGAAGTGTGGCGCGAAGCACGCAGTTGAGCTACCGCGACACTCTAGCCAGGCTCATTCGCTACGCAGCGGACGAACTACGAACGCGTCCTGACCTGCTAAAGCTTGACGACATCAGCAGGGACCTGATCAACCGATTTCTCCCAACAGCGACGACGGGTAAGGCTGTGGGCGCGAGAACCGTCAACCAACGTCTCGCGGCCATACATAGCTTCGCGCGATTCGTGGGCGAATACGGACCAGAGCACCTGGAATGGTCTGGACGTGTCGTGGCGATCCCATTCCGTAAGTTCGCACGCCCCGAGATTCCCTACCTTGAGAAGCCTGAGATGGATGCACTTCTTGCTGCAACAGACTTACGAACGGCACAGGGAATACGTGACCACGCGATGCTGATGTTTCTGTACAACACGGGCGCGCGAGCCACAGAGGTTGCACAGGTTAAGGTTGAGGACCTGCAATTGCAGTCGCGAGATAGCAACTGCAACGCGTTTGTCAGATTGGTGGGCAAAGGCAACAAGGTTCGATTATGTCCCCTCTGGCCACAAACGGCAGCGGAGATCTCGGCGCTGATTGTCGGTCGGCCAGCGAACCAGCATGTATTCCTGAACCGGCGCGGCACGTCGATTACAAGATTCGGAGTCCATTCATTGGTGGAGCGCTGTGCGAAGCGCATCGAGGCGAGGTTCCCTGCGGTCGGTGCGAAGCGGGTCAGCCCGCACACGATTCGCCATACAACGGCCACCTACCTACTACGCTCGGGTGTCGACATCAACACCATCCGCGCGTGGCTCGGCCATGTGTCGCTCAACACCACCAACATTTACGCGCAGATCGACCTGGAGATGAAGTCGCGTGCCTTGGCGCAACTGCAGCCATCCGGCGAGACGCCGCGGCGCCGAATGGAATCCGACCTGCTCCGATTCCTGCGATCACTGTGACTGGATTTCTGTGGCCTTCAGACTGCGTGGGGCTCCGCTGGACGCCGCTCCTCAACACCGAGGCCACAGAAATCGCTTCGCCACACAAGA
>NZ_JALQDV010000081.1:0-4400 GCF_023631045.1 Caballeronia sp. AZ7_KS35 | reverse complement strand
GAATCAGCCGAGCGCGCCGGGCGTCAGCTGCGCGCACCGTCTGGCTACGAGTTGCTGACAACAATTGTTCGCGCTCGAGCGCGCTCAAATTCATCTTTTCCATGCGTTTCATTGAATACCAAATCGGGTGCTTTTTCAATGACGCAATGGACTAGCAACTTGCGGGCTACACCTGAGCATTGTCCTTAAATCCGAAGAGGCGCCTGTTTCTCCCAATCTCTCGGTCCTGCATCAATTATCTCGACGATCTCGCCCTCGGAGCTTCATACGTTGCATTGGCCAATCAATGAACGCTAACCTTGTCGAGCTGTATGTAAGCCCGAATGGCGATCGCTGGCTGTTGGTTGTCGCAGCCAACGATCATCCCGTCGTTCGGCACGTTCCCAGCACCGCTTCGGGAGGGTGCTCATCAGATTTGTCCCTGTCGGCCTTTCTTTCCGCCGACGACGCAACGCCCCAGCAAGATGCGCTGCTCCGACTGCTCAGCCGACTTGCCTTCCCGATCGCAGGCGCCTGCTCGACTGTACCGGTAGACGTCCCTACACTACACCGACCGACTGGAGATGACTTGCTTCTCACGGCGGCCCGTGTGAGGACTTTCGCCAGCGCACAGCATCTCACCAATGCAAGCGGATTCTTCTTTGCCCGTGACGAGCGCCTCTTTCTCGTCACAAGCCGTCATGTGGTCAACGACGAACCTAGCAAGCACTTCCCCGATCGCCTCGACATCGAGCTTCACGTCGATCCACATAACCTAGGCGCGTCGACGTGGTTTTCGATGCCGTTGTTTTCGGACGGCCTCGCAATATGGCGGGAAGGCTCCGACGACGGCGGCTCGATCGATGTAGCGGTGCTGGAAATCCACAAAGCTAGGCTGCCATCAAGTGCCGTCTTCAATGCGTTCACGCCTGAGCATCTGCCGAAGTCTGGCGAGGCCATGCCGATAGGCGCCTCGGTTCTCATCGTAGGGTTTCCGCTCGGCTTCCACGACTCGCTCCACCATCTGCCCGTCGTGAGACAAGGCGTCGTTGCATCGGCGTTCGGTCTCCGCTTTCAGGGTAAGGGATGCTTCATTACGGATGCGCGAACGCATCGAGGGACAAGCGGCGCACCTGTGGTGATGAGCAAGCCGTTAAAGGAAGGGTCGGCGATGGGTGAGAGCTTGCCATGGACGCTTATTGGCGTTCACTCATCCACCATTGACATGGGCAGTCGCGACTTCCAAGTCGACGAGACGCTCGGCCTGAACAATGCATGGTACGCCGACATTCTGATGACGCTCACGGAACACTAAGGTAGTCGTTTCTCCCAGCGCCGGCAGCTACCTTCCGACAACAGTCCTTGAGCGGTTCGGCTCACCATGACGACGGACGCACAAACTCACCCGCCTTTCCGAGGCGGCGCTGCATCTGAAAGCTGCAGGAGGGCCGAGATAGCGCCGTCGGAGGCTTGCGGAATGGGCACGATTTCGCCATGTGGGCATCCGCAGGCCAGGCCTCGCCTTCGTGGTCGTCGTCGCAACTGCCCAACAACTACGGAAATTACCTCTGGGAATAGCCCTCTCGCCACAAAGTGGCGCCGACGGCCACAAGAACTTGGGCGTCTCCTTCCTCTAGACGATCCCAGGCCGACGCCAGCCACTGCGCAAGTCCGTTGCACGCGTCATTCAACGTGACGTAGTCTCTTCCCTCAACGTTGAACTGCTCAAAGGTAGCAAGTACGTTTTCTTCTGTCGCCATGTCAATCCCCAGGGTGCGTCCCCACTCGACGAGCATAGCCGCGAGTTGCTTGAAATATACAACTGTCCGCGGCGCACTTCTCGCACGTCTTCTTACAGGCCTTGCCGCACGGGCCTATCACGGATGCAGTCCAGTGTGGTCACTGCCACGAGGCGCGAGCGCGAGCGACGCATATGACGTCGATAGCGCCGACCCTCAACTGCCGTCGTCGGTCGCACGCGCCGGCGAAACGTAGATCGATTTCGAAAAAAGCGTCTCACCGCCCATCGATCGATCGAGTACATCGATCGCTCGGTTCAGCAGGCCGATCTCGGCGCCCATGGTACGCGCTTCACGCATATAGAAGTTCACAGCGTCGAGTCCGTCAATGGTGCAGGCATCGCCTAGCGGCTGCCCCGGCCACCGAGCGAGAAGTACTGGATCGACCTCGGGTCCGCAGCTGACCCTGCGCGACAAAGTGCACCCGGTGCCAATGTGGACCACTTCGCTCCGAGTACGATCTGCGTGGAACTGCGGAAGTGTCGAAAGAAACTCCAGTAGAGGATACATTTGCCCTCCGGGGCGTGTTCCTGCGATAGGTTGGGGATCATCCGGTGCGTTGCAACGGCGGATACACCGATCATGCAATCGCTAGGAATACAGATGTTTTCAATGCGACGCCATTGCCCGCTTTGCAGGAGTCGCTCTGCTTTTATCCGTTGCGAGGGCCGAAAGGCAATCGTTGATGCGGTCGCAGACTGCCGCGGCCCCGCTCACAGCACGCTTACCTGATCGCTAGCGATGACATGTGGGCTCGCGCTGGCTCTGTTCAGCCGCTGAAACGGTTGCTTATATCGAGTTATGGCAGACCGCCGCAGCGCTGCGCGTCACCTTGCCGGCCAAGAGCTATGATCCGACGATCCCATCACCGGTAGTCGACCCCCGATTTCGGGAAGAGAAGACCAGCAGGACTAGCTGACTATATGGTCTGGCGCATCGGACAGAGAGGTTCCGTTTAAACGCGCCGATGCGATCATGGCCTGTCGCGCCCCGCCGTTGTCGACTGTACCGACCGAAGAAAGGCCGGTAGACCGGCCCTTGTGTTGCGTTACAGCGGCGAGATATTCGCGGCTTGCATGCCTTTCGGGCCGCGCTTTGTCTCGTAGCTTACTTTCTGATTTTCTGCGAGCGTCTTGAAGCCGTCGCCTTTAACTTCCGAGAAGTGAGCAAAGAGATCGTCCCCACCAGCATCAGGGGTGATGAAACCAAAGCCCTTGCTATCGTTAAACCACTTAACTGTACCGGTATCCATGATAATTCCTTGAAAAAATAAGAGTCCGCGTGCGGAGCGACAAAAACTTCAAGGAAGAAGAGAGGACAGCGAGTACCGCGCCGACGACGCGAATAGTGGTGATCAGCAATCGAGCTTCTTGAATATTTCGTCGTTCACAGTATAGTGGCGGCGTGGCCTTGTCAATGCTTTTCTGGCCGATTCCCAATGGAAATGTGGCGGGGTAATTGCGCCCTAATGACGAAGCGATTATCGATCGGCTCTTGACAGGCGGAAGCCGGCCGTGAGCCGTTGCAGCCCCCCAAGCCGTAACGCCGACGCACGTACCGTCGCGGCAGTCGTCCTGCCGAACAGCATGATAGTTGTAAATCCAATCATAATGACCATCATCGCTACCTTCATTGATTCACCTTTGAGTAGTTGCCGCGCTGGCGTCGCCCTCCCACACGCCGAGAGCCGTGGCACCAGCAGGCCTCTCAGCAACGCCAAGTCAAAACATGATGCGAGGCACCTACCAACCCCGTCCGCAGCTTTGGTCTCGCTTGTTTCCGTGGCATTCCACAAAGCGAAGCAGACGGGCTGGCATTGGGACAATGAACGCTAGGACTGCGACTGCGACGCGCAATTCCACGTCGTCATGTCCCACACGAACATTATGATGGCGCCTTAATGCTTTTCGCCGCCGCTCGCTGGAACAGAACACTCTCGATGCCGCGGTAGTGAGAAACGTCGCAGGCCCCATAGGCTGGTCATCACCTAGGTGCTCGGCGGTAGTGCACTTGTTTTTTCGCTCCGCTCACGACAACCTTTAACGCCGGCGACGGATCGAAGCGTCCGCACCGTTTCGCGCGTTTTTGCTTCGAGCGATGCGCGCCCATTTCTTCGATCAAGTGCGTAAAGCCCCGAAGCCCACGGAGCACGGCGCCTTTTTTATTTTCGTTCATCGAACTTCCTTGAGCATGGGCAGAGCTCATTATGCGCCCCCTGTCCGAGGGCGCGTGATTTTTGCTGCAATGTCCGAGACGGCGCCTGTCACGGCGGGTCAGAAGGTGCCACGCGCATCCGCGCCCTGACGTCGTGCCGGTCGAGCATGAATGACACTAGGCACGAATGCCCTCGACACCGCACGCGCAGGAATTCGGCGTCCTGGAGACAACGTCCTGGAGAGGTGTTGCTCGCGCTAAATCAGTGCCCGACATGTTCCCTTCTCGTATTGCGCAGCCTCGGCGCGAGTATGAATGTAGCTGTCTGACGGGTCCGTCCCTAGCCAAGCTCACCAATGAAGCGGAGTAACCCACGAACTTAAACGGTGCACTAGTACAACATCCCGTAATTACCTTTAATAATTATCGGGCTGCAGATAAGGCTGTAGGAGCGTGACGACGACCTCG
>NZ_JALQDV010000080.1:0-4403 GCF_023631045.1 Caballeronia sp. AZ7_KS35 | reverse complement strand
TCGCCGTCCCATGTGAAGACGGTTAGCTCGGTTGCGCCTGTCGCGCCTCTGACTTCCTTCGCCACGCGCCGCCCGAACGCGTCGTAGGTATAGCTCGCGGCAACATCGAACGGGGCAGTGCCAGAAATCCAGGTAGTAGAGCCATCCGTGTTCCTTTCCCGGCGATCGATCTCGTTCGCCGCTGGCGGCTTCCCGTGGCGCTTGGCCTCCGTCAGCCGGTTCTGCTGGTCGTAGGCATAGACCCACGTCACGCCATTAGGCTCGGTCTTGCGGCTCAGGTTGCCGCGCTCGTCATACGCGTAATGAGTGCGGTTCAACTCCTTCAGCACATTGCCAATGCACTTCGGCAACGACTGTTCCCATGCATGCAGCTTCTTTTCATCGTCGGAGCGGCGTTGATCCCACTGTGAGCGCGCCGGCTTGCCCGGATTCGCGCGCAGCCACGCTTCGTCTTCGGCGCGTTCCCGCGTGTGCCGCTCGGCGCGCTCTGCGTCCGTCTCCACGACCGGGCGCGGCGGAACCTTCTCCGGATCGACAGGATTGCCCGCCGGATCGAACGCAAAGATTTCCGTCAGATCGGGCGTCACCGACTTGAGCAAGCGCCCGAGCGGGTCATAGGTATAGTCGGTCACGCCGCGCGCGTGGTCCTCGATGCGCGTCAGGTGGCCCGCCGCGCTGTACTGATACGTGCGCCGTGCAAGCACATCGAGCAGATTGACGCTCGTCGCATGACGCACCGACATCTGCGCGAGCCGTCCCACGCGGTCATACTCGCGCGTCTGCGTGAAGCTGCGATGCGTGCGCTTCACCTCCCGATGCAGCTTGTCGCGCTCGAAGTCCACCAACGGCTTGCCGTCGACGAGAACGCCGTGAACGTGGCCCGAACCATAGCGCAGCCAGTCGACCGTGCGCGTATTCGGCAGGGTGGTCTTCGTGCGATTGCCGAGCACGTCGTATTCGTGACGCGTGACGGTCGAATAGCTGCCCCGGAAAGACGGATGAACGTGCTGCTCTTCCGCAATCAGGTTGTCCGCATCATCGTAATGAAGACGCGTCACCGCGCCGCCGCCCTTGGCGGTGACGAGCCGCCCGCGGGCGTCGTAATAGAACTGCTCGATGGCGGCGTTGCCGATCTTGCGCGCGAGCAATCGGCCCATCGGATCGCGCTCGTAACGCGTCTCGACCCCGGCTTCGGTCGAGGCCGCGAGCCGTCCGGCGTCGTCCCATTCGTAGCTGATGCTGCGCCCATCGAAGCCGGTCTGTTCGATCAACTGCCCGAGCGCGTCATAACGGAAGGTCGTCGACTCGTTGTTCTCGTTGCGCAGCGAGGCGAGCCGGCCCTGTTTGTCGTAGCGGTAGCCGATCCATTGGCCCAAGGTTCCGGGAACAACAATCGTGCGGCGCGAGTGCAACTCATTGAGCTGACCGTACCCGTATAGCGTCTCCGTGCCCGCGCCGTCACGGTACGTCAGCAGGTTGCCGTTGCCGTCCCATGTGAACTTTTCTTCCGTGCCGTCCGCGCGCGTGATGCGCTGAATCTGGCCGCGCGCATCGCGCCGGTAGACCGTTTCGTTGCCTTCTGCATCGGTCACGCGCGACAGATACCCGCGCTCGTCGTAGGAATACAGCGTCGCGTTGCCCGAGCAGTCGGTCGCCCTCATGAGACGGCCGCCGTTGTCATAGTCGAACTGGCGCGCGCCGCCCTTCGGATCGGTCAGCGAAATCAGCCGTCCGCGTGCGTTCCACGAATATTGGGTCGTTCGGCCCGCCGCGTCGGTGACGGCAACCGGTCGGCCGAGCGCGTCGTAATCGGTCGTGCTCACGTCGCCGGTCGGACTCGTCACCTTCACCGGCAAGCCCGCGTCGTTGTACTCGGTACGCGTGGTCTGCGAGAGGGCGTCGGTGACGGCGGTTACACGTCCTTGCTCGTCGTATTCGAAGCGCTGCACCTGACCGAGCGCGTTCTTCGTGCTGACGAGCTGATTGTTCTCATTCCAGTTGAACGCATCGCTGGTTCCGTCCGGATGCTCGACCAGAATGATGCGGTTGTGCTGGTCGTATCGATGGATCGTGGCGTTGCCTTCGCCGTCCGTGACTTTGGTGTACCAGTGCTCGCGGTGATATTCGAAGCGCGTGTCCTCTTTCGGGGCCAGCGCGTGAACGTTCATTTCACGGTCGAGGATCGTGTCCTTGGCGATCCACGTCCGCACGCAGCGCGATTGCGCGGACGTTGCCGCGCTTCGGCCCAACGCGTCCCATTCGAGATTGGCCGGGTTGCCGTTGAAGTCCGTGTAGCGCGTAAGGAGGTGATGCTGATAGACATACGTGCGCGCATGATGAAGTACGTCGCGATGCTCGATCAGATCGCCTTCTGGACTGTACGTGTACTGCGCGATCGCCTCGTCGCGGCTGCCGTGCAAGCCGATCCGATAGATTGCCGCCACACGCCCGTTCACGTTCTCGATACGAATCGTGTTCTCCGCGCCGTCGGTGATGCCGGTCAGTTCGTCCTTGTCGTTGTAGCTCAACGTCAGCCCGAGACCGTCGCGGCCTGTGCGGGCAACGAGCCGGTAGCGCGAAGTCTTCACGGTGCGGCTTTGCTCGTAGACCTCGCGCGAGCCATCGGGATAGGCGAGTTGCAGAGTGCGCGCATCGATTCGGCTGATGGTGAGTTGCTCGCTCGGCACCTCGATCGAATCGCCGAGCGGGACGGCGGGCAGCGGCACCGCGCGCGCGTCCGGATCGAAGAAGGTCAGCGCGCCGCTGTCGTGCTCGTCGATCGACAGGTGATAGGGACTCGTCCAGCGCGCCCCGAGCGGACTTGCATCGTAAGCGCAAAGGCTCGACCGATAGCGCCGCGTCCAGACGATCGGCGTCACGCCGTCGAGCGCGAAGTCGGTCTGTTCGAGGTTCTCGTCGCCCATCGCATAGTTGACCGGCTTCTTGCTCGCCGTTGCCGGACACCCACAGCCGTCCTTCGCGGGCAGGTCGCTGGGCTTTGCGCCTTTCTGCGTGGTCTCGCGATGTTCGCCAGGCTTGGTGTGCGGCTTTTCCATCGTGCCGGGCGCGGCGTGCGCGGTATGCGAGGGAATGCCGCGCGCCTTGCGCCGCTTGATTTCCGCTACGACCTGAGCGGCCATGAAGATCAGAGTGCCGGCCGTGGCCGCATCGCCGAATGCCTGCTTGAGCATCGCGCTGCGGTTGGCGTCGAAGGCATCGAGCCATTTCAGGATCGTGTCGCGCTGGCCCGAGAGCTTCAGCAATTCATCGATGCCATGCAGGGTGACTTCTTCACCGGTCGGCAACCACGACAGAAAGCCTGTGTTCTCCTTGATGAGACCCATTTGCTTGCCGGCCGACACAGGGTCTTTCACGAAGCTGCGCACGGTGCGCGAAACATCTGCAATACCGCCGTCGATTTCAGAGAGCCAGCCCTGCAGCTTCTCGTCGAGTTGTTCCATAAAGGCGATCGCGTCGCCGCCCGCTGTCGCCCAGAACAGATCGACCAGCACGGCCGCCCCCGCGCCCTTGGCGAACGCGAGCAGCACCTCCCTGACGACCGCGCGGGCGGGACGGCTCGCGTTGCCTGCCGCTGGAATCACGCCGATGGCGTCGATGGCGAGAATGCCCCATGCGGTGAAGCTCTTCGACTCACCCGGCTTGCTGCAAATGCGGTAGATGTCCATGCCCACGTCAGACAACGACATGGCGTTGCCCACGACAGGCAGCATGTAAAGGCACTGGACGAAGATTTCCTGACTGTGGTTCTTGACCGAATCGACGGTGGCCTGCGTGAGCTTCGGCTGGGTTTTCGGCGTCGGGTTGGCGGGCGTGATTTCGTAAGTAATGACGCGCCGCTCTTCGGCATTCTGTTTGATAGCCGGCGCGATCTGTCGCGACGCGGGCTGGCTCGGTGTTGCGGGTGTAGACATTTCTTGTTGGTTCTTATGCGTGAATAGTGCGAGTTACTTCGACGTCAGGGACTTGGCGAGCGTCGGCGTGGATTGCTGTCCCATGCCCGTCAGTGGCGTCCCGGCCGCGCGTTGCGTGACCTGGCCGAGTGGCTGACCCATCGAGCCAATGGCGGCTTGCGTAACGGTTTGCGCTGCCGTGTGGAGCGCTGCGCCCGCACCGCCCGTAAGCGCAGCCTGTGCAACCGATGCCGCCGATCCCGCGAGCGCGGGCAGGGATGCCGATGCAGCGTTCTGCACAGCAGCCATGGCGGGACCGGTCAGGCTCGGCAACGCCACGTCCGCACCTTCTGTTGGCGTCTGGGCGACGCCTGCGGGGTGCGTCCACCTGCGCTTGTCGTCTTTGATCGAATAACCATCCTCGAAATACTCGATACGCCCGCCGCCGCGCGGCACGTTCGCGAGCATCCCTTTGCCGTTCTCGTCGAGCGT
>NZ_JALQDV010000079.1:0-5089 GCF_023631045.1 Caballeronia sp. AZ7_KS35 | reverse complement strand
CGACTCGATCGCTCGCGCGTTTGGCTGCCGAGACTTGGAACAGCCTGCTGCGACGGTAAGGGGATCTGCTTGTACACCCCCTATACTGAGCGGTCGGTCTTTTGAAACATCCGCAGCGGTCGAAAGGACAGCTTGAAAAGGACAAGAGGCGAGCCTTTGCGGGACGGCAATCGTAAGCCCGACCTTTAGGCGGACCCCGTCCAGCATCAGCCGCGAAACGGATCGCGAGCAATGCCGCCGACATCCAGGAGATGGTCGAAGCGATGAAGCGCGCCAATCGCAAGCTGATGATCCGGTATCGCAGCCAGTACGAGCCGATGGATCGCATGATTGCTAAGGCGGTCAAAGAAGCTCGGCACATGTGCGGGTGTTCATCGCGGGAAACTCACAAAATGTGGCCGATCCTTCGCAATGGCGCTCGAAAGGGCGCGCGCGGGCGGGGGCGCGATGCTCGACATCGGCCTCTATTGCCTAAACGCGGCGCGCTTTCTGAATGCGCTCGGTTCCGTCCTGCGCCGCGAAGCGCCTTCGTCCTGATAGCTACCGGCTCACAAGGCGTTGCGCGCAATGCGGCAATCGGCTGGCTGGGTCAATCCCAGTTGCGAACCGAACTGCGAGACTGAGCAGGAGCATCGACAGCAGTACAGAGAGCCGCTGAATTGTGCGGACTTATTTCTTCTCGGAGGTCGGTAATCGATTCCGTGACCCAGAAGCGCCGCGAGCCGACCGACGCATCTGCGATGATGAACAAAGACCTGCGAGCACCGTCCTTGCGTGTTGGTGAGCTAGTGTGACCAAGTCCACCGGTTCGAAACCTAGTGGCGCGAGCACCTGGCGCGAAAGGATAGCCGCGAACATCGGCCCCACCAGCGAGAAGACATGGGCTCGCGGATCGCCTTCGCAAACTTCGCCTTTCTTCTGCGAACACTCAACGAGCGCCTGCAAAGCGCCGAACATCGGCGCTACCACTTCTTCCACCCAGATCCGTCCAAGGTCCGGGAAGCGCTCGCTTTCCTTCAGGATCAGCACAGCGATTCGCGGGCCGAGGCTGTTTCCGATAGATGTAGCTGCCTGCGAAAGAAAAAGCGGCACGAACTCGTCGAATGCCCCGTCGAATTGCCGAATCGTCTCACCCAGTTGACGAACGTTTGTTGCCGTCACTTGCTGGACAACTGCGCGAAACAGATGTTCCTTCGTTTCGAAATAGAGGTAGATCGTTCCCTTAGCGACGCCAGCGCGCCGCGCGACGTCGTCGAGTCTTGTTGCCTCATAGCCCGCTTCAAGGAAGCACCCAAGCGCGACGTCAACGATTTCAGCAGGTCGCGCATCCTTGCGACGCCGGCGTTTAGCGGGTTCGGCTGCGGGACGGGTTGTCGGTCCTGATTCTCTCTCGGCGCTTTTGATATGTTTCATTCTTTCGTTTGCAATTCCATTGGCGACGTCCGTGAGAGGAGACTCGGGCTCGGTGGGAGGCCCGCCGCGGTAGCCCGTCGATTACCGTGCTGCCAATCACCTTCCCGGCATTCCCCTCATCATAGCCGCTAGCCCGTTCACTCCGTTGCGCCTTTATGCCTCGCGACAGATGCCAGTCCGTCAGCACTGGCCCGCTCCGCTCGAGGTCCGCTTCTTCGGCGTGCGCTGATTCGTGTCATCAACGCTACGCGGCACATCCGCACCCCCCAAACCAAGACTTGCAGTTTACTGACTTTGAAGTCATTATCCACCCCTAACGCAGTGGTGGCCGGCGGGAACCTACGCCTGCTGAGCGGACACGCACGAGAAGGGATATGCCGTTCCCGCGTCTGTGCAGGTCCAATTCCGATACACGTGAGGAAAAATTGAATCGTAACCATGCACCGATAGGGGACGCGATGTTAGCCAGTCGCATTTTCGCGCCGCTGTTCCGGGACAACGGCACAGATGCGGCAGAGTCCGACGGCTGCAAACACAACGCGGTGCAGACCCGCCACGCTCCGGCGATAAGACGTACCGCGCTCGTCGCAGGGGGCGCGCTCGCTCTTACTGCGCTCGCCGGCTGTTCGCACCAGGATGCGCCTTCTTATCAGGGCTACGTTGAAGGGGAATTCGTCTATCTCGGTTCGTCGCAGGCGGGCAAGCTCGCGCAACTGCGAGTCACACGCGGTCAGACAGTTGATCCGGGCGGATCCGTCTTCACGCTCGAATCCGAAAGCGAAAGCGCAGCATTGAATCAGGCGCGGCAACAGCTCGCATCGGCGCGCGCGCAGTTGCACGACATACAGACAGGCAAGCGCCCGATTGAAATCGACGTGACGAAGGCGCAACTCGCGCAGGCCGCGGCAAGCGCGCGCAAAGCTGCGTTGCAACTTACGCGCGACGAAGCGCAATACAGTGCGGGCGGCATTCCAAAGGCGCAGCTCGACGATTCCCGCGCGAATGCGGACTCGACCGCCGCTCACGTTCGAGAGCTTTCCTCCCAAATCGACGTCGCCCGGTTGCCCGGACGTCAGCAACAGGTCAGCGCTCAGTCGGCGCAAGTGGAGGCTGCGCGGGCCGCCGTCGAACAGGCGCAATGGAAGCTTGACCAAAAGCAGGTGACAGCGCCTACGCAGGGCCGCGTGTACGACACACTGTTCCGCGTCGGCGAATGGGTGGGTGCTGGAAGCCCGGTCGTCCAAATGCTGCCGCCGCAGAACGTTAAGGTGCGGTTTTTCGTACCGGAAACAGTCGTCGGAGCGCTGCAGCTGGGCCATGCGCTGACGATCCATTGCGACGGCTGTGCTGCCGATGTGTCGGCGAGGATAACCTACGTCTCGAACGAGGCCGAGTACACCCCGCCGGTGATTTACAGCAACGAGCGCCGCGCGAAACTCGTCTACATGGTCGAAGCGCATCCCGCCGTCGCCGATGCCGACAAGCTTCGTCCGGGGCAGCCTGTCGCGGTGACGCTGCAATGAATCCTCCGGACCAGCAGTACGCGATCGACGTACACGGACTAAACAAGCATTTCGGCGACAAGCATGTCGTCAACGATGTGTCGTTGCAGGTCGCGCAAGGCGAGATTTTCGGCTTTCTTGGGCCGAACGGCAGTGGCAAGACAACCTCGATCCGGCTGATGTGCGGATTGTTGACCCCGGACTCGGGCAGCGGCACATGCCTCGGCTACGACATCTTGAAGCAGAGCGCGCTGATCAAGCGCAACGTCGGCTATATGACGCAGCGCTTCTCGTTCTGGGAAGACATGACTATCCGCGAGAACCTCGACTTCGTCGCGCGCGTTTATGGGATGAAGAACCGTCGCGACAAAGTCGACGCGACCCTCGAAACGCTCGGCCTGCAAAGCCGCGCAAACCAGTTGACCGGCGCGCTATCGGGCGGCTGGAAACAGCGGCTAGCGCTGGCCGCCTGCATGCTGCACGAGCCGCGTCTGCTGTTGCTCGATGAACCGACCGCCGGTGTCGATCCGACCGCACGGCGCGATTTTTGGGAGGAACTACATCGTCTCGCCGCGCGCGGAATCTCGGTGCTCGTCAGCACGCACTACATGGACGAGGCGGAACGCTGTCACAAGCTCGCCTATATCGCGTACGGCAAGCTGCTCGCGCATGGAACGTCAAAGGAAGTGATCGACTCGCAAAACCTCGCGACCTGGTCGATTTCTGGCGCGAATCTCACTGAGCTGTCCGAGCAGTTGCGCGCAACCGATGGTGTCGATCAAACCGTCGTCTTCGGCTCCGCCTTGCACGCGAGCGGCCATGATCACGCGGCGCTAGAAGCCGCGATTCGGCGCGTGACAGACGGTAAGGCGGTACGCATCGAGCAGATAGGAACGGGCCTTGAAGACGTCTTCATCTACATGATGAATCGTTCGGCTGACAACTACGGAGTCCGCTCTTGAATTTCAATGCATTCTTCTCGCCCACGCGCTGGTGGAGCATCGTGCTGAAAGAGTTGTTGCAGCTCAGACGCGACCGGATCACGTTCGCGATGATCGTCGGCTTGCCGGTCGTGCAACTGGCACTTTTCGGCTTTGCGATCAACACCGACCCCAAGCATCTGCCCACCGCGGTGATTCTCGCAGACCAGAGTCCGTTTTCGCGCAGCTTCGTTGCGGCAATGGAAAACTCCGAATACTTCCGGATTGTCGACACGCTGCAGACAGAGGAAGAGGGACGTCGCGCGCTCGCCGAGGGGCGAGTGCAGTTCGTGCTGACGGTGCCCGCCGACTTTTCAAGGAAATTGCTGCGCGGCGAACGGCCCGCGTTGCTCGTCGAAGCGGATGCAACGGATCCAACCGCGACCGGCACTGCAATCGGGGCGTTGCCGAATCTCATTCAGCCGGTGGCCGACAAAGACATCACCGGGCCGCTTGCGCACCTGAACGGCACGCCCAATGCTTTTAGCGTGCAAGTGCAGCGTCTCTACAATCCGGAAGGTATCACGCAGTACAACGTGGTGCCAGGGCTGATGGGCATCATACTGACCATGACGATGGTGATGATGACGGGCCTCGCCATCACCCGCGAGCGCGAGCGCGGAACGATGGAAAACCTCCTCGCGACACCGGTGCTGCCGATCGAAGTGATGACCGGGAAGATCGTGCCGTATGTGGCGATCGGGCTGGTTCAGGTCTCCATTATCCTCGCCGCGTGTGGTTACGTGTTCAACGTGCCTTTCGAAGGCAGCGTGCTAGCGATTTACCTCACCTCGCTTTTATTCATCGCAGCGAACCTGACCGTGGGGATCACGCTGTCGTCGCTCGCGCAGAACCAGTTGCAGGCGGTTCAGCTGACCTTCTTTTACTTCTTACCCAGCATGCTGTTATCCGGCTTCATGTTTCCGTTCGCAGGAATGCCACGCTGGGCGCAATGGATCGGCAATGTACTGCCGCTCACGTATTTCAACCGGCTAGTGCGCGGCATTCTGCTCAAAGGCAATGGATGGAATGAACTGTGGCCATCAGTGTGGCCGCTGGGCGTGTTCACCGTGGTTGTGCTGGGTATCGCATTGCGCTTTTACCGGCGCACGCTCGACTAGTGCATTGCATCATTGAATTGGCACCCCAAGTGTGTTCAGATGCAGGTCATGGGCAAAATGAATCTGACCGATA
>NZ_JALQDV010000078.1:0-5445 GCF_023631045.1 Caballeronia sp. AZ7_KS35 | reverse complement strand
AGCATGAGGAGCCTGACGATTACCTACTTTCACACGGGTATCCGCACTATCATCGGCGTGGAGTCGTTTCACGGTCCTGTTCGGGATGGGAAGGGGTGGGACCGACTCGCTATGGTCATCAGGCATGACTTGTTGTTGTCTCGCCTGGGTGGGCGCGACAACCAATCTGGGAAGAAGTAGAAGTGTTTGGGTAGTGAGTGTCGCACAACGCTACTCAACCAGGGGTGGTATTGACCAAGCGCTGTGGCGCCAAGTCAGTACGTGAAACACACTGGTTATAGGATCAAGCCTTACGGGCAATTAGTATCAGTTAGCTCAATGCATTACTGCACTTACACACCTGACCTATCAACGTCCTGGTCTGGAACGACCCTTCAAGGGGCTCGAAGCCCCGGGGATATCTCATCTTAAGGCGAGTTTCCCGCTTAGATGCTTTCAGCGGTTATCTCTTCCGAACATAGCTACCCGGCGATGCGACTGGCGTCACAACCGGTACACCAGAGGTTCGTCCACTCCGGTCCTCTCGTACTAGGAGCAGCCCCCTTCAAATATCCAACGCCCACGGCAGATAGGGACCAAACTGTCTCACGACGTTTTAAACCCAGCTCACGTACCTCTTTAAATGGCGAACAGCCATACCCTTGGGACCGGCTACAGCCCCAGGATGAGATGAGCCGACATCGAGGTGCCAAACACCGCCGTCGATATGAACTCTTGGGCGGTATCAGCCTGTTATCCCCAGAGTACCTTTTATCCGTTGAGCGATGGCCCTTCCATACAGAACCACCGGATCACTATGACCTGCTTTCGCACCTGCTCGACTTGTCGGTCTCGCAGTTAAGCACGCTTATGCCATTGCACTATCAGCACGATTTCCGACCGTACCTAGCGTACCTTCGTACTCCTCCGTTACGCTTTGGGAGGAGACCGCCCCAGTCAAACTGCCTACCATGCACTGTCCCCGACCCGGATCACGGGCCAAGGTTAGAACCTCAAACAAACCAGGGTGGTATTTCAAGGACGGCTCCACCGAAACTGGCGTTCCGGTTTCATAGCCTCCCACCTATCCTACACAGATCGGTTCAAAGTCCAATGCAAAGCTACAGTAAAGGTTCATGGGGTCTTTCCGTCTAGCCGCGGGGAGATTGCATCATCACAAACACTTCAACTTCGCTGAGTCTCGGGAGGAGACAGTGTGGCCATCGTTACGCCATTCGTGCAGGTCGGAACTTACCCGACAAGGAATTTCGCTACCTTAGGACCGTTATAGTTACGGCCGCCGTTTACCGGGACTTCAATCAAGAGCTTGCACCCCATCATTTAATCTTCCGGCACCGGGCAGGCGTCACACCCTATACGTCCACTTTCGTGTTTGCAGAGTGCTGTGTTTTTATTAAACAGTCGCAGCCACCAGTTTATTGCAACCCTTTCACCCTCCTGGCGCAGGCCAGTCAAGCTACAAGGGCGTACCTTATCCCGAAGTTACGGTACCAATTTGCCGAGTTCCTTCTCCCGAGTTCTCTCAAGCGCCTTAGAATACTCATCTCGCCCACCTGTGTCGGTTTGCGGTACGGTCATCGTTAGACTGAAGCTTAGAGGCTTTTCTTGGAACCACTTCCAATTGCTTCGCTTCCGAAGAAGCTCGCGCCACGCCCTTGAATTACGCACCCGGATTTGCCTAAGTGCCTTCTCCAACGCAGCGACCGGGACGTCCAACACCCGGACAACCTTCCGCGATCCGTCCCCCCATCGCATCTAACAATGGTGCAGGAATATTGACCTGCTTCCCATCAGCTACGCATTTCTGCCTCGCCTTAGGGGCCGACTCACCCTACGCCGATGAACGTTGCGTAGGAAACCTTGGGCTTACGGCGAGGGGGCTTTTCACCCCCTTTATCGCTACTCATGTCAGCATTCGCACTTCCGATACCTCCAGCACGCTTTTCAACGCACCTTCGCAGGCTTACGGAACGCTCTCCTACCACACGTACTTGCGTACGCATCCGCAGCTTCGGTGACTGGCTTGAGCCCCGTTACATCTTCCGCGCAGGACGACTCGATCAGTGAGCTATTACGCTTTCTTTAAAGGGTGGCTGCTTCTAAGCCAACCTCCTGACTGTTTTAGCCTTCCCACTTCGTTTCCCACTTAGCCAATCTTTGGGACCTTAGCTGGCGGTCTGGGTTGTTTCCCTCTTGACACCGGACGTTAGCACCCGATGTCTGTCTCCCGTGATTGCACTCTTCGGTATTCGGAGTTTGCTATGGCGTAGTAATCCGCAATGGACCCCACAACCATGACAGTGCTCTACCCCCGAAGGTGATACACGAGGCACTACCTAAATAGTTTTCGGAGAGAACCAGCTATTTCCAAGTTTGTTTAGCCTTTCACCCCTATCCACAGCTCATCCCCTAACTTTTCAACGTTAGTGGGTTCGGTCCTCCAGTACGTGTTACCGCACCTTCAACCTGGCCATGGATAGATCACTTGGTTTCGGGTCTACGCCCAGCAACTGATCGCCCTGTTCGGACTCGCTTTCGCTACGCCTGCCTTAATCAGTTAAGCTCGCTACTGAACGTAAGTCGCTGACCCATTATACAAAAGGTACGCCGTCACCCGTTTCCAGGCTCCGACTGTTTGTATGCATGCGGTTTCAGGATCTATTTCACTCCCCTCCCGGGGTTCTTTTCGCCTTTCCCTCACGGTACTGGTTCACTATCGGTCGATCACGAGTATTTAGCCTTGGAGGATGGTCCCCCCATCTTCAGACAGGATTTCACGTGTCCCGCCCTACTTGTCGTACCCCTAGTTCTTCCTCGCTGTTTTCGTCTACAGGGCTATCACCTGCTATGGCCGCACTTTCCAGAGCGTTCGACTAACAACAAAGATAAAGAGTACAGGCTGATCCCATTTCGCTCGCCACTACTTTGGGAATCTCGGTTGATTTCTTTTCCTGCGGTTACTTAGATGTTTCAGTTCACCGCGTTCGCTCCACACAACCTATGTATTCAGTTGTGGGTACTCCATTAGGAGTGGGTTTCCCCATTCGGACATTTGTGGATCAAAGCTCGTTTGCCAGCTCCCCACAACTTTTCGCAGGCTACCGCGTCCTTCATCGCCTGTGATCGCCAAGGCATCCACCACATGCACTTGTTCGCTTGACCCTATAACAAGTGTGTCTCTCTCGAGCCACCCTCGCCATAGGCTGAGTATTCGCGTTGTGCCGTATTCCAAGTCATCGTCAAGATCACTTTTCATACTTGATACAATCACTACCCTGACTACCCGACTCACACCCATCTCTAAGTGCTTTTAGATAGTCTCTTTACTACTTCTTCCAGATTGTTAAAGAACGTTTAGCCGACAAGCTCACTTCACTCGCCTGCGACATCAACTGGCTTTCAATCGCCAATGCAAAGTGCTTCACGAAACACTGCGCATTGAGGACTTGGTGGAGGATGACGGGATCGAACCGACGACCCCCTGCTTGCAAAGCAGGTGCTCTCCCAGCTGAGCTAATCCCCCGCGTCTTGCGTCTGCAGCCTCACTGACTGCCTGACTCATCTTGACCGTGGTGGGTCTGGTTGGATTCGAACCAACGACCCCCGCCTTATCAAGACGGTGCTCTAACCGACTGAGCTACAGACCCAAAGCCTGTCTTCAAACAACAGCCGATAAGCGTGAGCGCTTAACTTCGTGTGCGAAGCTCGAGAAAGGAGGTGATCCAGCCGCACCTTCCGATACGGCTACCTTGTTACGACTTCACCCCAGTCATGAATCCCACCGTGGTAAGCGCCCTCCTTGCGGTTAGGCTACCTACTTCTGGTGAAACCCACTCCCATGGTGTGACGGGCGGTGTGTACAAGACCCGGGAACGTATTCACCGCGGCATGCTGATCCGCGATTACTAGCGATTCCAGCTTCACGCAGTCGAGTTGCAGACTGCGATCCGGACTACGATCGGTTTTCTGGGATTGGCTCCACCTCGCGGCTTGGCAACCCTCTGTTCCGACCATTGTATGACGTGTGAAGCCCTACCCATAAGGGCCATGAGGACTTGACGTCATCCCCACCTTCCTCCGGTTTGTCACCGGCAGTCTCCTTAGAGTGCTCTTGCGTAGCAACTAAGGACAAGGGTTGCGCTCGTTGCGGGACTTAACCCAACATCTCACGACACGAGCTGACGACAGCCATGCAGCACCTGTGCGCCGGTTCTCTTTCGAGCACCCCCACCTTTCAGCAGGGTTCCGACCATGTCAAGGGTAGGTAAGGTTTTTCGCGTTGCATCGAATTAATCCACATCATCCACCGCTTGTGCGGGTCCCCGTCAATTCCTTTGAGTTTTAATCTTGCGACCGTACTCCCCAGGCGGTCAACTTCACGCGTTAGCTACGTTACTAAGGAAATGAATCCCCAACAACTAGTTGACATCGTTTAGGGCGTGGACTACCAGGGTATCTAATCCTGTTTGCTCCCCACGCTTTCGTGCATGAGCGTCAGTGTTGGCCCAGGAGGCTGCCTTCGCCATCGGTATTCCTCCACATCTCTACGCATTTCACTGCTACACGTGGAATTCTACCTCCCTCTGCCACACTCAAAGCCTGCCAGTCACCAATGCAGTTCCCAGGTTAAGCCCGGGGATTTCACATCGGTCTTAACAGACCGCCTGCGCACGCTTTACGCCCAGTAATTCCGATTAACGCTCGCACCCTACGTATTACCGCGGCTGCTGGCACGTAGTTAGCCGGTGCTTATTCTTCCGGTACCGTCATCCTCCATCCATATTAGGGACGAAGTTTTCTTTCCGGACAAAAGTGCTTTACAACCCGAAGGCCTTCTTCACACACGCGGCATTGCTGGATCAGGGTTGCCCCCATTGTCCAAAATTCCCCACTGCTGCCTCCCGTAGGAGTCTGGGCCGTGTCTCAGTCCCAGTGTGGCTGGTCGTCCTCTCAGACCAGCTACAGATCGTCGCCTTGGTAGGCCTTTACCCCACCAACTAGCTAATCTGCCATCGGCCGCCCCTATAGCGCGAGGTCCGAAGATCCCCCGCTTTCTCCCTTAGGTCGTATGCGGTATTAATCCGGCTTTCGCCGGGCTATCCCCCACTACAGGACACGTTCCGATGTATTACTCACCCGTTCGCCACTCGCCACCAGGGTTGCCCCCGTGCTGCCGTTCGACTTGCATGTGTAAGGCATGCCGCCAGCGTTCAATCTGAGCCAGGATCAAACTCTTCAGTTCAATACCTGTTACTGTTTTCTATTCTTCCGAATAGGTCGCTCACTCAACGTACTGACGATGATTTATTCCATCCAAAGATGAACAAACCTTCCTCTGATACTTCGTGTGAGACTCTTGATACTTTTGCTATTGCCGATTCCGAAGAACCAGCCGCACTCGCCATCAAGCGCCCACACTTATCGGCTGTTAGTTTTTAAAGAGCA
>NZ_JALQDV010000077.1:0-7209 GCF_023631045.1 Caballeronia sp. AZ7_KS35 | reverse complement strand
CGACCTGCCGGAAGCACCGGCATGCGCACACGGCGCGACTTGTGATTTCAGATGCTGGCCGAAACACAGTCATCGTCCTATGTGCAGCCGTGCGTCCATCGCGCAGCAAAACTCGAGAGGGTGCCACCGGCACCCCAATATTGATCGCGGTTCTGGTGGGCGACCGTTTGGTGATTCTGCGTGCCTTGCCCCCGAACTATGAAGAAGATGGCTTGACTCGCTATCAACGTGAGCAGCCAAAGTCGGTTCATGACTATCAGCACCCCTCGTTCTCTACTATCTTGGGTGTCCGACACAGCACGGAATGACTCTAACGCCGTGCCCTTATGCCAAAAGCCCGTCAGAACCTATCGGCAGATTGAGCACGAATTTATGACGCGGTCCGACGAAGCTTCGCATTCCGCCTATACCCGAAACAACAACGCCCAGTTCATCACAGGAACCGAGTGGCCTAGCGCCTGGACACTGCCCGAACGCGTACGGTATGCGGTAATTCGACAGCGACGCGATGCAAGAGCTGATAGCCCGTACGTTCCGGAAGCCGCAAGGATCCTCGTCGCGGCGACGACCGCGTGCACAGAGATAATCGGCACAGGCAAGAATCCTCCCGGTGCAGACGGCTTGCGCACCATGGCCGACTGGTACCGAAGCCATTTCGATCCGAACATCAAGATGGCCATCGACGCGCAAGACCGCCCCAGGCGAAAGGGTGACGCTATGAGACGCTGATCGGCCAAACAGTAGCTGCCGCTGGCCGATCTTTTTATGGACACGTTCAACTGTCGCATCGACTTTCAGAAGCGGTCGTTGCAGCCCAACCGCATGCATCACATCATGAGCTGGAGGAATGCACTGTCAACCGGAAATCGCTACTACTTAGTTGTTAAGGCACGTCACCCAGCCACTGCATGAATTCGCTCACGTGCTGCGCCCAGAGGTCAGGGCGTGTCATGGTCAAATGGCCCGGCGACGACGGCGTGCCCTGCTGGACGACGTACCGCCCATGTTGGAGCTTCGGCACGTCTCGGTCGAGGATATGCAAACTGTCGGGATTGAACTCGTCGTCCGAGAAATTCAGTGCGAACAGTTTGGCCTTGATTCCGGAGATCCCGGGTTCTGGGTCGTAGCTGAACGACGACTTGAGCGAATACAGGATGTCGTTCGGATCGACGTGCCCAGCCTGGAAGCGGGTCGTCGCGAGAAACTTGTCCGCCGCGGCGTTATCCGGGATTTCGTGCTGAAGCGCCGGCGCGCTGTCGATCATCATCCGCAGCACCCGGTAGCCGTCGATCCAGCCACGCGGCGTCTGCGTGTAGTTGCCGTTCTTCCAGTCCGGATCGGAACGAATTTCATCGATCACCATGCGCCGCCACAGCAGATTGCGGCCCGATACGGTGATCGGCAGCGAGACGACCGGCATCACGCCGTCCATCATGTCGGGATACGCTTCGGCCCATTGCCACGCGTTCATGCCGCCCATCGACATGCCGATAATCGCATGCAGATGCTGGATGCCCACCGTCTCGGTCACCAGCTTGTGCTGGAGATCGACGATGTCGTCGTAGTCGTAGTTCGGAAATCGCGCCTTCAGGCCGTCGCTGGGCTGGCTCGACTGACCGTGGCCGACGTTATCCGGGAAGATCATGTAGTAGCGGTTCGCGTCGAGCGGGCGGCCCGCGGCGAACAGCGCTTTCGTGTAGGTTGGATTTAGTAGTGTGTGGCTGTCTGCGCCGGTCCAGTGGAGCACCAGGACGGCATTGTCGATGACGCCCTGGGCATCGCGATGCGGCGTGCCGAGCGTGGCGTAGTGAATCTTCAGCCGGGCCAGCGTCTCGCCATCGCGGAAGCGGTAATTGTCGAACCAGGCATCGGCCTGTACTGCCGCCGGATTCACGCGCTTGTCCCACGGCGCGGCTACTTCACCGGCCGAGGCAGCGGAGGAAGTATTGGACTGAGCCGATGCGGCGTCCGCGAACATGGAACCGGACATCAGCAAACCGAGCAGCGCGCTGGCTGCAGCATGGGTGCGACGAGACTTCACGATGATTTCCTTATCGGATTAAAGAAGCAGGCTTCGCCGGGATTCAACTCACGCGTTGCATCGGCACCCTTCACCCCGCGTTCGACAAACCCGAAGGGCGGCGCAGCAGATCGAAGGCCATGATGTGACTTGCACCCGAAATTCCGACGCCGTAGAACGGGATCAATGCCATCGGCAGCGTCTGGATGCCGGACATGCGGGGATCGTTGAGCAGGAAGTAGGTCAAGCCGGTACCGACCGCCACAACGAAATCGGCAAACCCGAACAGGTGGAAAACGAGATACCGGTTGCGTGGTTTCGGCAACAGCGTGACGCCCAGCGCCATCAACCCTGCGATAAGGTCGCCCCATCCCGCGTTTCTGACGAAGGCCTCCGGCAGCAGGTCGTGCGCCCCGTACCAGAAGAAGACCAGCGCGGCGGCGATGCGCCAAATATGGAACGCCGTGATCGTCCGCAGCCCGATGGTCTCGATGTAAGCGCGAAAGCCTCGGGAGATCGCATAGACGACAACAGGCACCACGATGCCGAGCGCTATGAGGCCTGCGAGCCACAGCGGGTAGACCGCACGATAGAGGCCGGTTTCAGCAGCCGCCGCAACGGCTAGTCCCCAGACGGTCAACAGACCGAGAAGCACACGCGCCCCACCGCTCTTTCGAATTTCGATGACCTGATTCACTGTGCACGTCCATTAGTTAAGCTAACGTTTCGATTGACTTTATTACCCTTGCAGAAAGCGGTGTTTAACAGTTACAGCGCCCCCTTTCTGCCATCTTCGGACAACTTCAGCAGCGGCGTGGAATTGAACAGATTTTCCGGTTGCACCCGCTCCCAGAGGCTCCCTTTCCCTTGCTCACGGCCGCGTTCATCTTCGCGGCGAAGCCATTGTTCGACGGTCCGGATGCGGTGCGGGTGAATTTCGTCGAGCAACGCGTAGTCGCGTTGAATCACGCCGTGCTTCCAGAGGTTCCAGAAGCCGGTGAAATTGTCTCGGAAGCTCATCGTGCTTTTGTCGCTTGGGTCCGCGTTGTATCCGGCAGGCAAGTTCGCAGCCGTCTTGAGCGGACCATTCCAGTACGCGTCAAGATCCGTGTCGATGTAGCGCGCCGGATGCCCCGTCATCCGCTCGAACGCCTCGGCCAGTTTGCGGTACTCGACCTGTTCGATCGCGACTTCGAGGTTCATGCCGTTCGCTCGCTCCGGATGTTCGAACAGCCAGCGTGCGTAATAGCCGCAATCATCCAGCGCAACATGCGGCACCGCGCCGTTGCCGAGCGGCACACGCCAAGTGAGCACGCCGTCCTCGACGAGCGGCATCATCGGCGTCATCGCCGAGATCGCCATCTCCATGTACGGCCCCGTAGTGAACACGGCCGCGCCCATCCGGTCCCGGTTCGTCTGGTTCTGGAACAGGATCCATTCGCCTATGCGCCCCTTGCCGTCATAGTGACCGGCGCGAAAGCGGGAATCATAGCCAGCCTTCTTGAGCGAGTAGTCGAGGTTGCCGTACACCAAGAACTTAATGCCCTGTTCCAGCGCGATTTCGTAGCAACGGATCGCCCAATAGATCTCCGTCTTCTCGCCGGTGTTGAATCCGTCGAGATTGATGTAGGCCCCATCACATCCCCGAAAACCTTCCCGCAGGAAAGCTTCGTCGGCGAACGTGCCCTTCAGGATCGATACGTTGCCGAGTGCAAGCAGTGCTCTCGCGCGGCGGGAGTCGGGATCGCGGCTCAAGGCCCGGACGGAATATTTGCCGTCAGCGACGAGCGCGCTGATGACGGGCAGACCCTTCGCGCCGGTGCCGCCGACGACGAAGATTCGGGAAGTGGCATGGGAAGTCATAGTCGTCTCTTCAAATTCAATTGGAAGGTGGGTCCATAACGACGATGTCCATTGCCGGGCAGGCCACTAACTCTTATAATAAGAGTTAGTGGCCTGCCCGGCAAGCATTTTTTGGTTGGCGGATGTCGTCAGGCGGGTATGGCTCTTATAATGAGACTTACCCGGCGAAGATCGTCGGACTATTCACGGAAACAACTCATGCGCTCAAAAGGTTTCGACGGAATGGTGTGTTCGATCGCAGGCATCATGGCGGCGATTGGGGATCGGTGGGGCTTGTTGATCCTGCGCGACCTCGTCTGCGGTCTCAGCCGGTATGACGAGCTTCGCCAGTCGTCCGGCATCACCAATGCAACGCTCAGCGACCGGCTCAAGCATCTGGAGACGAACGGTCTTGTCGAGCGCAGGCGCTATCAGGTTAATCCGAAGCGATTCGAATACGTGTTGACCCAGAAGGGCCGACAAATCGCCCCGGTCATGCCGGTGCTCGCCCAGATCGGGGACCGCCTGAACGTTTCCGGTGCATGCGAACCACCGATGAAGTTCGTGAATCGAAAGACCGGCGCCGAAATACGGTGGGGCTTCATCGACCAAAAGACGGGTGAGGAGATCAGCGCCGCCGATGTGATCATCAAGGAAGGCCCCGGGGCAGACGATCTGGTCCGCTGGCGCTTGGCGCAAGGTGCGCAGCGGCACAAGGAAGCATGACGAGAATAACGAGAGATCTCGCGATACACGTCGCCTCCATCGACGGACGGTCGCATAGCGCATCAAGTCCGCGCCAGTCCGAGACTAGCCGGCGCTCAAAGGCCGCGACACACTCGGGTCGGCCTTTACAACTGCGCCTATCCGAACCGCAGGGGAGGGTCGAATACGGCCAGAAAGGTCGGGCCGAAGTCATTCACGGGCGCCGTTCCCCCCAACGCCGCACGATCTGCGGTTGCGTGCCTTGAAAGCGGCAATATCTTCGATAAAAGCGCGCGACGGACCTGGTCATCTCGAACTGCACGGCGCATCGAGGAGTTGGTTGTCGAAATTCCGTTTTTCGCAGGGCGCGAGGCGTACTGCACGATCCAATTCTCGACGGGCACTGATGTTGATTACGTCGGTTTGGCGTCGGATTCGAGGGTTGGCGAGCGCCCAAAGTATGTTTGGAACAACCGCTCCGCTTCCCGCAAGCCTTCTTCGGTCGGCCCCACCGATTTTGAGCGGCTGACGGGGTCGCGAATAAAGCCCTTCTCCTGCAAGCGGTTTAGCGCAGACCAGTCGAAGCTCTTCGAGGCGCGATTTCCACCGCACACATTCAGGTAGAGCAGCGCGAGCACCACCTCGTCAATGGCGTCAATTGATGTCCATCGTCTCTTCCTCAAAGACCCACCTCACGATCGGGCCGTGCGTTGCCAGGGCGCTGCATCGAGAAGCATCTCGCGGTGGCGGTCGATCGGAAAGCTCAGAGTCCCGAGGAAATTCAAATGCGCGAAGTGCGCCGGGCCCAATCGCCGCAACCCGTCATCGTCAATCCCTTGCCCCGTCTCTTGCCAAGCGTCGAGGGTTGCCTGCATGCGCTGCGTGTTCCACGCAATCAGGACGTTCGTTAGCAGCGTCAATGAGCCGGATATCTCGATCATTTCGTCGCGACGGCGTCCACGCTATGGCGCGACCTTGCCGGTGTAGACCGCGCGCTGCAGCTGAAAGCTAGCCAGCATTGCGGTTTCGACGGGCCCCGGTGCGATTGCGTTGACCGTGACACCGTGCGGCGCCCCTTCATAAGACAGCGCGCGCGTAAAACCGACGACGCCCGCCTTCGATGCGCAGTAGTGCGCCATGTCGTGCGTGCCCTTGTAAGCGAGCTGCCATGCGATGTTGATGACGCGCCCGTATTTGCGCGCGATCATGTCGGCGAAAAACTGCCTGGTTACGAGGAACGTGCCGCGCAGGTTCACGGCCATCATGCGGTCCCATTCGTCGATGCACAGATCCACGAACGCCGTCTCGCCACTGACGCCGGCCGCGTTCACGAGAACATCGACGGTGCCGAGTTTCTCGCGTGCCCATGCGCCGAGGCGCGCGACAGACGTCGCATCGGTCACGTCGCATTCGGTCGTCGCGACACGCGTGCCGTTCGCGCCGAGTTCATCGGCGAGCGCCTGGGCGCCGGCTGCATCGCTGATATGCGACATGCCGATGCTCGCGCCATGTGCCGCGAACAGCCGCACGATTGCACGGCCGATGCCGCTGTTCATCCGCGCGATTTCATCCGGTAGACTGGGCGCTTCATCGATCAATAGAAGCGCCGAGCCGACATGGACCGAATAAACGCGATGAAAGTGTTCATCGCTACGCTCGACGAAGGCAGCCTGGCAGGCGCGGGGCGGCGTCTCGGCCGCTCGCCTGCAGCCGTGAGCCGGGCGATCGCCTTTCTCGAGGAGCATACAGGCACGGCGCTGCTTCATCGCACGACTCGCACCATCAAGCTGTCCGAAGCCGGCGAACGTTATGCCGTTGCGTGCCGCCGCATCCTCACCGATCTCGAAGAAGCCGATTTGCTGATCGCGCACGAACGCGCCGCGCCGCGCGGACTGCTGACGATCCGACGAAAGTCGTGCTGTTAGGCCGACTTCGAGCGTGGGCGCGGCGAATGTGCTTCGATGATCTTATGCAGTCGCAGGAGCGCCATTTTGAGACTCCCTTCGTCCACCAACAACGTCACCGTCTGCAGCACTTCGTTCTCGAAGGAATCCGGAATGATGACGCGGCTAGTCTGATCGATCAGCGCTGCGATTTCGATGTAGAACTGCTCCGGATAGCGCCCCGGATGCCGGTCCAATTGGTTCAGCAACACCGTCCAACGGTCGGCAATTTCCTCCACGGTCTGCGGATTTAGCGCCTTCACGATCGCCTCTCGGAACGAAACGGCAGGTTCACACTGTCTCAACAATCGGCGTGCCACGAAAGACCGGGGCATCATTGGAAGGCTGCGGAAGCGCCGTCATCACCACCCGCGTGGGTGTCGCCGGTGTAGACATCAAGTGGACCGAGAGCCTCGTGCTCTGGCAGGCGATCGTGCCGAACCGGAAACGCATTTTTACGAGGCGCCGATGGACGAGCGTCTTCAGGTGTGGCCGTGGCTTGCGCATACGCGACATTAATATGCGCCATGCTTACTGCGCGCGTAGGCAATGAGGACAGACGCCGCGCAGCGCAACTGCTTACCTGGGGCGCGGAAACGGCAAAGACCCTCGGCATGTAGCACTAGTACGACATCCCCTAAATAGCTTGATTAAATAATTGTCTTGGCTATCATTTCGAAATGAGCCAAGGTCGTCATG
>NZ_JALQDV010000076.1:0-9322 GCF_023631045.1 Caballeronia sp. AZ7_KS35 | reverse complement strand
CGACTCGATCGCTCGCGCGTTTGGCTGCCCAGACTTGGAACAGCCTGCTGCGACGGTAAGGGGATCTGCTTGTACACTCCTATACTGAGCGATCGGTCTTGCGAAATATCCGCAGCGGTCGAGCGGACAGCTTGAATGGGGAAGAGGCCGAGCCTTTGCGGCATGGCAACGGTACACCCAGACCGTTGCCGACCTTCAGGCGGACCGCGTCCAACCTCAACCGCGAAGCGGATCGCGAACGCTGCCAATGTGTCGCAGCTTCGCGCAACTGATTGGATCGGCAAATCTGCAATCACAACCGAAGCGCTCCCACGCATCCTCATTCTCGGGACAGGTCACGGACTTTCCGCACGTCGCCAGAAGGCGGTGAATCAGTTCGCGCGCGAAATCGATCATATGTCGATCTGCGTGAAGGACGATATCGTGCCGCGCACGCCGGGCGACGAAGGCTTGCAGGAGCAGCGGATCATCGATGGGATCTACGAATCAGCGCACACCGGCCGCGCCGTGAAGTTCGTGCAGCCGCTGCGCCGACGCGCGGCTCGGAGCCGCAGGAGGAAACGTCTTGATTGGTTGGGAGCGGGCAGCCTGTAGCGCGTGCCGAAGATATGGCACGTGAACACGCTCGCCGCGTTGACGCTGTTTTCGAGAGGACGCCCGTGCGCCATAGACTTCGCCAGCCGACGTTGCCGAGAATCTTCACCGAAGGCCAGCACGGAAAACGGCATGCGTGTCTCAAACACGGCCATTAATAGATTGCTAGTTCTCTTGATAGCCGCGTTTCACGCATTCTTCGATGGTGCCAACATAGCCGCATGCGGGTTCTCAATCCTTATCTCGGTAAAAGCGTTCGGTCTTCCCGTGTGGTCGATTGACTTCAGAAGCTACAAACTTTGCGGGCATTGAGCGGCGCGGCTCGTGCATCCGACGCGAACGATTGGCGGTGGCCTGCCAGCGCATGTCTGCGCTGTCGGGTCGGTCGGGGATTAAAAGGTAAGCGTGATACTACGTCTTATCACGCTTGAAATCATGTCCGCCGGTGCGTCGGGAGGGCGTTGTAGTGTCGCCTGCGTGCAATTAAGCGGAATCCCGCTCCTAACCGGTGATCACCCGTCGTGGGCGTTTTTGGATGGCGTGATCGCGGGAACGCCCGTGGGTTGCCCTCGGCGAGCGCCTCCCGGGCGGCATGGCATGATGCGTAGACCGGAAACCAGTGCCGAGACGCGGACGCCTACGCGCCCGTGGCGCATAGGCGGCTCGGACTGTATCGGCGTCGGAATCGGGAGAATCGCGCACTCGTATCATTTGGTCTATAATGAAGGATCAAATGATCCATTTGGAGTTTGCCATGCTGTTGGTCTCGCCGGAACAGATCGCAGCCGTGATGGCGCTGCCGCGCGTCCCGCACTCGGTGGCCGAGCTCGACGCGCAGGTCCGTGAGGGCCTCCCAAAGTCCGCGCTCCGAGAAGGCGTCGAGCACGCGACGCGCAGCGCCGAGGAACGGCGCGCCTTGCTCGCGCGCATCGTGCCGGAGGCGACCTTCAAACGTCGCCGCGACAAGCTCAGTCCCGACGAGTCTGAGAAGACGGAGCGGCTCGCACGAATCGTCGCGACCGCGCGTTATGTATGGGACGACGAGGGTGATGCGCGGGAGTTTCTAAATACGATGCACCCGTTGCTCGAAGGGCGCACGCCGGTGGAGGTCGCCTTGAGCGAGCTCGGCGCGCGGCGCGTCGAGGAACTGTTGTGGAAGCTGTTCTATGGGCTGCCGGCATGACCTCCTGCATGGAAGTCGTTGAGGTGCCAGCCTGATGCGGATTTTTAGAATTGCGGATCGGCGTCATCCGGTGTGGAGCGGCACTGGGGCGATGCTGGTCGGTGGCCGCTTCAATAGCCCCGGCCGCCCAGTCATTTACGGCGCGCTGAATTTTGCGGGGGCGATGCTGGAGGTGCTGGTGCACGCGCGGATCGGTAAGGTACCCAAGCACCACGTATGGGTTGAGGTCGAGGTCCCGAAGGACGTGACGATCGAGCGCGTCAGCGTCCAAGATTTGTCAGCGGGCTGGGATGCGCCGGATGCGCAGGTCGCGCGCCGTTTCGGCGACAAGTGGATCGAGGAGGGAAGATCAGCGGTGCTGGTGGTCCCGTCGGTCGTGGCGCGGGCGGAATGCAATGCCGTGGTCAACCCGGCACACCCGGATGCCGGACGTTTAGTCGTCTCGGCGCCGCAGCCTGTCGTGTGGGACCAACGGCTGTTCGCGGGCGGACCGGACTTGTCGCCCGAATAAATTAGCCGTGTCGCGCCACAGAGGAAGTCCGCTACCAAAAGATCGTGTTCCGGCGTCTCGGGCTTGAGGAATTAGCGAACCTCAACAACAGTGACAGCCAAAAATTTTTCGGCGGCGGTCGTCGGATCGTTGCCTTGGCAAGACGCATCACGCGCAGCGCGAACGGTGACTCGAGAAGCGCCGCGTTTAGGACGGCCCTCGAGTCGTCAAAGCAGAACTGCTTGTTGCAACAATTCGAGTGCTTTCAATTCGTCCAACCGTCCGGTGCGCGCCTTGCCGGCGAGCGTCTTTAAAAGAGCCTCTGCTATCGGTGCTATTCCGTCAAGACCGTCCAGGCGGGTTTGCAAGGTGGTGATGGCGGGCGCTGCGGTTCGCGGGGGTGCAGCAGGGGCGAGCGGTGACTCCGCCGGTTGAGCAACGGCGTCCGCAACTTTGCTTTCGTCTGCGTCAACATGCTCGTCGGCGGGAGCGGCAACTGCCTCGTTGAGTTCATTTTCCTCACGAACAATCACGCCGCCTTGCCCACCCGGCGCATCGGTCGGCGATGCCGCAGCATGCGCGTCGCTCGAAGTGCTAGACAGGACCACGTCGCTCTGGCTTGCGGGAGCGGCTGCGTCGAGCGTGTCGTGGTTCGGCGCGGCGGGGGATGCCGGCAGCGCGAGACTGTGCGCACGGGCGCGTGATGCAGGTGCGAGAAGCAGCACCACCGACTCAGGGATGTCGTTCTCGGAACGAGGCGTGTCTAGCCAGCCTTCGGGAAGACCCAGCCGTTCGGTGAAGCGCTGTGCTTCAACGCCATCCATGCGCTTTTTGCCGTGCAGCCGATGAGCCATATTCGATCCGGTAAGTCCCATGACTGCGCCGAGCTTGACCTTGGAACCGTTGCGTCCGGTGAGGACGTGAAGGTTGGCCCGCCTGATCCCCTCGACTGTGGCCGCGCCTTCCGAGTGGGCTCGTTCTCGCTGAGCCGCTCGACGCGGCCCGTTCTGGTTGGAAGCACGCCCAACGATAGATGGTCGGCCGCCTGCGTGCTTAGGGGTCTCAGCTGACCGGGCCTTTGTCGCGGCAGGCGCGCCCTTCGAACTCTTCGATCGCATTTTTCTCGCTTCCTCGGACAAGCTGCTCGCAGGCAGTAACGGCTTTTGATTATTCGGCAGAAGGGAGGGCTCTTCGACGTCGCCTTCATCGCTTGCCTCGTCTATGCTCTTGAAGTCGAGCGGCGACTTCAGGCGAGCGATCACCTCCGGTGCAAGTGCAGGATGAAGTTGGTCGAAAAAGCCGGAAGGCAGCCGGAGCGCAGTTTCCATGTGGAAGGCGGTCTCGGGCGTGAAACGTTCGCCTCGCAAAAGTTCCGCAATCCGCGTCAAGCTGGAATCTAGGGCTAACGCAATATTCTCCGCGCCAACGGCATCGACGAGAAACTTCAACGAACGAGTTTTAATGATGGACGCCTGGGCGGGCGCGCTATCACTCGCTTTAAAGGGCGGTTGGACCTGTCGGGGGCGACTCGAGCTAGCCGGATTTTGAGGTTGGCGCCGATTGTTGGACTTGCCTCGATATCCCGCATTTGGCCCGCGGGGTTGACTCATGGTGGAACTCCGATGCAATGCGTGAGCTTCAACGCCAAGGTTATATCGGCGATTGCTGTTACCGAGCGATTGTCGCTGAAGGCGTCGGTCGCTGCTTTAATTCAATGTGCTTAGGTCGCGCCGACAGTCAGCGTTCGGCAGACGGCTGCAAATTCGTCGACTACTGGGGTGCAATCGCCGCTGGACGAATGTATCCCTTCATCGACCACAGGCGGCGGACATCAGCGGCGAGCCGCGCCCGCTCGCAGCAAAGCGCTCGAGCTTCTCCCGCGCTTCGAGATGCACGTATCGGGGCGCACCCGCTAGTTGACGATCTGCCTCTTGCAAGACCGCCTGGAACAAGGGCAGCTCGGCCGCATCGACTGTCCATTTTCTCTCCGTTTCCGCCCGCTGCAGGCAGCGCTCCAAAGCCGCTTCGGCGCGCCCATAGATGATGACGTCCGTATCCCCGTAGCCCGCATCTTGCACGAAATAGGTGACGTAGACCAATTCGATCAACCCGTTGACCAGATACGCAGATCCAGCGCCGGCGCGACAGGCTGCGAAAGTCAAATGGTTGGACAACGCAACGGTCCGCGCCGCTGATAGCGGCAGAGGCAGCAACATCTCTTTACTGAGGGGTTTGCGGGACGGCGAACGAAAAACTCGCGAGCGAGTGTTGCGATAAGACATGCTGCAATAAGAGAACGAAAAGAGTCCGCGTTCAATGGGTACCCCGGAATGATAGCAGGCGCAGGAGCCGAAACTGTGGCGCGCGCCTCGCTGCACGCGCATCAGTCGGCCACTCCCTCAACGAGGTTGAGCGGCGCCGAGCGATTGGCCGCACGGCGGCCGCGAAAACTGTCAGAACGGCCAGTAAGGCGTTCTAAGAAGCGATCAACGGCGCGTGAACGCGCTAGCGAGCATGGGTCAGCGAGGACTCGGCCGCGACTTAAAAGAGCTGGCTATCCAACGGTAGCAGATTGACCAGTTTCACCGCAGTGCGGCGCTCGGCTCCATCCGCATGGACGGACCGGATCATGACGCGTTGGCCGCGGGCCTCGCCCAGCACCTCGACAATTCGTTCTCGATAACGAGCCAACGTGCCGCGCGGTGGTTTGCACGTAGTGGGGCGGTTGGTCGTCGAGCGAGACATAGGCATATCGCGGCAGAGGCGTTGTCCCATTATGCAACGTTGCGGGCTTCACCGCGACGCATTTTTTCCACTTCCACATGCGAGATGCGTACTGCGGCTCGTGTCGCCGGGACCATGACCGGGGCGCTTCTCACGTTTACGGCCAGGTCACATCTATTCGATTTCGTCAGATCCGCTAGATGCAACGACTTCCTGCTTCTTGCTGTCACTCAGCGTCCTCATACGTTCCCAAGTCTGCACGCTTAGCGTCTGCTACGAGTTCCTTGAGTGCTTCAATGCCAGCGTCAGTGAAGGCGGTGATCGAGATCACCTCGTCGGGCGGCACGTCAAGGTCATCTATGACGCCCAGGCATCCGTCCTCTGGTTCGAGGTTCACATTGGCCAGTTCTTCAAGCCATTCCTCTGGTTCATTAAGCATCTTGGCTACGCACGAGATGGTGTAGACGTGAGATGGCGCCGACATTGCATGCTCCAGATGTTGTGAAAGCCGAGATTCAGGCCGAGATGGCGACTGTAATCAACGTGCGCATCGCTCTCGAATGCGACGCCATCCGTTGCGAGCCTGGATCGCATCCGCAAGGATGGCCATATATTCGTCATGGTCGACGCGCTCATCCGGAGGCAACCCGTATTCTTGATGGCGGCTCAGGGCCGCTTGCCGCGCGGCTTCTCCAGGAGCTGTTACGAGTATCCGGCTGTATGCTTCACAAGCATAGGCGAATGTCTCCCTCTTATCAAAGGCGATGTCGAGCGGATTCGGACAGCTACGGAGTTCTGCCAGCCCTATCGCTGTGCGGCGGCAATTGTGCAGCACATGGGCAGCTTCATGCACGACGTAGTCAGCGAAGGGGTCGGTATCGCGGAAATATGCCAGGGAGACGTAGCAAGTAGTGTCCTGACTCATGCCGACAACGCGAGCGGACTCCTCTCGGAGCGGGGTAGCGCCCAAACTATCCAAATAAATGTCAGCCAGTTTCCATGCGGTCGATAGCCACGTCTTTTCGGTCAGTACCCGTACGATGTTGCTCGGCGTGAGAAAGACGATGCCAGCAACGAGGGTGCGGAGAACGACCTCCCGTTCGATCGCCGAAAAAAGGCCATATACCATGGGCTTGAGCTTGTCGCAAAGCCACGGCTCTGTCGGCTCTGGCATTAAGCTCGGATGGTCGAAATCCCTCGCGCGCAGCAGAGTGTCAGCGATGAGCGCAGCGCGCAACTGCTGTGTGGCGCGCGAAGCAGTGTCTTTCATAGCCTCCCCTGGCCAGCCGACGAAGAAGCCGTCATAGTCTCCGGTCGTGAGGTAGTGCCGAATCTGGGTCTCAACCCATTCTGCAGAGCCGGTCTTCGGAGTGGTCATTGCAGGTTCTCAGGTATCTTGGTCGAAGCGGGACTGCAGGCGCTCATCCCTTGCGGTTAAGCACAAACCCCCATCGATTTCTGGTCGAAGAACTGTTAGCTGGCAAACACGCGAACCAGGCTACGGTCGCACAGGCCAACCGGAACGCCCGTATCGTCTGGGGGCTTTGCTGGCGGGTGACCGGGACTACCAGCACCGATCTTCTCCGAGGACTTCCGTCAATCCTCGCGCCGGCGCTTCAATCGGTCTATACGACGAGCGCCCAAGGAAACAGGCGCTCGCGTTTTCTACGTCACAGACAGCTAACGTTTCCATTCGTGACGGTGCACGACTGGTTGGCATTCGCTTTATAGGAAGACAGACCGAGCCATTGGAACGTGTCGCTTACGCCAGCAGGAACATCTGCCTTAATGTACGATGACGCCGCGTTCACATCGCCCCCGTTGTAAGCAACCGTCGCCGGATACGGGAACACCGGACGGCTTTTCACGACAGTCTTATCGGTCGAGCTCGCTGCGAAATTCACAGTAATTTGGCCAGGAACAGTCCCGTTTTCGACCCAGTTCATCATCGGCGTCAAGAAGTCCTCCGTCGTGACATTCGGCCCGCTGTTGCAGTGATAGACGCCCGGAATCATATAAAGCATCATGAATCTGGACTGCGCATCCGCGCCCATCGTGCTCTTTACTCCCGAGTAGTAGTTCATCGACATATACGGTGACGCCCCTGTGTCGGACCAACCGTGCCAAACGAGCAGCTTGCCGCCCCGTGCTGAGAAGGCACTGAGGTCTGTGTTGGTCGGGTCGAACACTGCACCGTACTTCATCATCTGGCTAAAGCTCGCGGTGGTGAATTGCAGATTGGCGTATGTGATTCCAGTTGGGGTACCAAGTTGCGCCATGTAGTTGGGGAAGTCACTCGACCAGACCGCATCGCTCACGTTCGCCGGAGTCATCGGTGCACCGAGGGTCTTCGGGACCATAGTTCCGATCCAGTTTGCTTCGCCGCCAATCGGCATGTCACCCGCAGTGAGGTGGTTGCCGTTTTCGTCGACAGGGCCGCTCCAGATTTGCTGAACGACGCTGATCTGAGCAGCAGTCAAACACTGCGCGGTGTTCGTTCCGTTCGGACATTGGATTTTCGTCAGATCGGGCTTACACGCACGAGGATCCTGAATCAGGCCACCCTTGTCAGCACACGACGACTGGACGAAGCTCACGAGCGTCGGAATCTTATCTGCCGTGAGGATCGCTTGCTGGTTCGCATCCGTGTTAATGCGGACGTTCCAGCCGTGATAGAACGAGTTCGTCGGAACTTCGTCGATCACCGGCGCGCCCACCACGATACCGTCAAAGTCTGTGGGATAGCGTTGCGCTTCCTGCAAGCCTTCCCGCCCACCGTCAGAACAACCTTGATAGTACGACTTGGTCGGTGCTTTTCCATAGAAGGCAGTGATGAGGGCTTTGGTTACGAGCGTTGTCTTGTGCATCGACGAGTAGGCGAAATCGACGACGGCTGAAGGATTGCCGTTAGCCCACGTACCACTCGACAGCGGAGCTTGGTGACCAAGGTCAGTCGCAGCAGTCACCATCTGATTCGAATTGAGCGGCACGCAGCCAGCGCTTTGGCTGGCAACGCCAGCCGGCGTGGAGATGAATCCGCAGTAGCCGCCGCAGCCAACCATCAGGAACCGTTGAGTGTAAGTTTGCATTGGTAGACGAACCTCGAAGTTGGTGGTCGAAGTCGTCGTGCCTTTGACATCGCAATACGACGCGTCTCCAGTACCGATGACCGCTGCACTGGTAATGGAAACAGGTGCCCCGTCGATGTTCGAGAGGCTTGCTTTAGCCAGATCGGCGCATCCGAGAATCGGCTTGGTTACGGCAAATGCGTTTGCAGGTGGAGTGCTATTGCTGCCGTCATTTCCGCCACCACAAGCGGCGACAGCGCCGCCGAGGGCGACGATCAACAGAGCGGCAAAAAAGCTTGATAGGTCTACCCGGAAAACATTTCTGGGTGACTCTACGGAAGGCAGCAATTTCCGGAGAAAGCTCAATGGGCTAATCATTATGCATTCCTACATGAACGGTCAAAAGGATAACGAAGCACTGCATCGGAAGAGAAGTGCCGAGGAATGTGCTGCTCGAATTAAACGAAGATTATCAAGTCAAGTGGACTTGGCGGGTCGAGGGGCGGGCTGACGGCGTCGTCAAGGGGGTGATCGTCTTGTTATGTGTTCCTCCCAGGGGTCTAAGAAATTGTAGTCCGCCGCCAATTTGGATCGATGCAACGAGGCCGGCGCCCTTGGGCTAGAGATTAGGTTGATTCACTGTCATTTTGGATGAGACGCCGTAACATTTTGCGCGATTAACGCACGCCGAGGTGCGATAATCGCACAGACTTCGGGTTTTCGATTACCTCGCAAGCAATTTGTAAGCTGGTTGTGGCGCCTTTTTGTCAAGCAACTGCTTTCTTGCGCATTCAAAGCTGGAAGGCGTTGGGGACTGGCAAAAGTCGCGCGTCTATTCGTAGCCTGACGCGTGCGGACTTATCCCGTTATGAAGCGAACCGCCCCCGGGGCTCGATTGCTGAATGGCTGGCGTTTGCGAGTTGGTGGTCACTTGCGCCAGGATCGCAAGCGACCGATCCTGGCCGGCCTCTGCCTGACGGCGAACGCTGGCCCCTTGGCCTTTGCGGACGTTGGAGCCGGTTGCGATCAACGTCAGCAGCCTGGCGGATTCCTGACGTCGGCGGAGTCGCGCGGCACGACTGCAATTCCTAGCATCAGCGAACTCACACTCACGGCCCTGAGCGGAAGTCCAATTGCCCGGCCTTGTCGCCTAAACGCCTAAATACGGTCATACAAGCAACTAGTCCGAGCGCGAACAATTGTTGTCAGCAACTCGTAGCCAGACGGTGCGCGCAGCTGACGCCCGGCGCGCTCGGCTGATTC
>NZ_JALQDV010000075.1:0-12827 GCF_023631045.1 Caballeronia sp. AZ7_KS35 | reverse complement strand
CAGTCCGCACATCACCAGCAAGGGCGCGCCGTGAAGCCAGGCTTCGCCCTGGGGCGTCGCTTGCTTGAAATGCTCCAGCACCTATGCGGCGCATCTCGACGATCTCCGTCCTTCCGCAAAGGTTGCGTTCTCGGCCATTGCCGACATTGAGGCCGGTTCCATTCAATGTCAGCGGCCTGCCGGATCGCTGACCTTCGCGGCCGCCTGCGTCTGCGAACTCACACGACCCTTCTCGGGCGTTCGTTGGTCGCTGCTTCAAACGTCTCTTGTCCGAGGTCAGCAGTCGTCCGAATGCAACATCAATTGACGAAGGTGTGCGACCACGCGGCCATTGTTTGCAACAGCCCAAGCATACCTCGTCCTACATAAGGATTAACCATTAGCGTCCACTTGCCTCGCTATGATCACTTCGTGCTCGACCGGCAACTGACTCTTGCTGCAGTAACCATCCACTTTCGGAAAGCCTTGACGGCTTCGTCGTCCGCACGATCCACATTGACGATCATGGTGTAATCCGGCCCGCGCCACACCGGCCCCGGCAACGGACACACGAGCCGCCCCGTAGCGATCTCGCGCTCGATGAGCGGCAGCGACGCCAGGCTCACGCCAAGGCCTTCTGTCGCTGCGGCCAATTGCAGGAACACGTGATCGAAGTGAAGATGACGCGCACCCTGCATAGCCGCCTCACCCGCCTCCCGCAACCACTCGGACCATGCTGTGCGAGTGCTTGCCGAGTGCAGCCACGTGTGGTTGCGCAGATCGGCAACCGTGCCAACCGGATGACTGATCAACGCCTTCGGACTACACACGGGTAAGCGCAAGTCGGGCATCAGGATCGACGACTTGAGGCCTGCCGCATCGTCGAGTCCAGAGCGCACGCCGATGTCGAATGCGTCGCTGACATAGCGAAGCCGGCGCGAAGTAGTCGATAGCCTTACATCGATGTCGGGATAAAGCGCCTGGAAATCCGCCATCCGAGGAATGAGCCAGCACAGCGCGAAGCTCGCCAGCGCATTCACACGCACCACGCCCCTGATCCGACGCGTAACCGATTCGCGCCGCAACCGGCCCACCGAAGTGCCCAGCCGTGCGAACGCGCCGTTGACATCGCCGAGCAGTGTCGTTCCCTCGTCGGTGGGCACGACACCGCGCGCGCGGCGCTCGAACAGCGGGACGCCGAACCAGTCTTCTAGCAAGCGGATTTGCTTACCCACGGCCCAATGCGTCACGTGCAGTTCGTTTGCCGCGGCCGCGAAGCTGCCAAGACGGGCCACCGCCTCGAAGTACCGCAGGGCATTCAAAGGGGGCAACTTTTCGTTTGCCACGGCCACTCGCTTTAAAGTGCTCATAGGTGACTTTTTCTCCCGTCTGGGTCAATTTTATGTCAGTTGTTGCACAGCCGGGCGGGCCGTAGACTGCAAACTGCCTTGCAACGATATACGCGACGTAACTCGCAGTCGCGCGCCCTAGTTCAACGCATGCGACTCTTCTCCCTTTTCGCGCCCACGACCAACGCAGCCGCGCACACCGATCCGGCCTGCTCCGAACAACGCAAACTTGTTCCATGGCTCTCGTGCACGGCAAACGCACTGCACGACGGCTACACGGATATGATCGATGCGTTGTTGCCCACGTGGCAAACGGCATTCGGGCTCGGTTACGGCGCAATCGCGCTCTTGCGCGGCATCTACGCAGGAACCACGGCGACGCTGCAAGTGCCTGCCGGTAGTCTGGCGCCCGCGCTCGGCACGCGCGCGACGCTCGCAACCGGCACTTTGCTCGCCGCGCTGGGTTACGCCCTTGCGGGCATGTGGGGTACTTTGCTGGGTTTATGCGTCGCACTAGCCGTGTCGGGTTGCGGATCCTGCAGTCAGCATTCGCTGGCATCAGGCGCCGTGTCGCGTGCGTACGGACGCAACTCCCGCGCGCCGCTCATCGTCTATAACTTCGCGGGCGACCTCGGCAAGTCCGCGCTGCCCGCGACCGTCTGGCTGCTGATCACCTTCATATCGTGGCGTCATGCGCTTTGGGCGGTGTCGAGCATCGGCATTCTGGTTGCGCTAGTCATCGCACTTTGTCTTCCTTCGGTACGCGAAAACGAGCCGACAACCGAAGGGACGGCCAACGAAGTCACGACGGGTAGACGCACCGGATTCTCGCTGTTGTTCGCAATCGGCGTGGTGGATACCGCCGTGCGAATGGGCTTGCTTACCTTCCTGCCATTTCTTCTCCGCTCGAAAGGCATCTCGCCTCAGATGCTGAGCACAGCGTTGGCGCCGGTCTTCATCGGCGGTGCGGCGGGCAAGTTCGCCTGCGGCTGGCTTGCCGCACGCGTCGGTGTGACAAGAACGGTGCTTACCACCGAGGGCAGCACCGCGTTGCTGATTCTCGCCGCGATCGGGCTGCTACTCGCGCCCGCGATGATCCTGCTGCCGATGCTCGGCGTGATGCTCAACGGCACGCCGTCGGTGCTTTACGGCACGGTGCCCGAACTCGCGCCGCTCCGCTGCACCGAGCGGGCGTTCGCTCTCTTCTACAGCGGCACAATCGCATCGGGAGCACTCGCTCCTGATGCGTACGGACTGCTGGGCGACCGCATCGGCGTGCACGGTGCGACAATGGCCACCGCCGCCACTGCATTGGCTGGCTTTCCATTAGCGCTTGCGCTTCGTCGCCATCTGACCACGACCTGACTAGCCAAGTCCGGACGACCCAAATCAAACCACTAAGCCTATGACGATGCATGACACTCCAACGATCGCCCTCGTGGGCCCCGGCGCAATCGGGACCACCGTTGCCGCCGCTCTCCACGAAGCTGGCCGTACACCGGCGCTATTCGGCCGCACAGCACACGACCATCTGCACCTGCGATTCGACGGCGGCGAGATCCGCATGCCGGGACCCGTGCGGACGAACCCCGCAGACGTCGAAACGACGTTTGATCTCGTCTTCATCGCAGTGAAGACGACGCAGGTCGAAGCCGCGTCGAAGTGGCTGTCCGCGTTGTGCAGCGCGAATACCGTGGTTTGCGTCTTGCAGAACGGCGTACAGCAGAAGGATCAGTTCGCGCCTTACTTGTCAAAAGACCGTGTGTTGCCTTCAGTGGTCTGGTTTCCCGCTCAGCGCGAAGTCGATGGATCGGTGTGGCTGCGTGCGACGCCGAGGCTCACTCTGCCGGATACCGCCGTAGCGCAGGTCGTCCTAACGGCCTTGCGTGATACCCGCTGTTCCGTGGATGTGGCTAAGGACTTCACGAGCATCGCGTGGCGGAAGCTGCTTCAGAACGCAGTCGCCGGATTGATGGTCTTGACGGGTCGCCGCGCCGGCATGTACTCCCGGTCAGATATCGAAAACCTGTCGCTCGCCTATCTGACCGAATGCCTCGAAGTCGCTCGCGCGGAAGGCGCGACATTGGGCAACGAAGTCATGCGAGAGATCATCGAGGGATTTCAGCGCGCACCCATCGACCTCGGAACATCGATCCTGGGGGACCGGCAAGCGGGGCACCCGCTCGAATGGGACAGCCGGAACGGCGTCATACAGCGGTGCGCGCGTGCTCGCGGCATTGCTACGCCGGTCAGCGATCTGATCGTGCCGCTTCTGGCGGCGGCGAGCGATGGACCGGGTTGAACGAAGCACGGCCGGTCACCTTCCAGATGAACCGCAGCCTGGCAAGTCTCCGTGCTGAAGATAGGGCGTTGTCGAGGAACAGGAATCTTCGCTTCCGCTCCAAGCGGCGGACATCGCGAATTGCCGCTTCGCCCGAAGCCTGCGAGTGCGCAGTTCGTGCGGGTTTCATGAACTAACGTTAGGTACTAGCCTCTGCAGCGCAGGGGTACCATCATTTGACGCGGAAGATGACCGAGCGGAACCGTCGCCGTCAAGCTCTGTTTGGAATTTGTCTTGCGCGGCTAGGTCAATAACTAGCCGCTTCACTTCTTGCTCTCCAGACTCTGTTGACCGTCAATCCGCATTTGCATCGTCAAATTTCTTTTTTTTGAGATGCGAGATGAGCCGCTCGATGATATTGCGTGCATGTTCTACGTTAATCGTCCACGAGATGGTGCGGATCCAGCGATGACTTTGCGCTTCGTCGAGGCGCCCGCGTCCGATCACTGACGTGCCGCCCCTGCACTGTCCGCGACCGCCTTCAGGCGTGCTAGTGCTGGCTGCAGAGCCCAATGTCAACAGGTACGCGCGGTCGCTTGCGACGAGTGCAATGCGCTGCGCTCTACAGCCGCAGGGCATGCTGACTGCAGCAGCTCAAATGACACGCGTCCCGGCCACAAATGTTTCGCGCACCAAGGGCAAACGATTCATAGTCACGACGCGGGAGAAGTCGGCTCGCAGGCCTGGCTCAATAGCGCCGCGGTCGTTGAGACCGACGAGTAGCGCCGGCGTCGCGGACATCGCAGAGATGGCGCGCGGCAGTGTCCAGCCGCCTTGCTCGGCTAGCGTGAAGGCGGCCGTGAGCAGACTCGAAGGAAAATAATCCGACGACAATGCATCGACCAGATCGGCTTCGACGAGTTCGCGCACCGACACGTTTCCCGCATGCGATGCGCCCCTCACCAGGTTAGGCGCGCCGAGCACCGTGCCAATGCCCAGCTTCCGTGCCGCGGCGGCGGCCTCGCGGGTTGTCGGGAACTCGGCCAGCCCGATCCCTTCCGCTTTTGCCTCGGCGATCTGCTGCGCCGAGGCATCGTCGTGACTGGCGAGCGCCACGGACAGCGCCTTGCAGCGCGCGATGATTTGGTCGCGGTTGCGCGCGGCGAATCGATCTTTCAGTGTATTCAACGTGGAGACCATCGTCGCGAAACTGTCGTCGCTTAGTCGCCCATTGCGTTCCCTGCTACGGCGCCAATTAGTCAGGTCCTGCCACTGTCCCTGCCCCGGCGTGTGGTCCATCACCGAGCAAAGGCGCAATAAGGGATGCGCTTGCAACCTGTCAAACGTCGTCACCACGTTCGGCGTCGGCAGTTCGCAGCGTAGGTGCAGCAGATGGGAGACCCGTAGCACATTGCGCTGGCTCAGACGCAGCAACGCGTTCGCACTGTCGAGCGCGACGGCGGAGTCCTGAGTCGCATGGGTAGGGTGCGATCCGATCGTGATTGCATCGAATACCGTCGTGATTCCGGCAGCGGCGATTTGCGCGTCGTGCGCAACCAACGCGGCCCCGACGTTCCAGATTACACCTTCGCGCGGCAAAAGGTGCTTTTCGAGATTGTCGGTATGCAACTCGACAAGACCCGGCAGCAGGTAATCTCCATTCCAATCAATCGCCGCCGTAGCGCCGGTAGTTCCGGGATTGATCTGGTCGACCACACCATCGCGAATCGATAGCGTTCCCGTCACCACCTCGTGGCGCAACACGATGCGTGCATTCTTGATCAACATGATCTCTCCCTCACAAACGCCTCCTGTCTAGTGCAAGTATGGCGCCCGCGGCCAGCATCGCTTGATGGCTGCAGGCCTCATCGTTGTCAATGCGTCTCTTGCGCCCACTTAGTACCTTTGGAGAATGCGTCACGGCCCGATCTGTAGGCATCATCGCGCGCCACAGGATCGAATGCAGCCGCGCCGGAACGTCGTCGAGCAGAAGGGCTCGTCTATTCGCACCCGCCGCATGAAGAGACGCTGTCGTCGGCCGCCGATCATCAAACCAGCGCCATCAGGCGGGGATTTCCTCGACCGCACGGACGCCCTTCAATCCGGCCAGCTGATTGCGGTACGCGGTGAATTCGGCCGTGGACAACCGCGAAAAGGCAAGCGTGATGAGCTCGTCGCCTTGATGCTTGTCATCCTGCAGCACGCTGATGTTGCGTAACCGCGCGCCCTGCTCCCCAAACAGCCCGCACAGCTCGGGCAACGTCACTGCACCGCGCGTTGCCCTGAGCCGCAGCACGCGGCGCAGCCGTCCGCGCTCGCGCAGCTTCTGCGACACCGGCCTGACCCACGTCAGCGTCAGCAAGATAATGACCGTTGCCGCAACCGCCGGCACGTACAGCGCGCCGCCGGTTGCCAAACCGATGCCGGCCACCGACCACACGCTCGCTGCAGTCGTGAGTCCACGGATAACGTCGCCCCGTAGCAGGATGGCTCCCGCGCCGAGGAAACCAATGCCCGACACCACCTGCGCGGCAACCCGCGAGGGATCTAGGGCGATGTTCTGAATCTGCCGCGTGTCCTCGAAGCCAAACGCCGACACGATCATCACCAGCGACGATGCCACGCTGACGAGCATGTGGGTACGCAGTCCAGCGGGAAATGCGCGTCGTTCGCGCTCGAAGCCGATGATGGCGCCGAGCAGTGCGGCGACCAACAGGCGTGCGATCAAATCGATATTGCTGGGCATTGGAAACCTCCTGCTTATTGGTCTTATCCATCAGATGCGGTAATGCCGAGTGTCCTTAAACCCAATGCGACCGAGGCCACACGAGACAGCAACGATTCCGCTCGACTGGTCAAAGCGACCGGCACCCGCGCACCAATGACGATGCCCGCGCAATCGGCGCCGCCGAAATAAATCAGCGACTTGTACAAAATGTTGCCTGCCTCAAGATTCGGCATGATCAGCACATCGGCGTGGCCGGCGACGTCGGAAATGATCTTCTTTGCTTGCGCCGACCGCGGCGACACCGCGTTGTCCAGCGCGAGCGGGCCGTCGAGCCGGGCGCCTCTGATCTGGCCGCGCGCGGCCATGGTGCGCAGCGCCGCCGCGTCCAGCGTGCTCTGCATACCGGGCAACACCGATTCGGTCGCCGACAGAATGCCGATCCGCGGTTCGGCGACGCCGGCCGCGCGCGCAACCGTCATTGCGTTCTCGATGATCGAGCGCTTGGTCGCCAGGTCGGGCTGGATGTTGACTGCGCAATCGGACAACAACAGCAGCGCATCGCTCCCGGGCAATTCAATCGCGAAGGTATGAGACACTCGTTGCCGCGTGCGCAGACCGCCGTCCCGCTCGAGCACGGCGTGCATCAATTCATCGGTGTGCAGTCCGCCCTTCATCAGTATGTCGACGCGCTTTTCTTTGGCCAGCGTACATGCGTGCGTCGCGGCAATGCGCGGATCGTCCGCGGTGTCCTCGATTTCGATCGCGGCAAGCTCAAGCGACGACGTCCGTGCGAGCGCCTCGATAGGCTCGCGCGGCCCGATCAGGACCGGCACGCCAAGCTGTGCCCGCGCTATTGCAACCGCCGCCTGTAGCGACGCGAGGTCGGTCGGATAGACGATACCCACCTTGCGGCGCGCGTGCATCGGAACCGGCGCACACAAATGCTGTAGCAATGGATAGGCATCCCGGCGAAGTTCGCTCGTGGTGGTGGGGGCGTACATCAGTCGTGAGTCGAAGTGGAAGGCTGTTGCTGGACCGATTCGACAATCGCGAGGAAGTGATCGAGCTCGGGCGTGGCGACTCCAGGCGTCTTTGCGCGATCATCCCAACGGCGCAGTCGTACCGCGTCATCGGCAAACGGCAGCGCATGAAAGCTAGCAGCTTCAGAAGGGCTATGCTTGCCGCCTTGCAGCTCGAGGCTACGCACCGACACCGGCGAGAGCGTCGCGTGATACGCCGGATCGACGGCGCATAAATAGCGCTTCGCCTCGACGTGCAGCTTGATCGGTTCAAGCACAGCGTCGGGAAAGGCCGCGCGCAGGAAAGGCAGCGCGAAAAACTGATGCAGATCGTCCTGATCCGCCGATGGCGCAACGCCCGCCGAACCGCCGTCCTTTTGATGGGCCCGCAACATGTGGCCCAGATCGTGCAACAGCGCCGCAGCCACGAGCGTATCGGCTGCGCCTTCGGCTTCAGCAAGCGTTGCAGTCTGGAGCGAATGTTGCAACTGCGTCACCGGCTCATGGCTATAGGGGAGCGCGCCATAGCGCTCGAATAGCGAGCGGATATCTTCGATTCGTAACGACATGAGTCACCTCGCAATGGTCGTCGATCTCGTAAGTCCGCAACGCAATGCGGCCTCGACGGCATGGGATCGACAGGAAACTGGAGTTTGGAAAGTTGGTATAGCAATCGAACTTTCTCTGCGTGCTTATGTATGCTACTTTCGGCGCCTGGGCGAGCCAATCGATAAAAAGAAGAGCGCTCTGTGAAAAGAACTCACGCGGGACGCGACGGATTAGCAACACGCGCTTGCTGCAAGACGGCCGGCGCCCTTCCATACTCACCGACATGCGAAAGCTTCCCCCTCTGAACACACTCCGCGCATTTGACGCGGCTGCACGTCATCGCAGTTTCACGCTGGCCGGCGCGGAGCTTTGCGTCACTCACGGCGCGATCAGCAAGCAGGTTCAGTTGCTCGAGACTTGGCTCGGGGTCCAGGTATTCGTGCGTACTAACCGCTCTATCGCGCTAACCGAAGACGGCAGCCGCTTTCACGCCGAGATATCGCTAGTGTTGGACCGGATCGCCCGTTCCGCGCACGCATTGCGCGATCGAGAATCACCGCGGCAATTGCTAGTCGACTCCCTGCCGACATTTGCCGTGCGTTGGTTGATCCCGCGCCTGAGCGCGTTCACCGCTCTGCATCCGAACATCGAGATCCGGCTGACGACCTCGAACGAGCCGATCGCCACGACCACCAACCCGTACGATGTGGCTATCAGGGGCGGCCCCGAGAGTCATGGCGGATTGGTCTCCGATCGCTTTCTGGACGAATACCGAACCCCGGTCTGCGCGCCAGAGTTGATCGAGCACACGCCGTTGCGCGAACCAGCCGACTTACTCGAACATACGCTGCTGCACGCGGCGACCCTTCCCTCGCTGTGGTCGAACTGGCTTGCAGTGGCGGGGGCGGCCGATATCGAGCCGGCGAGTTCAATGGTCTTCGAGCATTTTTTCCAATCGATTCAGGCCTCGATAGAGCGCCTGGGCGTGGCGATCGGGCCGAGTGCGCTTGTCGAGCGAGAGCTGCGGGAAGGCAGGCTGGTCGCGCCCTTCCCCAACATCCATCTACCTGCGCGCAGCTACTACTGGTACTGCTCGGAGAGCTTGATCGCGGATCCCACGGCTCAGACTTTCTGCTCTTGGCTGTCGTCGCTGCGCGACGAGTCACGCGCAACCTGACGCGCAACCGCGTCTGCGGTGAGAAATACTCGCGCAAAGCCGGAGTTTTTTTCGATTGTTGGCTAAGTCCGCGCGCCCCTAACATCTGCTCTGGAGACCGGCTTTTGGCTGCGTGGCAGCGAGTTCGCTCGCGTGCCACACATGTCAAATCCGATGGATTTGAATGATATATATAATAAGGATCGCAAATGTTTCAACAATTGACATTGCCGATCGGGGGTGCGCTCGTGCCTTCGTTTCTGATGGCCGCCCTTCCGATCGTGACGGTTTTGTTTGTGATGGCCGGTCTGCGCAAGCCCGGATGGATAGCCGGCCTATCCGGCCTGGTTGTTGGACTTCTGGTGGCCACGCTAGGCTGGAAGTTTCCGGTGCCGCTGGCGTTGAGCGCGGTCGGATTGGGCGCCACGATGGCGGTGTGGCCCATAATGTGGGTAGTGGTTGCCGCGGTGTTCTTGTTCAACATCACGATTCGCTCGGGCCGTTTTGCCGGATTCCAGGCGTGGCTGCTGAGCAGTCTGCCGAACGACCGCCGGGTTCTGCTGCTGGTGGTCGGCTTCCTGTTCGGCTCGATGCTGGAAGCGGTGGCCGGCACGGGTACCCCAATCGCGATCACCGCAGCGTTGCTGATCGCACTCGGGTTTCCGGCGCTCGATGCACTGGTCTTTACGCTGATCTTCGACACCGCGCCGGTCGCTTTCGGCGCATTGGGGATCCCGATCACGGTACTTGGGGCAGTCACAGGGCTGCCGCCGGAAACGCTCGGTCAGATGGCGGGCAGACAACTGCCTTTGTTCGCGCTGCTTCTGCCGTTTTACGTTCTTGCGCTGTATAGCGGCCGCAAAGGGCTCAAGGACCTGTGGCCGCTGGCGCTGGTATCGGGCGGAAGTTTCGCGCTGACACAGTTCATCTTCGCGAATTTCGTCTCATACAAGCTGTGCGACATCATGGCGTCACTCGTCGCGATTGGCATGACAATGCAATTCATGCGCGTCTGGAAGCCGACTCCTGATCCGACCTTCATAGTCCTCACAGAGCGGCGCCCGGTTGCTTCGAGCGCGGTCTCAGGTATCCAGAGTTGGTATCCGTGGCTTCTGCTCGTGGTCGTGGTCGTCGCGTGGACTTGTTTCGACATCGCGCGCATCGGGCAAGCCAGCGTGCAGTGGCCGCTGCTGCACGACGCCGTCTGGATTACTGTCTATCACAAGCCTTACAGCGCAGTCTGGTCGTTTCAGCCGCTCACCACCGGTACGGCGGTGTTGGTGGCGGCCTGTCTGGCGGCGCCCGTGGTGCGGATTTCCCGCCGCGATCTCGCTGGCGCAGTGCGCGACACGATCCGGCAAACGGCGATTCCTGTCGTGACGGTGATGATGATCGTCGGCCTCGCGTATCTGATGAACTACTCGGGCCTGGTCTACACGCTCGGACTCGGCGTCGTGTCACTGGGCCCTTGGTTCCCGTTGGCCTCCGCGTTTCTCGGCTGGATCGCGGTGTTCCTCACCGGCAGCGACACCGCCGGCAACGCGCTGTTCGGAAACCTGCAGGTTGTCGCGGCAAACCAGCTACAGCTCAGCCCTGTATTGATCGCCGCGACGAATTCCACCGGCGGCGTATTCGCGAAGATGGTGTCGCCACAGAGCATCGCGAGTGGGGTCGCCACAACAGGCATGGCAGGCAAGGAAGGCTCCGTCGTTGCGCGCACGTTGCCGCACAGCCTTTTTCTGACGCTTCTGTTGGGGATTCTGGTGTGGCTGCAACAGCACTATCTGCACTGGGTCATCCCGGCGATGTGACTTGTCGTTCTTCCCGACCGACGCCTCCCTGAGGGCGATGACAGAACAGCCGAGGTGTGGTACCGACGCGGCGAGCATCGTCGCGAAACCATCTTCCCAGAACATCGCCCAACAAAATCGACAACAAGGATTCGAGCCCGACCGCGGAGTGCTATGTTCTTGACGCGCCGGGCACTCGATCACCTCGAGCTCATGCTCACGCAGGAAGATGCCGAGAACGTAACCGCCCCGACATCGAACTCAGCTCGGCTCGGAAGGCGTGGTCTTTATCGGGACGGCTATCTTGCCAGCCTGCGGAGCCAACTTCGCGCAACGGGATCCCGTTGACTCCACCGAGGTGATCTTCGGATTCGGACGTGTCGGCGAGCAGTGGCAGGTACTGAACATCACCGAGGCGCAACTGGCCGCACGCCTCGGCGAGCGGGTCGAGATGGCCCGATAGCCCCCGGCTCATCCTCGTATCGCTATTTCGAACGAAGGCTTCGCAGCCGACTCCCTCCACTCTACGGCGCCGAATCCGAATCTTGTCGATCCGAGCCGTGCTTGACGGCATGACGATCTTCGCTCAGGGCGAGACTTGTCACCCTCAACGCGCTATCGCCGCTGGCGAACGCGTGCCGCGCCGTCATCGGCAGAAAGAGTTCAACGCCATGGCACGGTGAAAGTCTTAACGGTGGTGAAGCTCTTCATTGCTTCCTGGACGCCCTCCTTGTGGCCTAACCCTGAATCCTTGATGCCGCCGAACGGCGTCAATTCGATTCGATAACCCGGCACCTCCCAGAGATTGACCGTTCCAACATGGAGTCCGTTGACGAACCGCGTGATGGTATCGAAGTCGTTAGTGCAGATGCCCGACGACAAGCCATAGGGTGTTGCGTTCGCGATCCGGATCGCATCGTCGACATCTTCGAAAGTCATGATCGGCGAGACCGGGCCGAAGGTCTCCTGAGCGACCACTTCCATCGACGGCGTCACGCACTCCAGCACCGTCGGCGTGAAGAGCGCGCCGCTTCGCGCGTTGCCGACAAGGAGGCGCGCACCCTGTTCCACCGCTCGTTGCACACGCCTCTCGAAAAGTGCAGCGGCTGCTTCATCAATCACCGTCCCGATGTCCGTTTCTTCGGCCATCGGATCGCCGCAGCGCCACGTCCATGTCTTTTGCACCACGCGTTTGGTGAAGTCCTCGGCTACAGATCGCTGTACGAGCATGCGCTTGACCGCCGTACAACGCTGCCCCGAGTTCTTGTAGGAACCCAGCACTGCAAGCTCCGCGGCGCGCTCGAGATCGGCGTCCTCCATCACGATGAGCGGATCGTTGCCACCAAGCTCCAGCACGATTCTCCGATAACCCGCGCGCTGGGCGATCGATTTGCCGATGCTCACGCCGCCCGTGAAAGTGATCAGCGCCACGCTCTCGTTCGTGATCAGTTCATCGGCGATCTCCGCAGGGTCTCCGGTGACGACCTGAAGCATTGGAGGCGGCAGGCCAGCCTCATATAGCAGGTCGGCCAGATAATAGGCGGACAGAGGAACCTTCTCCGATGGCTTCAGCACGGTGCGATTGTTGGTGGCGATCGCAGGCGCAACTTTGTGCGCGACCTGATTCATCGGGTGATTGAAAGGTGTGATGGCGGTCACGACGCCAAGCAACGGTTCGCGCTGGGTAATAACGCGGCGGGATTTTCCATGAGGCGTAAGATCGCAAGAAAAGACTTCGCCGTCGTCACGCAGTGCTTCGCTGGCGGAAAAGTTGAATACGTCTGCCACGCGCCCGATCTCATGGCGCGAGTCCTTCTTGCATAGACCGGATTCGAGCGTGATGAGGGTGGCCGCCTCTTCCGTGGGGGGGGGGGGGGGGGGGGGGGGCCCCCCCCGGGGGGGGGGGGGGGGGCGGGGGGGGGGGGGGGCGGGGGGGCGGGGGGGGGGGCGGCGGGGGGGGGGGGGGGGGGGGGCGG
>NZ_JALQDV010000074.1:0-15267 GCF_023631045.1 Caballeronia sp. AZ7_KS35 | reverse complement strand
TGGCACACGATTTCAATAACGTCCTGCAGGTGCTACGGGGAAACCTGGAACTGCTCGAAAATCGATACGGACGGGACTTTGCGTTTGGCAAAGCTACGGATCGTCGGGGCAACACAGCAGGCATCCGTCGGTTTATGTGCCCGGTCGATTTTGCACATCGATCGGATAGTGTGGGTCCCGCGTGCAGCGCAGATTGTCCGTTGCATCTCGTTTCCGCCGCGCCAATCTCGCGGCGCGGCTTCCAGAATGAGCACGCTCGCGCCCGCCTCAAGCGCCGTCAACGCAGCATACAAGTGCGGCAATGCCACCTCCGTCTACAAGCATGTCGTTCAGGTTTCTTCGTACCCTGCGTTCAGTTCGTGATTCGTGGTGCCGAGCCAACGCCCGGCCTGCGTCAGCTCGCGCGCGACATCGTGGATGACCACGCGCGCCGCCAGCGCCGCCGGTGAAAGGTCGTCGACGCCCTGAGACGCAATCATTGTCAGGCGGCGTGCATCGTTATCCGCGATTAACAGCGCGCGAAGACTACGCCCCGGCTCGCGGCTCGCGACGCTGCCCGGTTGCAGCGTCGCGCCAAGTCCCGAGCACACGGCATCCATCAGCAAGGCGAGTCCGTCGATTTCAAATACGACGTTCGGGCGCACCCCTGCGCGCCTGAACGCCAGATCGAGCAGCGAACGCAGACCGTGCGATCCGCTCGGCATCACCAGTGGCAAGCCGCCTATCTCGGCAAGACTTACGGTGTCCGTCTGCGGAAAGCCCGGCATGCCTTCGCGGCCGATCAGATAGACGCGCTCGTCGATCAGCGGTGACAGACGCCAGCGCCGCGTCGCGTTAGTGCGTGCGACCAGTGCGAGATCGAGCTGGCGCGCATCGAGCATGGCTGCCAGATGACCGGACAGCGCCTCGACCAGATGCACGCATAATTCGGGGTGGCGCTCGCGCATCGCGGAAAGGAAAGGCACGCCTAGCACCGCCGCGGTGCTGGGCGGCAGACCGACACTGACGTGCCCGACGAGACGCTGGCGGCGCGCTGCCTCCACGGCATCGACGGCATGCTGCAAGGTGAGTTGCGCGTGACGCAGAAAGGCAAAACCGGCATCGGTCGGAATCAGGCCGTTGCGCGTGCGACGAAAGAGTTGCGTCGCGAGTTGCGCTTCCAGTCGATCCAGGTCGTGTGTGAAGGCGCCCGTTGCAATTCCCAATTCCGCAGCAGCCCGTCTTATACTGCCTAGCTCAACCGCCCGGACGAAATAACGCAGTTGCCGCAGTTCGATTGGCAACGCTGCCTCATCCTCACTTGCAAAAGCCTCGCTTGCAATCGACATGGGTTACGTCCAATAAAGGAGACAAGCGGTGCGCGGTTCGCGCCGCCCAGGGGTCATACATGGACATGCGTCAATTGAAGTACTTCGTGCAGATCGTCGAGAGCGGTAGCTTGTCGAAAGCCTCGCGGCAACTGTTCATCGCGCAGCCTGCGCTCAGTCAGCAGATGACGCGGCTCGAAGACGAAGTCGGCAAGCCGCTGCTCGTGCGCTCGTCGCGTGGCGTGAAGCCGACCGACAACGGCGAGGCGCTTTATCATCACGCGCGCTTCATTCTGCGCCAGCTCGATCAGGCCGTGTCTGTGGCGCGGCGAGATCATTCCAACGTCAGCGGCCGCGTGAATCTGGGCATGGCGCCGACGACCGTTTGCGCCATCGGCCTGCCGCTCATCAAGCATCTGAATGCAAAATATCCGGGCATCACGCTGAACGTCGTCGAGGCGCTGTCCGGGCATCTCGAACACATGACGCGGCTCGGCGAACTCGATCTCGCGATTCTCTTCAGCACGACCGCCGCGCTCGATCTGACGGTCGAAGCGCTGCTGGAGGAAGAGTTGTTCATGATCCTGCCGCATGACAGCACGATGCATCCGTTGAACCGGCGCGACATCACACTGGCCGAACTGGCGAAGCTTCCCCTCATTCTGCCGAGTCCCGGACACGGGTTGCGCCGCCGCATCACGCTGGAATTCGACCGGGTGAATCTGACCGTCGACGCCGTCGCGGAAATCGATTCCCTGCCGCTCTTGATGCGTTGCGTGGCGGATCGCATCGGCGTGACGATCAAGCCGATGGCGGCCGTCTATGCGTTGCAGAATGCGCCGGAACAATGGCGCTGCGTGCGCATTTCGGATGCGCAGATGGTGCGGCGCAATTACCTGTACGCACTCGCGCCGGAGAAGCTGTCGCACGCAGCGGCGATCGTGCGTGACGAGTTGAAGTACATCACGCGCGTGCTGATCGAAACCGATGCATGGCAAGGCGTACGTTTGATTGCGCCGGGTGAAGTGCCCGAGCTGAACAACACCGACCCCGAATTCGATGACGAAGCGACGCATCACGAAGCCTAATTGTTTCTTCATCTTGCTCATGCGATGGATTTTTCTTTAGTGACGCCATCGCGTGCGGCTTGCGCCGCGAACCGCCCGGCACGTCGTCCCGATGCAAAAGCCCACGCCAGATGATGGCCGTGGCCTTTCAGCAGCAAGCCGCCCTGCCCCGTCGATCCGGCGGCACGCAGGCCCGCAATCGGCGAATGGTTGGCATCGAGTACGCGATGTTGTTCATCGACCTTTAAGCCGCCTTCCGCATGCACGAATACCGCCCGTACCGGCCCGAGCGCGACGAACGGCGCTTGTGAGAGCGCTTTCGCGGAACCAATGCTCGCAGCCAGCGCTTGAGCATTCATGCCGGTGACAGCAGCCAGCCTTTCCACGGACTCCGCCTCATGATATACATCCGGCCGATTACGCTTGTAATCCTCGAGATACGCATACGCGACGCCTGGCGCTGTCGAGATGAAATGCGGCCACGCGGCATAGCGCTTCGCGATGCGCGCATCGATCACGATATAGCCCACGCCCTCCGGCTGATCCGGCAAACGATACGCGGGCCGGTCGGTTTCATCGCCGAACCGCTCGCCACGTGCGTTGACGAGAATCGCGCCGGCGTCAAACAACGTAAGAGATGGCGCTAACGCGGTCGTTAGGAACTTCATCAGAAACGGGCGTAGGATCGCGTCGGGCAGATGCTTCATCGACCATTGCATGACGGCGGCGAGCGTGCGCCACGGCGGCAGCCGCCGCACGAAATTCTCTTTCGCGGGCGCGATGAACCGTATCTCCGGACCCAGCGCGAGATCACCATTGACGATTCGTGCGCCCAACTCTTCAGCCATGCGCTGACCGTCGCCTGTGGCCGTCACGTTGACAGCGGACACTTTCGCTTCCTGCTGGCCCATGAAGCGCGCTTTCAGTTCGGGACTGTTGGTGAAATCGCCTGCGGCGAGGATCACGCCGCCCTTCGCATCGATACGCTTAGTTGTGCCTTCCTGTTCGAACATCACGCCACGAACAGCATCGCCTTCGCGCACGAGCTTGGTCACGCACGCACGCACGCGCATATCCACGCCCGCACGCTTCGCGCGCCGCGTCAGGTGATAGATGAACGAGCGCGAATTCGGCAGCACGTTATGCATGCGCGGCACGCGATGCGGCGGTTCCGGCATAGGTCCCATGAAGCGCACGCCGCTGTCTAGCAGCCATTGGAAGGTGCTGGGCATCGCATCGCAGAGAATGCGGCGCAGTGCGTCGTTGTCTCGCGGCGCAAGATCGCCCGCGAAACCGGGCATATCTTCCCAGTGCGCCAGGGGCGTATCGTCGATGCCTTGCGCCCGTTGATGCGGCGTCTGCGAAGCACTGACCGAGCCGATCGACCACGATGTCGATCCACCGGGCGCGTCGTTTTTTTCCAGAAGCACGGTACGCGCGCCCGCCTCTGCGGCTTCGATCGCTGCAGCGAGCCCCGCGCCGCCACCGCCGACGACGAGCACATCGACGGTCTCGTCAGCGCGCGGATTAACACGATTGCGTGTCAGCATGTCAGATCAGGCCGCCGTTGGTCTGCACGACTTGTCCATCGACCCAGGACGCCTTGTCGGACAGCAGGAACGCAACGACCTCCGCCACTTCATGCGGCTGGCCGATGCGGTTCAACGGGCTCATCGCGGCGGAGCGCGCTTTGGCTTCGTCGGTCTTGCCTGCGCGGAACAGGTCAGTATCGACAGGACCGGGCGCGACTGCGTTCACTCGAATCTGGCGTGCAGCGAGTTCCTTCGACATGGAACGCACCAGACATTCGACGGCAGCCTTCGACGCGCTATACGGCCCGACACCCGGGACCGCATGCCGCACGAGCGACGTAGTCAGCGCGACGATCGCGCCGCCGTCCGTCACTTCACGCGCCGCTGCACGCAGCACATTGAACGCGCCGACGACATTCACCTCGACGAGACTGCGAAACGCCTCATCCGTAAATTGTGCGACCGGCGCGGGCGGCACGTTGATGCCTGCATTGGCGACCACTGCATTGACACTGCGTCCGAAGTGTTCCTTCACGCGTTCGAAGACCTTATCGACGGCGCCTGCGTCGCGGATATCGACGGCGTAGGCACTTGCGCCATCGAGCGTCACCGCTTCACTCGTATAAGTCAACGCGACGTCCGACCCGCTCTTCAGAAGGGCGTCGACACACGCCGCGCCGATGCCGCGCGATCCGCCGAATACGAGAGTCAAAGGTTTCATCGCTGTTCTCCTATTACTTTGCGCGTTTCTTCAATGGTCGCTTCGATGCCGCGCTGCAAGTCGTATTTCGGCTCGTAGCCGAGTTCGGTGCGCGCCCGCGTGATATCGAGTGCGCCCTTGGTCGCGCTCAGCACCGCGCCGCCATGCCTGTATGGCCCGCGGCTGCCGACGCTGATACGCGCGCCAGGAATCGCACGGTTCACGGCTTCGGCCACATCGGCGATGGTCGGGGCAACGCCCGTCGCTACGTTGTAGCTCTCGTAGCGATGGTTTTCTTTATCGAGCGCGAGGAGAATGCCCGCAACCGTATCCGCGATATAGACCTGATCTACTGCGAGATCTGCGCCGTCATCGAGATGGTGCGCCTCACCGCGCAATGCCGCTTCGACGAAAGTACGCGGCACGCGCAGACGCGGCAGATGCGGCCCATACACCCAGCAGGTCCGCACGTTGATGCATTCCAGCCCGTGATCGTGCGAATACGCACGGCCGAAATGTTCGACAGCGAGTTTCGTCGCGCCATACACGCTCACCGGCTTTTGCGGGTGTTCCTCGTCCACGACCGCCGTTAGAAAATCGCCATACGTCTCTTCCGTGCTCACGTGAACGACGCGCTTCGCGCCGGACAGGCGCATTGCTTCAAAGAGATTGATCGAGCCCTCCACATTGACGCGGTTGGCTTTCAGCGGGATCTCAGCGCACTGCATGACGCCGACGATCGCGGCAGCATGAACGACGGCGTCCGGATGATGCTCGCTGAACAGACGTAACACCTGCGGCCATTCGCACAGATCGGCTGCAACGGGCGTGACCTGTTCCCTGTGACGCGATGCCAACGCGTGCAACGCCGGGCCGACAACGATGTCCGTCGCGATCACGGCATCGCCCCTGGCGACCAGCGTCTTCACGATTTCAGCACCGAGCCAACCGCTTGCACCTGTGACAAGAATCTTCTTCATTTAACATCCTTTCTAAATTCAACGTGGTGTCGGTTCTTCGTCCGTCGGCGGGCTGGTGATGACGAGAAACACCAGCGTGTCGGTGCCGGTACAATGAAAATCATGTTCGACGCCCGGCGGAATGTACGTCACGTCGTTGGCACGCACGAGACGGCGTTCTCCGTCGACGGTCAACACGCCTTCGCCCGACAGCACGTGATAGATCTGCTCCTGTACCTTGTGCGAATGCATTTGGACGTACGCGCCCGGCTCGTAGCACGAGATGCGATGGTCGAAGAACCGGCTGCCCGTGGTGTCCGGTGTCACGATCGCCTTCGACAACGCCTGCTCGAAGTGACCGGGGTATTGAATCCAGCGCAGTTCAGCAAGATTGCGCGTCACGGCCTGCTTTTCTTTCGCCGCGTTCTTGAAGTGCGTTTCTGTGGGGATGATGGTCGCCATATCAGTTCTCGAAACCGGGAAGACCGGTAAGTAAATGCCGCAAGTCGTACTCGGGCACGAAGCCCAGACGTTCCTTCGCATGCGTCAGGTCGTAGAGCGGCGCAAACGGATTGCGGCAGTAGTAGTCGGGATCGCGTATTTCGACGGCATGGCCGTGCATGCGTTTGATGCGATCGATGGTCGGCTCGGGCGCGAGCGTCACGCTCGACGACAAATAGAAACAATCGAATTCGCCGGCCTGCATCGGCAGTTCGAGTGCGAGGCGGAAGGCGCGCGCCAGATCGCGTGCATCGATATGGTGATGCAGTGGCCCGCCGCCCGCCGTCGATGGTCCGCCGACCGCGGGCGCCGTGTAGTTCGTCGGATCCTTGGCGCGCGCGACGATCTCGCCTTCCATCTCTGGATACGCGACGAACACCGTGCGCAGCGCGAGCACCGACATGCCGCGCATAGAATAAGCACGCGCGAGGTCTTCGCCGAGCACCTTGCTCACCGCATACGGATCAGTAGCCTGCAACGGATGGTCGAGGTCGAGCGGCGCGTATAGCGGCGGCGGCATCTTGCCTTCGCGCACTGTGTATCCCGCGACCGAGTCGCTGGAGCAAAACACTACGCGTCGAATGCCTTCGGCTTCGGCCGCATTGAATACGGTGTAGGTGCCTTGCACGTTCACGCGCATGATCGTTGCGCCGTCTCCGGACCAGATGTTCGGCACCGCCGCCATATGCAGCACGGCATATATGCCTTGCATTGCGCGCCTGACGGCTTCGGCATCGGTGACGTCGGCGACGGTCCATTCGATATCTGCCTTGCCCGCCTGGCGGTCGAAGCCGCGCACGTCGTAGCCGTGCTGAAGCAGTTCATCTACGACGAAGCGACCCAGCAAACCGCCCGCGCCGGTCACGAGAATGCGGCTCATGCGCGCTGCTCCTGCTCTTCAAGCGATGAAAAGCCGAGCGCTTCGATCGCGCGATGGCTGCGCACAATGGCCGCTTCCGGTTCGGATGAAATGATTTCGAGCATGCAGGTTCCCTTGTATTGAATGTCGTCGAGCGCGGCGCGCACATCGGCGAAAGGCACATCGCCTAGGCCGATTTCGTCGTGGCGCCAGACCTGTTGCGTGGTATCGGAGAGGTGAACGAGACTGACGAGTTCGCCGAGCGAGCGCAGTCCTTCCGCGGGCGATTCGCCGATGAAATACGCATTCGCTGCGTCATAGCAAACTGACAGCTCCGGCGCTGCATAGCTGCGCACGAACGCGCCCAGCGTCTTCGCATCTGGGAACGATGCGAACGGCACGTTCTCCAAGACGAGCTTCACGCCGCGCTTCTTTGCGTGCGCAACGAGCGGATCGAGCCCCTCGCGCATCCATGCTTCGCGTAATGCTTGCGTCGGTGGCAACAGCGGACTCATGCGTCCCGGCACGATGACGAGATAGGTCGCGTCCAGATCGGCGGCGAGATCTATCGAGTCGATGAACACCTGCACTGAGTATTCGCGCATGCGGCGCATGGAGGACGCGAGGTTGTGATCGAGACTCGGAACGTTCAGCGAGCGGATCGTCACGCCTTCTCTCGCGCATGCTGCGGCGAAGCGCTTACGGTCATCAGCGGTGAATGCATCGAGCGGAAGATGTGGCGGACTCAAGAGCAACTCGAATTCGCGGTAACCGGTTTCCGCGAGCTGCATCACGCATTCGGGCGCGGGCGTCGTCCACAGATAACTGTATGTATTGACGCCGATCGGGTTATTGAGCCGTTGCGTCATGCTGTTCTCTTGGCCAGAAGTTCCTCTGTGTCGCCTGCGCTCACGCCCAGCAGGCGTTCCTGCAGCGCGGTGTCGGCGGCCAGCACGCTTGCTTCGCCACCAAATGCGACCCGGCCGTTCACCAGCACGTACGCGCGATTCGCCATGTTCAGCACCGATTCCGCGTGATGCTCGACAATGACCAGACTCGCGCGCGTCGTGATCTTCTTCACCGCTTCGCGCACTTCGTGCACGACGGCGGGCGCGAGACCCTCGAACGGTTCATCGAGCAAGATCAGGCGGCTTGGCACCATCAATGCCCGCGCGATCGCCACCATCTGACGCTCGCCGCCCGACAGGTTGGCGGCGCGTGAACGCATCAGCACACGCAGTTTCGGGAACAGGTCGCAAATCTCGTCGAGCGGTGCGCCGCCCGCGCGTGCGCCAAGCTTGAGGTTGTCCTGCACGGTCAGGTTCGGGAACAGGCGGCGTCCTTCCGGCACGAGCGACACACCCAGACGATTGATGAGATCGGGGCGCATGGTGCTGACGTCGTTGCCATCGAAGACCACGCGGCCCGCACTGGGGTGAACGGTCCCGGTGATCGTGCGCAGCATCGTCGTCTTGCCAACGCCGTTGCGGCCGAGCAGCGCCACCACTTCGCCCGCGTTAACGGTCAGATCGACGCTTTCCAGCACTGTGCCGCCGCCGTAGCCTGCGCTGACATTCTCCAGTTTCAAAAGGACGCGGCCTGCGGGGCTGGCTTCCTTCGCATCGTTTGCAGCGCCTGCGACTTCGACCACGGCATGCGCGCCGGCATCGCCGAGATAGGCACTGACCACTTGAGGATTGCGCGCGACATCGGCGGGCAGGCCGTCCGCGATCAAACGTCCCTGATGCAGCACCGTGATGCGATCCGACATCGCCAGCACGCGGTCGATATCATGTTCGATCAGCAGCACCGCATGCGATGCCGCCAGCCGCCGGATCAGCGCCGCCACCACTTTCCGGTCCGATTCCGCCAGGCCCGCGAGCGGTTCATCCAGCAGCAGCAGCTTCGCGCTGGTAGCGAGCGTCATGGCGATTTCCAGCAGGCGCATTTCTCCGTGCGAAAGTTCCGCGCACATATCGGCGGCGCGGTCCGCGAGACCGACCGCATCGAGCAAAGACCAAACGCGCTCGTTGGCCTCGTCGTTCGTGTAGGCATCGCGCCAGAAGCCGCGCCATTGCTCGCGCGAGGCCTGCACCGCGATCCGCACGTTCTCGAACGCCGACAGATTGGGGAACACGCTGAGAATCTGGAACGAGCGCGCCAGACCCAGACGTGCGCGCTTGTGCGCCTGCATCCGCGTAATGTCCTTGCCTTCGAAAACGATGCGCCCGCCATCGGGCAAGATGAAGCCCGTCAGAATATTGAAGAACGTCGTCTTGCCCGCCCCGTTCGGCCCGATGAAGCTGTGCAACTGGTTACGCTTCACTTCAAGCGAAATGCCGTCCTGCGTGACGATGGAACCGAAGCGCTTCGAGAGACCATCGACGGACAATACGGGCTTTGCGACATCGCCACCGGCATCCGCGGGACGATACGGCGTAATGCGCGCCGGACGCGCCGGAATGGTGTCGCGCGTGAGCGTCCACGGCGAGCGCTTGCCAAAGCGGCGCAGAAAGCCCTGAATGCCTTCCGGCGACAGCAGCGCCATGATGATGATCACCGGCGCAAAGAACAGCCACCAGTTCTCCGTGATCGCGCTTAGCCGGTCTTCAAGGATGATGAACGTAATCGCGCCCCACAGCGGCCCGAGGAACTGATGCACGCCACCGAGCACGGACATCAGCACCGGATCGCCCGCGTGCGCCCAGTTAAGGTTGTTGGCGTACACGCCTTGTAGCAGCAGCGCCATCAACCCGCCCGCCACGCCAATAGTTCCGCCTGCCATCACGAGCGCGATCAGCCGCGTCGAATAGACGTCGTAGCCGAGGCTCGTCACGCGCTGTTCGTTGTCGCGCAGTGCCTGCATCAGACGGCCGAACGGCGCGTGCGCCACGCGCCACAGCATCCACGACAGCGCGAGCACCACGACAAGCGTGAAAACATGAAACGACAGCGCCGAAGGAAACAGCGGACGCGCGATGTTCTGCAGGCCGTTTTCGCCGCCCGTGACCGTCGTCCACTTGTATGCGACTTCGAACGCGATCTGCGAGCATGCGAGCGTCAGCAGCGAGAAGTACAAGCCCTTGCGTCGCAAGATCAACGCGCCGATCACGAACGCGAGCAGCAAGGAGAACACGCCCGCGACGAGCACGCCGCCGATCTCGTTGCCGCCGTATGCGCCGAATCCGATTGCCAGCGCATAGCTCGAACAACCGAAGAAGAACGACGCACCGAACGGCACGAGCCCCAGATAGCCGATGAGAAAATTCGTGCCCATCGCGTACAGCGTATAAATCGCAATCTGCGTGATGCGGTCGATCGGCATGCCGAGGGCCAGCGACACGCCCGATATAGCGATGAGCACGAGGGCCATCAGCAAGATCGGATGACGCATCGGCCGAATCTTCGCGACTTGAGCGCTGTGGGACGACGCGTTATCAGCGGAGACAGTATGTGTGCGCAGGTTCATTCGAAGCGCTCCCATTGTTCACCGAACAGACCGCGCGGACGCAACAGCATCACGAGGAACATCAGCGCGTACATAGATGCAGCGGCTGCATCAGGTTGAAATTGAATCGTGATGGAGGTGACGATACCGACCGCCAGCCCCGCCACCACCGCGCCGAGAAAAGAGCCCAGCCCGCCGATCGCCACCACAACGAACGCTGGCATGATCGCGTTGGCGGACATCGACGGAGACACGGTCCACAGCGGCGCGGCAAGCACGCCAGCAATCGCCGCGAGCGCGCAGCCCAGACCGAACACGCCCGTCAGCACGCGCGGTAGATTGATGCCGAGCAACTCGACCATTTCCGGATCGCGGCTGCCGGCGCGCAGGATGCGGCCATACGGCGTGAAAGCGAGAAACGCGGCGAGCCCGCCGAGCGTGGCGACCGTCGCCACAAGCACCGCCACGCGATACTTCGTGATCAGCAGCGGCCCCGCTTCAACAATGCCGTTGAGGAATATCGGCGGATTGAACGGCTTGCCGTCTGCGCCCCAGAAGAAGCGAATGAGCGCTTCAATCAGCAAGGCGAGCGCGAAGGTGACGATGAGGCTCGACAAGGGCTCCTTGCCGTACAGCCTTCGAATGACGACGGCTTCAACGACCATCCCTATCACGCCGACGACGACCGGCGCAAAAATGACGGCGGGCCAGCCGAACATCTGAAAAAGCTGATACGCGACGTAGGCCCCGAGCGCAAAGAACGCACCGTGGGCGAAGTTAATGACGCCGAGCAAGCCGAATGTGATGGACAGCCCCACGGCAATGAGCACGTAGACAAAGCCCAGCACGAGGCCGTTGGCGGATTGGGATATGAGCGATTCGAACATGATTACCTCTGATTCGTGCACGCGATGCCGTCAAAGCGGCGGCATTGTGCAAGCAAAAGCGATGGATGAACGAAGCCCTGTCCGTCCGCGCGGAGTGCGGAAAGTCATGTGTGTCTCCTGTTTCTAGGGAGACGCCGCGCGATTTTTTATCGCTTATGTGCGGCGTCATGGAGCCTTGATGCTGCTGCTCTCTCGTATCAGGCCGTCATGCGATAAACGGCTTGCCGTAAATCGGCTCTTTATAGGGAATGGGCGGCAGTTGCCACGTACCGGTCGATGGCGGGCGCACTTCCGCATCGACGTGCACGTCGATCACGCACGGACGCCGGTTTGCAATCGCCTGCTCGATCGCGCCGCCCAGATCTTGGGGGCGCGTCACTGTCACGCCGTCCGCGCCGCATGCGCGCGCCCACGCCGCGAAGTCCGGGTTGTAACGCTCTCCGGTCTGGCCTTTGTAGAACGCGGTGCCGATCTCGCGGCCATCGAACAAGCCATATTGCAAATCGCGGATCGCGCCCCACGCAAAGTTGTTCCAGATGACCCACACGCACGGCAGGTTGTATTCGACGGCGGTACACAAGACGTACGGTGTCATTGTGAAGCCACCGTCGCCGACGACAGCGACACAGGGACGGTCCGGCGCCGCGAGTTGCGCGCCGAGAATGCCGCACACGCCGAAGCCCATCGACGAATAACCCCAGCTATTAAGCATGCTTTGCGGGCGCTTCGGTTTCCAGAACTGCATGAACCAGTTGTGATGCACGCCGGAATCCAGCGACAGGATCAGGTCGTCGGGCAGCGTCTTCTGCAATGTGCCGACGACGAATTCGGGCCGCAGCGGCGAGGTTGAGTCGCCGAAATGCGGCTGCACGAAGGCTTCCCACTGACGCACCCAGCCCTGCACTTCGTCGGCCCACGCGGCGTAGCGTTTCGTAGCGATATCGTTGCGCGAATCAAGCGCGTTCAGCAATTGCCGCGTGAACACTTTCGCGTCTGCCGCAATGCCGATATCCGTCGCATAGTTGCGGCCAAGCTCTTGGGGATCGATATCGACATGCACGAGCTTCGTCGTCGGGAAGTTCCACGAGTAGCCGGGATGCCAGCTAGACGATGAACGATCGTCGAAGCGTGTGCCGATGGTTAGCACGAGGTCCGCGTGACGCCCCGCTTCATTCGCCGGAAATGCGCCATTGCGCCCGATGAAACCGAGCGTGAGCACATCGTTGGCTGGCACCGCGCCCATGCCGTTCGGCGAAGTAATGACTGGAATGCGCAGCTTCTGCTGCAACTCGGTGATCTCAGGTCCGGCTTCGGCCAGCGTCGCGCCGTGGCCGATGAAAAGCACCGGCTTGCGTGCCGATGCCATCAGTTCGACGACAGCGGCGATATCGGCATCGCTTGCACCGGGCCGCACCCGGCGGTCCAGATGCGATGCGGGCGGCAGTTGCACGTCCGCTTCTTCCTGGAACACGTTATAAGGAATGTCGAGATTCACGGGGCCCGGACGGCCGGTGACCATGGTGTCCATTGCCTGACGCAGAGCGAGCGGCAGCATATCGACACGTGTCGGCTGGAATGCGCGTTTCACGACGGGGCGCATGACCTGCGCGAAATCCGCCTGATTGTGCTTGTACAACTCCTGAAACGGCCCGCGATTGTGCTGCGAAGTGGGCACGTTCGCGGTGATAGCCATGAACGCCGACGAGTCCGACAATGCGGTTGCCAGCGACATCACCATGTTGGCGGAGCCGGGTCCGGTTGACGTCAGGGTCGCCACGGGGCGATGCTTCACGCGATAGTACGCATCGGCCATATGGCCCGCGCACTGCTCGTGGCGCGGCGAAATCAGTTGCAGCTTGTCGCGCACGTCGTAGAGGGCATCGAGAATGCCGACATTGCCGTGTCCGCAGATCCCGAACACGTACGGCACTTTCTCTTTCACCAGCGTCTCGGCGATCAGTCGACCGCCTTTCATCATCGGCATTGCATCGTCCCCTTCATGTACTCAGCGTAATCAGGCGTTCTTCGCTCATTTCCCGCACCGCGTAGTGCGGGCCTTCACGGCCGAAGCCGGAGTCCTTGCTGCCGCCGTACGGCATCAGGTCGACTCGCGAACTCGATGTTTCATTAATGTGCACGCCGCCCACATGCAGCCTGCGCGCAGCCTCGAACGCGCCGTCGAGGCGGTTGGTGAACAGTCCCGTCGCCAGACCGAACGGCGTGGCGTTGACCCGATCGATGGCTTCGTCGAGCGTATCGAAAGGCACCAGCGACATGACCGGGCCGAAGACTTCGTTGCAGCTTACCTGCGCATCCGCATTCACGTCGATGAGCAGAGTCGGCGGAATCACCGCGCCTTCGCGCGTGCCGCCTGCAAGCCTGCGCGCGCCGCGTGACACGGCGTCGTCGATCCAGCGCTCGATGCGCTCCGCCGATGCCACGCTGATCACCGGCCCGACGAGCGTCGCCGGATCGCGCGGATCGCCGTAGCGCAGTTCGCTCACGAGTTGTGCCAACCGCGTCTCCACTTCGCCGATGCGCTTGCGATGCACCAACAACATTTGAATCGACGTACATACTTGCCCTGCCTTGCGGAAACCGGCGGCGACGATCTTGGGCAACGCGGCATCGAGATTGGCGTCGTCATCGACGATGGTGAACGCGATACTGCCCAGCTCCATCTGCGTGCGCCGCAAGCCCACGCGCTGCTGAATGGAGCGGCCCACTTCCGTGCTGCCAGTGAATGCGAAGAAGCGCACGTCGGGTTCATCAATCAGCCAGTTGGCGACGTCCGCGCCGCCGTGCACCACGTTGATGAGTCCCGCAGGCAGGCCCGCTTCGATCAGGCAAGCGGCCATGATATTGCCAGTCGTCGGAGTATGCGTCGATGGCTTCAGCACGACGGCATTGCCCGCTGCGATGGCCGGCGCGACCTTGTGCGCGACCGTGTTGAGCGGCGCATTGAAAGGCGTGATCGCGCAAACGACACCGAGCGGCACCCGCAACGTGAAGCCGATGCGCCCTTTCTGCTGGGGCGCGCCATCGAGCGGAATCATCTCGCCCGCGAGACGGCGCGCTTCTTCGCCCGACAGTTTGAACGTCTGCAAGCAGCGCTTGATCTCGCCTTGCGCGTCCGTCTGCGTGAAGCCGCCTTCTGTCTGCAACGCGGCGATGAGCTGCGGTGTATCGCGCTCCAGCAATGCCGCGGCGCGCTCGAGAATCGCGCCGCGTTCGTGCGGCGTCAGCGAGGACGTTATATAGGCTCGATGCGCCGCCTCCACTGCCTCACGCGCCTGTTCACGCGATGCAACATGAAGGCTCGCTGCGGGTACGAGCCGGTATTTGTCCAGCACTGCCATGCGGTCGCCGCCGTCGGCCCATTGACCGTCGATCAGTAATCGAATTTCGGGCAGCGCGCTTTGTGTTTCGGTCATCGGAATAGGCTCCATACGATAGAGCGCAGTGTAGGACCGTAGCCCTGCGGACAAAACTACTGTTTTCTGAGAGCGCCTATACGTGCAGCTTATGGCATCGTTCAAAGGCTTGGCTCATATGCGCGAGAGCGTAGGGACGCGCTACAAAATGTATGGATACTCGGTATTTCTCCCGATGCGCCTCTCCTCGATACCATGTGCGCGAGTGCGACGGATATCGGCTTGCTATGCCGAGATCGTGCATCTGTGCGAAGCCGATGCAAACGCGAATGCATCGTTCAATATCCCCAATGGTGATGTCTTCAACTAGTCGAACCCGTGGCCGCGCGTGGCAAATGCGATCGGGCGAGAGTATGGGGACGTCGCAGCACTATTCGCTGCTCGAAACCATGGCAGACAAGGAGCCCAGTTTGGCAGCGCATCGTGAAAAAACACTGCTTGCGGGAATTCGCGTTGAAGATCTCGTCGCGTGGAATTACGGTGACTTTCACTTCAACTAGTACGACATCCCCTAAATAGCTTGATTAAATAATTGTCTTGGCTATCATTTCGAAATGAGCCAAGGTCGTCATG
>NZ_JALQDV010000073.1:0-28890 GCF_023631045.1 Caballeronia sp. AZ7_KS35 | reverse complement strand
GGTTTTGAACCGGTCCGGAGTGTGACAACTCCAAACTGAAGCGACTCGGCATCAACGAATTGATGCCGCTTCTCGGCTATGGCCGGGGGGCGGCAGTGTATGTTCAAGCCTCGCGGCTAAAGACTGCCGCACCGTTCCTTCAGTTACGGTTGTCAACCTCCGGCCACCAAGGGCAGATCCTCGGTGGTTTTCATTCGTAGTCCGGAGGTTTTCTGCAATGCGCTTTTCAGCTGTCATTCTCGCGTGCGTTCTGCTGTTCACTGCCTACCCCGTGCAGGCGACGAACGCCACGCCAAATCAACCGAATGAACCTGCAACGAAAAATGCCGCCTCTGCGCCGGAAATCGTCATCGACAAAGAGCACGGCGTCATCCGCTTTATGGTCGATGGCAAGGAGGTCGCCACGTTAAATAAAGACGGGCTGCTGGTCAGAGGGAATGTCGCCTACAGCGGAGAACTGACGGATGTGGAGAGCAGCCATGCGAAATAATCACCGCATGGCGGGAAAGATCGAAGCATTGCAGCGTGTGGCGCTCATGGCCTCCCTGATCTTGCTGGCCACGCCGCAAGCCCGCGCAGCGGAGCCGGTTCCCGGATCTTCCTGCACGGGAATAACGGCTAACAGCTTCATCAACGCCGGTGGCCCGGAGAATGGCGGGGTATCCAACCTCATGTTCTGTAATGGCGGCTCAAATCTATGGACCGGGGTTATCAATTTTCAGTCGAGCGGACGGGTCGGAATCGGTAACACCGGCCCCGGGGCGCTTCTTGATATTGGCATGGCAGGAACGACCCTGGGCACACTCCGGCTCGAAGGCAACACGTCCGGCTATGTCGGAATCCAGTCTCAGGCCGCAGCGGGCTCGTGGACTATGAGCCTGCCAATCTCTGCGGGTACAAGTGGCTACGTCCTTTCCACTGACGGCGCGGGCGTTACCTCTTGGATCTCTAATGCGGGCACTGCCAGCACAGCGCTGTCCGGTATCACAGCGGCGGCGGTGGGACATACCATCGCGAATGCAAACTTTGCTCAAGTCTGGAACTGGGACACGCTGACGTCCGGTATAGCTCTCAAGATCGGTTCAACATCCATGACAACGGGTAGTCTGCTGAGTCTGACAAATACCAACGCTGCCGCCTCGACCGGCTCCGTTCTCACAGTCAATAACTCGTCAACCGGTGCTGCTTTTGGGATTACCAGCACTATTGCTGGGACGGCCAATGGTGCTGCAAGCATTAAAGGCATCGCTAACGGGACTAGTGGTGTGACCTATGGCGTCTATGGTAGTAACGCCAGCGCGAGCGGCTATCCCGGCTATTTCACCAGCAATGCTTCAGCATTTGCTCCGCAGCTCGCCGTGGCTAATACAGACACAGGCACCAATTCCTATGCACAGATTGGTTATATCGGCGGTCATACTTGGTCAACCGGGGTAGGAACCGCAAACGAAACAGACTTTAACCTCGCGAATAAATTCTTCATTTTTGACGCCACCGGCGGCGGTACACGCTTGGTCATCGATTCGAATGGCTGGGTTGGGATTGGTACGGCAGTTCCTGAGGACATGCTCACAGTCTATGACGGCGACGGCATTGTTTCTTTCGGGAACACCCCGGGTCTCGATGGCGACATGACATACGATGGCGGTGCGGATGGTATTTACTATTTTTCGAATGACGGGATTTCGGGCGGCGGGACTGAATTTCACTGGACGGACGGTGCGACTAGCTACACAAATTTAGCAATCCACAACAACGGCAATGTTCTTTTTGCTGCATCCGCTTACCTTAATTTTGGTGCGACCGAAGGTACCGCTGGCTATGGCTTCCGTGACAGCGGCGGCACTCTTCAGCGCAAGAATTCCGGTGGGTCTTGGGCCACCATCAGCACGACATCGGACCAGCGGTTGAAGCGCGACATCGTTCCGTTGCCGAAGGGCGACGGGCTGGCCTCAATCATGAAATTGCGGCCTGTCCGCTTCCATTGGAAAGATGTCGAACAGGACCAGACGGACGGTGAGCAAATCGGCCTGATCGCGCAGGAAGTCGAAAAGGTCTATCCCAGCGGTGACATTGCCTACAATTTCGGCAACGTCACCATGAACCTCGGCAATGGGAAGAAAGAAACCATCGAGCATGCCCGGGGCCTGAACTACGAAAAGCTCGTCCCCCCTCTCATCAAAGCCCTACAGGAACAGCAGGCAGAGATACAAGCGCAAGAAGCAGCGATCAAAGAGCTGAAGGAGGAAATCGCCGCAATCAAGCGCGGTCCCACAAAACATTGATGTTCGACCCCTAAAGGGCTATTTCTCTTCGAACAACTCGCCGAAAAGCTCCTTAACTTTGACCTTGGCTGCGGTGAGCGCCGCTCGCCCTTCAGTCGTGATTTCATAGACCCGCCGCGCCCGGCTTCCGGATCGTTCCTGTCGCGACAGCAGGTAGCCCTTCTTTTCCAGGCCATGCAGCATCGGATAGAGCGTGCCAGCGCTGATTTCATAGCCGTGGCGGCGTAGTTCCTCGATGATGCCCAGCCCGAAGATGGGTTCTTCGCCCGCATGATGAAGGACATGCAAGCGGATCAAGCCGCCATATAGGTCGTTGTCGGACATAGATCCGCGTCTCAGAAAATGAGACTCAACAGCCACCCGGCCACACCACACCCCAACACCACGAACCAGGGCGGCAGCTTCCAGAACATCAGGGCAACGAACGCGAGTAGCGCCAGTCCGAAGTCTTCCGGTTTGAAAATGGCGCTGGTCCATATCGGGTGATAAAGCGCTGCGAGCAACAAGCCGACGACTGCGGCGTTCACTCCAGCGAGCGCAGCCTGTGTCCGCACGCTGCGGCGTAGTTGCTCCCAGAATGGCAGCACGCCGACAACCAGCAGGAACGACGGCGTGAAGATGGCGAACAGACACACCGAAGCGCCGAGCCAGCCACTCGGCGGAAGCTTCATCGAGGCACCCAGGAATGCCGCAAAAGTGAAAAGCGGGCCGGGCGCTGCTTGCGCCACGCCATAGCCGGCAAGGAAGGTTTCATTGTTCACCCAGCCATTGGGCACCACTGCGGCTTGCAGGAGCGGTAGCACGACATGTCCGCCGCCAAAGACCAACGATCCAGCGCGATAGAAAGCATTAATCATCGCCAGCGTCTGGTCGGGCCAGGCGGCCGTCGCGAGGGGTAGTCCGATCAGCAGGCCGAAAAACAGTCCCAGCAACATGGCGCCGACGCGCCGATCGACCGAAATCGGCAGCGGGTCATGGGTCAAGACTTGAGTTGGCTTGAACAGAACTAATCCCACTACGCCGGCAATCGCGATCACGCCGACCTGGCTCAAAGCGTTCGTCCACACGAGGGCAATGCAGGCCGACGCTGCGGCAATGGAAACGCGTGTCGTATTCGTGCATAGATTCCGGGCCATGCCCCACACCGCTTGCGCCACCACGGCGACCGCAACCACCGTCAAACCGTGCAGCACTCCGGCAGGAAAAGCACTGCCGCGCGTGGACATGCCTAGCGCGAACAGAACCAGCATGATCGCCGATGGCAACGTGAACCCGGCCCAGGCGGCCAGCGCGCCAGGGAACCCAGCCCGCGACAACCCAAGCGCGATACCGACCTGACTGCTGGCGGGGCCGGGCAGGAACTGGCACAACGCCACCACATCAGCGTAGCTGCGTTCGCTGAGCCAGCGCCGGCGTGTCACAAATTCAGCGCGGAAGTAGCCAAGGTGCGCGATAGGACCACCGAACGAGGTCAACCCCAAACGCAAGAAGATCAGGAACACCGTCCAGGCACGATCACGCGCGTCCGTCTTGATTTCGCTTTCCGTCGACAACATCCTCTGTCCCTCTGATGGATACAGCCAGAATTATAATCGAAACTCGATATCGAATTTCGATTCTATCGCGCAGCTTGTGGACGCGGGTGCGATCGTCAATGTGAGCTGTACTTCAACCAGACGTCAGGGTGTCGCGCAAAACGCGTCAGATTAGAATCGTTTTCACCATTAGTTGACGCATTCGCATCAACGTCTCAGGCCCAAATCTGACAGGTTAACCGTTGGCGTACGTAAACGTCCGAATCTTGACGTCACCCCATATAGAGAGCCCCTACATATTATCTATAATAATTCATTATTACATAAAATTAACCATTTTAAATTATTATGTCTAGAACAAAACAGAAGGGAATAGATATTATGTCTGAAGACTTAATTGGTAATTTGTCCCAGAAGGTAAATAGATTTTTCATTGGCGACAAGGGGGCTACTGGCACTGCCGGCGTTATCAGTGGTTGGTACATGAGCACTCATCTGAAAGACATGATGCGTAATGGCCAATATGATCAATTGTCAACCTTGCTTGACTTCAAAGATCCCAAGGATCGCGACTCCGCGCTACGACTCGCCGTCATAAGCGAGCAATCTCCGAAATGTATCGAATATCTTCTTAAAAAGGGGGCAAACCCCTTGGCTGAAGACGCTTATCCGACTGTTTTTGGTCCGAATCGATTTAAACCCAGCTCCGGTTCATAAATAATTTGTAGGTACTGGAAGGGTTCCGGGGGAGCCGATCGGAATCCGACAGGGCATTTTCTAAACATTGGCACCGTTCTAACGGCTTCCTAAGTGTTGATCGTCCGTTGCACGGGATTGCCTCTGGTAATGCCAAGCTGCCTGCTCAATCATCTTCGAGTTTGGCATGGTGCGCATAGCATGCGACCAACTGGCAAGTAGGAGGCTCTTTCAGCTGGACTGATCCCACGCTCATCGCGGGTTCGAAAAAACGACCGTTTTGCGGAAACCGTCGGGCTCGAACCTCTGGGACCGGCGATTCCAAGCCTGAATTTTTTCTCCAACCGACCCTTGAATCGTTTTCCGGTAACCCGTACTTTTATGAATGATAACGTCCTTTATCATGCGTTAGAATAAAATCTATTTAATTTTAGGGGCGGAACAGAATTCGTTTATATCTGCGTGCGTGACGGTGCGTCTTCCTGCCCGCGCGGGTTGACTGTTTATCTTCTCGAAAGCAGCTTCAGGATTAGCGCACATTTCAGTCGCGATGGTCTTCAGAGGTTCAGCGCAAGGATCTTTGGAGGCCTGCGTGATCAAGGCATGTCCATTCTTTGCAAAATACCCATTCGCGGCAACAATTAATTTATCATTTTCGCCATTGATACCAATGAAGTGGGCATTATCAAACTGCCTGCAGAATTTGGCGTTCTCTTGTGACAGAGAATTTTCGGCACTGGCAGCGCCGATCAGGCCAAGAGTAGCAAAAGCGGCGGCGGCAACCTGTTTCAGTGTATTTTTCAATAGCATCGCCTTTTCTCTTAAAATAATCCTGGAATATGGATAACACCAAACTTATTGAAGAGTCAAAGATATTTCACAACGGACCCCTCGACCAGATCGGGAGGCAAAGGTTAATACAGAAAGTTAAGAGTTTATTTAGGAAAATCTGCCAAGATCTATTAAAGTTTTAAGCAATGGAGATAGGCATGAGCGGAGATTTTCTCGGGGACCTGAAAGGGAAACTACAGTCGGTATTTGCTCCATTAGCTGGAGAACCGGCTTTTGCTCCGCCTGACGAAAACCCAGTTAGTTTTCTTGGGACTGACCCGGTGGGTTCCGAGCGGTTTAACCATGGCAAAATGCAATTGGCGCGCGATTTGGTTGATGCATCGCAAAAATATGGACCAAATGTTAGAGGCGAAATTGTTGATAGATCAACTGATGGTCCACTAGCATCAACTAAAAATGAATTTAGGATCGTTGATGCTCGCAAGCCCGCTTATGACAAGGCTCTTGAAGGCCAGGGATCAGGCAAAATCATAGAAACGATGTCTCTGGAAAGCGCAAAAAAAGCTGTCGATGCTGAAAACTGGAGTAACGATCATCAGAAAATCTTTGAGCCAATGAAGCCAGGGTATTACAACTCCCCGCACTCTTGATTTTTACACGTGATATTGCTGTACGCTACAGACCTGCGCACCGATAGCGACGGCAAAAACAACCGCGAGCTTTCTGGATCTCGCGACGAAGGTGCCGCTCCCGTTGGCGGGGCGCTCAGAATTATTGGACGTCATCACGGTCGCCTATTCTTCTATTGATCGATTCCATTTGGCCTACTTTCCCAACCTCCCTGCGCGATCAAGGAAGTCGCTGCTCGGTTGGTTTGGTGACCGGAGTCGCGTAATCAGCGCAATTTGAATAGGGTCTCTTCGTAGAGGTTGGGAGTTCAATGCTCAATTCCAATTGTTCTGAATGATCTTCATTGAAAGCTTTAACTTTGGCGGCAGCACTGTCGGCTGTTTCCTGCCAAATAGCATTAGATTTGCCAAGATCAGAACGGCTCCGTTTCTCGATTGATGCGTTGAAAAAATCTGCAAGGGATGTTTCAAGTTGGTCCGCAACACTTTGGTCAACGTGACCAAGGTCGGTTAGGGTAAAAGCGATCCTATACAAATAATTGTCTGTACTGCAGGCGAAAGTTTCTGCTTGGGCGACTCTCGCGGCGTTTGCATTTAACGCAAATGTCACCGTCAGCGCCGACGCGGCAAATTTTTTCACAAACAAACTGGCCATAAAATCATTCCTTTGGTCTTTTCCAGATATTTGGGACAAAAAGGTACTAAATATTTAAAACAACAGAAGATTGCTTAATGTGACAAAGAGGTAATTGCAAGAAAAACATTCACGCCCATGCGTACTTTCCAGCGGCCGTTTTCACTTCCAAAACAGTGACTTTTGCCCCAAGCTCGTCGAGTCCAGTCGGATAAACTTTCCCGACCTTCTGCGCGATCAAGGAAGCCGTTGCTCAAAAGGCTTTGGCGACGGAAGTTACGTAATCAGCGCAATTTGAATACGCTAAAATTAGACAGGAGCCGGGATGCCAAACGAGATTCTGAAAATCACCTCTGGACCGGATTCCAGTCCGCCCGCGCTGTTCACTCCAGACCCGGCCGCAGCGAAGCGCTTCATTGAATTCTTCACCGCCAACATCCGAAACCCCAACACGCGCAAGGCCTACGCGCGGGCCGTGAGTGACTTTGCGGCCTGGTGGGATGAAAACCGGCTGGGCGAGCTGCAGGACATCGAGCCGGTACACGTCGCCGCCTATGTCGAAACACTGCAGCGGCGACTTTCGGCCCCCTCAGTGAAGCTGCACCTGGCCGCGATCCGGATGCTGTTTGATTGGCTCGTCGTCGGACAGGTTTTAAAGATGAATCCGGCTGCGGCCGTGCGCGGGCCGAAACACTCGGCCAAGAAAGGAAAGACACCGGTTCTGGCCGCCGATGAAACGCGCGCCCTGCTGGATTCCATCGACACCAGCACGCCGATCGGCCTCCGCGACCGGGCTTTGATTGCCGCCATGGTCTTCACGTTCGGCCGCGTCGGCGCTGTCACAAAAATGCGCGTGGAGGATGTCTATGTGCAGGGCCGGCGCACCTGGATACGCCTTCATGAAAAAGGCGGCAAGGATCATGACATGCCGGCACACCATAGCCTCGATGAATACCTGCACGCGTATATCGGCGCGGCCGCCCTGGCTGACGATCCGAAGGGGTTCTTGTTCCGGACCAGCGTCGGCCGGTCCGCAAAGCTGACGGACCGGGGGATGAGCCAGTCCGACGTTTATCGCATGATCGGCCGCCGCGCCCTGGCTGCCGGCATCATGACAAAAATTGGATGCCATTCCTTCCGTGCGACAGGCATCACCGAATACCTCCGGAACGGCGGTAAGCTGGAAATCGCGCAACAGATGGCAAATCATGAAAGCTCCCGCACCACGGGCCTTTATGACCGGCGCGACGATCAGCTGACGCTCGATGAGGTTGAGCGCATCCTGATCTAACGTCCGATATCGTTATGACCGCCCTACTCAGGGGACGCAACCATGGCAATCAACATCGAAAAAGTCAGGGCCCAATACGAAAAGGCCGTGGGAAAACAACCATTTTCTAGGGGCTTGGACTGGAACGAGCTTTCCCTCGAAGAAGACTATGTTTTCGATATTGAACCAGAACGTTGGCGCGCCATGTTGGTTGCCTACGATTGTTATAGCGGGATCACTGGGCAAAGTCACAACGATTGGTACGGTCCCGAATATTCGGACCCCTCGGCGGAGTTCAGCCGCGAGGCCTTCTTGGTCTTTGCGAAAGAGTTGGGCCTGACCTACCGCGAAGCCTTTGCCGTGTGGGCCAAAGTCGAATGGTGGGAGATACGAACTAACCTCACGTTCTTCAAGGACGAACAGGAAACCGGGGCATCCGCCAACCGCGATGAGGCTTAGCGGTCAGGGTCAGGGTTGAAACTTCCACGGCACACAGCCTCCTTGTCGTAGTTCACACGGCGCAGCACCAAAGCGTCCAGCCCCTCCCTGACAATGAGGACTTGGCCACCTTCCCGGCCAGTCTCGCGGGCTATTTCCTCCGCCGTTCTCAGGGGAGCCAGTTTGAAGCCGACCAGGTTGCCGGCCGGATCGATTTCTCCGACCGGTCTTACCCCGATGCGTTCGGATGCCCATTGCGCGGTTTCGGGGTCATTGGTTGAAAAGAACTGCGTCATCGCTGCATTGGCAACGAAGCCTTGCCAGTTCGCTCCGTACAACTCGATCAGCTGCCCGACATTTTGGACGATCGGCCAAAGCTTCATTCCGTAACTACGGATATTTGCCGACGCATCAGCGATCATTTTGAGGGTGCCCAGAGAATAGAACTCATCGAGAACGAGCAAAACGGGCTGTTTCGACGCCCCGCCCTTGGACGCCGCTTTCACGGCCAGATTGACGAACAGCCGCAAAAAGCGTGAATGAGTATTCAGATATTCCAAAGGCAGGACCAGGTAGATCGTGCAGGCCTTTGTCTTCAAATCCATAAAATCAAAATCGGATGCCGCCAGGGCGCTCCTTAATTCGGAGGAATCCGAGAGCCAATCGGTTTGCTGGATCGTCGTCGAAACGATCCCCCCCCAACTCCCTGTCCGAGGCTGCAATAAGCTGTGAGGCCGATTCCTTGGCGACACCGCCGGCAGCGACCATCCCATCGATTGGCAAACCATCAGGATGAGTAATCATGTCCCGCACATCCCCAAGGGTTGCGCCGGGGTTTACGGAGAGGGCATAAGCCGTAACGCCTCGAATGACAGACCGGGCGGAATTGGTCCAGTGTGGATCGGCCTTGCCCGGCACCACCAAGGCATCCGCAATCAGATCCAGATCCTCGAAAGCAGTCGGCCCGTTCACGTCCACCATCGAGAGCGGATTGAAGCGGGACGGCGGTGGCATACCTGCCACCCCGGCGTTCACATTGAACGGATTGAGGCAATAGACGGCCTGGCGCATTCCTCCCTTGACCTTGCCGCCGCCATTACCGCGATAGGCACCCGTCACGGCTGCATTGGTCCCTTTGGGATCAATCACCAGAGCTGAATGCGGCCAGGTTAGCAGGTTCGGCACGATGACCGCCCGCCCCTTGCCGCCACCTGATCCGGCGACGGTTAAGGCATGTCTGTCATCGGCAACACCGACCAGCCACTTGGGATCATAAAGCGAGGCTCCCAGCAGTATCTTTCCAGGACTCCACGGGTTGGCCCATTCTTCAAGAACGCTGCCAAAATTCGCTGATCCGCCCGCGCCTAGGCGGTAAGCCCGGGCCATGCGCCTTATCGGCCTACTACCCTTGCCAATCGCCGTTTTTATCATGGTCATGTAGTTCAGCGATCCTCCCGCGAACATCAAAATGGCCGCCACAAAAAACGGGATCTCTAATGCCCAATAAAACGACATTTCGATCGATTCAGGAAGATTGAGAGTGTGTAGATAGCGGCCAAATGATATGACCGGGGGGAGATTTAAAAGGATGGCATAGACGGCGATCGGCAAGCCGATAGCAATCAGCCCGGCCCAAAACCGCCAGAAATATCCTACCGCCCGGCGTGTGAGCTGGTCTGTTTTCCCCGCCGCATCACGCCCGAAAAAATACCCCCAGCCACGACCAAACCCAACGATCAGTGCTGCGATCGCAAGGCCACCGACGATCCATTCCAAGTATCTGTCCCTGCCGATCAGCGGCGCTGTATATGGTCTTAGAAAGCGTCCAAGATAGGGTCCGGCGAAAAACGCGACGACAAAAGCAAACGCCAGAAGCAGCCACCCGGCAATCGCTCGACCGGTAAAAAAATAGCCCGGCTTATATCCGCGGGCAGCCAAAGCACCGAGCCGGTCACCGGTCCAGCCTACAGATCCACCAAGGATCAGGGCACCGCCAACGAAAAGAAAGGTGGGATCACGGGTAAGCCAGGGGGACAGCAATTTGAAGCCGACAGCGCGGCCAAAATGGAAGGCGAGGAAAACCGCGAGCGCCCAGATCGCGTAGCGGATGACATTAGAAAACATCTCGCCCATGATGATTTCTCCGCAAGCGGTCTTATTCGTCAGGAAATCGTAACCCAACCGGACATAATTGACGATGCGGCGTTACTCTCCCCCGCTGCCGTCACGTCCGCCGCGATTTCGGGGAGCCCGATCCTTTCCGCGCTTCTGCCAGCCCTTTTCCTGGGCCGGTTTGGCTGTATCGTCGGCGCTTTTTTCCCGCGATTGTTCGGCGCGCTGCTGAGCCATGCGCTCCTTATATGCAGCGCGCAGGCTCTGCGTGGGGGCAGGCGTTGCCGGCTCTGCTGCCTTCGGTGCGGCGGCCTCTGTGAAAGCATGACCGGTGAGCTTTTCCGGGGGCTGTGGGGTTGTCCGTTCCGAATTCTCGCGCTGCCGGGCCGCTCGTTCCTGAAATGCCGCCCGGAGGTTTTGCGATGGCGCCGGGATCTGCAGCGGCGCCGCTTCGGGCTTGTGGCTGGCGCCCTCGGCCGCCCTGCCCGGCTCGGGCGCCTGGGCGGAGACATCGCGCGCGTTTTCTCGGAATTGCTGCTGCTTCTTCTGCCATTGCTCCCGGCGCTCTTTCAAGGCATCGCGTGCGTTTCGTTGGAAGGCATCGAACAGCCGGCTCACCGGGCCGGTCTTTTCCTTCCCGGGCACGGCTGGCGTCGGTTGCTGCTGATTGGCCGCAGGAACAGGTGTATAGGGGCGTTCCGGGACATGGTGTTTCTTCCGCCACTCCGCCCAAGACTCGGCCCGTTCCATGGCAAGGCTCTGCCAGCGAGCGCGATCGGCGGTGCGCTGCGCAGTGTCCGTGCGTTTCAGCTGCTCGGTCCGGTCTTTATAGGCCTTGGAAAGCGCGGCCAGCTCGGCGTTCATGGCCTCGCGCATCGGCTCGGCTCGGTTCCGGCGCTGCTTAAAATGCTTTTCCGATAGCGCCATTTTTGCCGTCTGCTCATACTTTTTCAGCAGCTCGATTCGTTTGTTATGGTCGGCCGCAAGGCCGAAGAACATCGACCATTTTCCGCGCTCATAGACATCGCTGCTGCGGCTATGCATGGCCAGCGCAATCGCATTCGTCAGACGCCCTGCAGTCGTGCGCTCGCGGGCCTGAAAATCCCGCTGTTGCTTGTATAACCGGCGACTTAAACCCTTCCATTCGCGGGTCTGCTTCCAGTCCCGGAACCCCTTCGGCGTCAGCGGCAATGCGTCCCGATTGCGCTTGTGTCTGTAGATTTCGTCGATTTTCTGTTTGTACTTGGCCCGGATCGCATCGCGAGCCAGCTGCAGGGCCTGCCAGTCATGCTCCCGTTGTAGCTGCTGGGACGCGAAACGCTGCGTATTGGCGGCTTTGATCTCGCTGGCCCGGTCGGCAAATTTCTGCCTGATCGCAGCGGCTTCCTCTTTGGCCTTCTGCGTGTCGATCCGGACCTTTTTCGTGGCCGCACGCTCCTCGCGGCTCTGCTTCGGGGCACGCTTCCGATCGGGCTTTTTCCGTTCATTAATGGCTTTGTATTTCGCGGCGCGTTCTTCACAAAACACCTTGCCCCGCGACTTTTCGTAGAGGTCACCCCATTTCTGGGCACGCTCCTTGTCCTTGTACGGATCGACCTTTTTGCCGGTGATGGGGTGAACGAGATTGACCTGGATATGCAGATGGGGGTGTTCCCGATCGACATGCTCGATGAAACTGGTTTGGTAACCCTTATCGAGCCCGAGACCCACGGCATCAAGGCATTCCCGCGCGGCCTGCAGCATGTCGTCGCGGGAGGGCTGTTCGGTCGGGTGCCACGATAAAGAGCAGTGCCAGACAGGAGGGCCGTCCTGCTTGCGACCGGTCTTTTTAACGCCGGCGGCGGCCTTTAATTGCTCAGCCCCCTTCCAGGTCGCCGCCATGACTTTCGCGGCCTCCTTCGGATTATTGGCTTCACCCGGGACAAAATTTTCGAGATGACTAAACCCGACACGCTCGCCCTCTTCTTCACGCTTTGGCGATGTCAGATAGTTGGTCAGCTTGTTAAATGAATACCCCCGTGTGATGTTAGGAACCATGAAATGTCCGCCGCAAATAATCAGAGATTTCGCGAAGCGCGGATTCTGCTTGTTTTGCAACGTCAGGAGGGAAGTTATTGAACCGGGCCTCTTTGAGGACCTGGTTTAAATTATTGCCAAGCCGTCGCAATTGGCCTATGACTTCCATGGGAATGACGTTGCGATTTGCGCTGATCGATTGACCGAGCGCGGCGAGCCGGCAATAGGCTGAAACGGATAAACCGGCTTCGGCCGCCTTGCCGGCGATCACAGCATCCTCGTCGCGCGACGTGCGAAACGATACCCAGGAGCCCCGTTTTTCGGGGATTGGTTTGGTGGGCCGGCCAGCTTTGGTCGCGTTCGTCATATCGCCCCGCAACGGGTTTTGTTGGCTCGCTGAGCTGTCCGAACCCCACAAGGGGACGGACTAAATGGCGAGCGGTTTCGCGTTTTTTCGCCTTAGGCGGGGTGTCGGGGGTGCCCCCTGACCAAGCGTTTTTGTGCAACAAAAACCCAGCTTGTTCCTCTGTCTCCTACGGCCTTAACGCTCCCTGTAGTGTAGGAACCATCCATTAAAATTTCCGAAATTCCCCCAACACATACAACAGCGTGCATAGTCAAAACGCTTCCCATTACGAGAACCAAAACCTATCCCCCACACCCTCACCACTATCATCGCATCAGAGAGAAAACAGCATCAGCCAAGTCCCGCTCAGCCCTCGGGCAATGATCACAGGAATACTGATCAACGGAACCGGAACCCTTCTCGTTAAGATCATCAGCGCGATTTCAGCAACGGACAAAAAACTCAGGATCATCATTCCTCAAAATGCGACACAGCCCTGAACCATGCCCCAAATCAAAAATCCCGCTCATCCCTCTTCCGGCTATTTCACCGACATTAGCCCCAACCTATCAGATCATGAATAGCTCTGGCCTGAGTAACATAGAGAAGATCAAATCCCTCCGAAAACTCATAGACAATCCCCGCAAACGCAAAACTCATTAAACCTGCAGCACTCTCACAAATTTGAAAAGCTGGCCCTCCACTGATCCCGCCAATCGCTGCTGGCTCCGCTTCATAGCCCTGCCGTATCCATTCTTCACGCTCAAACTGGCAAACCAGATAATCATCGTGCGCCGATGTCACTGGCGTGGCCCCGCAGCTATAGCTTCCGAAATTCAGTTCATTGATGGCCTGAACCCGTCGCAAATCTCCCGGAAAACCCGCAAAAGCGATACCGTCGCCGTCTTCGATAAGCTCCGGCCTTGCCTCATCCATGAGATAAAACGCCTCTCCGATACCGAAGCTGCCCCGGGTGATTTCTGCTGCCTGCTCATTCGTCAGTTGGATCACGGCCACACATCGAGTTCGCGGTTTTCCTCGACCAACTGCGCAATCGGGTCCAGTTCGCAATTGCCGATGTTGAAAAACGCCCTGTCTGGTTTCTCACGCTTCGCCCTGAACCCTTCCAGCACATGCCAGCATGTCATCGCAAAACGCTGTTCCCCGCGCGCAATCAATGAAGCCTACCGTTCTGTTCGACCGGATTACCGCGCGCCGGTGGAATGCCGAAAAATGCCGCTTTGCAAAACCGCAATGGATACCGCCCAAGCTGCTCCCCAAACGGCCCGGCCAAAAGCGCCCTCGCCTCGTCTCTCTTCATAGCGGGCAATTACGGTCCGTTATTTCTTGCTGGTTTGGATCTCGCGATCGAGGGCGGCAAGGGCGCGTTTTAGTGTTTCGCCAAGTGGTGCGTCAATCACATCAGCTAGGCGGTACAGCTCGTCTTTCGTTTCCTGCTCGCCCTTCACATTAATCTGAACATTGCGGCCGGTTTTGAAACGTCGCAAGGAGCGCGGCGACGGCGTTGCCGCTGACGCTGTTTGCGAACTGCTGCCCTTTCCGCCGGTTTTCACGGTCACAGGTTTCGCGATTCTCTCTTTCGCTGGCGCTACAGGTGACGGCGCTTGACGGCTGGGAAAGTTGTTCGCCGCTGCGACTTTTTCGATGATGGTTTCATCGACCAGCTGCGCGTCCACCTCGGCGGCAGTCTTCGGCTTGAACTTGTTCAGGCTTGCAAATGGGTCGCTCATGATGCTGCTACCTTCAATACAGGATCTTTAACAGTGCCACGCTCAAGCCGTCGCAGGACCTCGGCGGCGAAAGCTTCAGCATTTTCTATTGCTTTTTCAAGGCCGGACACTTTAGCCGGGTCCATGATTTCGAGAGGCCCCTGTGCGCTCAACATCTCAACGTAGGCCTGTCGTTTAATTAGTTCAGTATCGAATACTGGAATTTGGCGCTCCCTGAGCCCTTCTTTCAGCTGCCGCATGATCTTAGTCTCGATTAACGACCCCGTTTCGCAGGGCACGACCGCGTATGGAAGCGAATAGTCCGGGGCGTGCATACGAATTGATTCCTCCTGATCGTGAACGAGGCTGACCAGCTTCCCCGCTGCCTTGGCGTCGTGAAACGACCCCTTCATCGGGATCACGACGAAGTTCGCAAATTGAAGCGCAACGACAACGATTTTGGCTGCTGTACCTTCCAGATCCACGACCACGAAAGCCGTCTTTGTCGCCGCTTCGCGAATTTTTCTGGCGATATTGTCTTCGTCAACATCGGAAACAATGGTCATTCGCGACGGGACATTCCCTGCCTCCACCATATCGTTAAAGGGCCTGTTGGGATCAGCGTCAATGACCGTGACCTCAGCCCCCTTCTTCGCCAGCTGCGTTGTCAGCAGCCAGGATGTTGTGGTTTTTCCACTTCCGCCTTTCGGGCTCGCGACGACAATTGTTGGCATGGGCAGGACCTCACAGATGGGATTGGGCCGGTTGCCGCCAAGGATACCAAAAAAGGCACCCTCAAGGAATCCATAAAAGAATTCCTCATAGATATCTTTGTGGATATCCACAAAGATATCTATTGAATTCGCTGGTATGCCCACCTTGCCGCACCTGGCCTGCCCGGCTACAACCGCCTTATGAGCGAATGGATCAACAACGCTGATTTCATCGAGGCGGACATCATCCAGTGGCAAGAGTCACTGTGGGCGAAAAATAACCTCACGCAAAAAAACATGGTCGTTGGCAATCGTGTTGTGACGGCGGAAGTGCTGCGCGAGGACACGGCAACCGGTTTCGTCACGCTGCGCGTTCTGGCCTCTTCCGTCTCTCCATCGAAAGGGAAAAAACCCATTGCCCTGCCATTCGATAACGGCGAGCAGATCCGCCGAGCGCGAAAAACCATCGAGAAAAGCCGCCCCTGGCGATTGCCCTGGAGCGATGAAAACGCGCGGGCGCTGCTGATTGCAGAGCGGGACGCGGTAAAGCCCGGCGCGGACACACGGCAGGACACCCAGAAATGACCGGATACCATCAAGGAATTCCTCAATGGTATCCGGAAAGTTAGCCGGCTATTCGCCGGCCTCCTCGTCGTTGGGGCGGACGATAATTACGCCCGGCGTCAGCGGCGCGTAGTCCTGCGCCTGCGTGAAGCCTTTGCCGTCCTTGCTGGCCCACATGGCACCGATGCGGACCCACGGGGCGTTTTTCCGCTCGGGCGCGTGGAACACGATGAAGTCCGGTCTGCGGCCTTTGGTGGTTTCTTGCGTCATGGTTTTTTCCTTTCTTGGGTTTGTTTTCAACAGGAAAGGAGGGACAAATCCGGGGGTCCGGCGGGATCACCGTCAGGGCAACGGCCAACACGGGAGCGCAGCGAATGGAGCGGGCCGCGCCGTTTATCCAGACGGACCACAGGATTAGAACGATGTCATTGAAACACCCCAAGGCAGGCCAACCAGCACGCGGCACCAAAACCGCAAAAGACAGGATCGGGGCTAGCGCCGCATCAACACTGGACCGGCATCGAACGGGCAGGTAAATTAGGGCCAAAACAGCTTGGGGACGGACTTCGCTTTACTGAAACAGCGTTTCACCGCTTCACGTGAAGCTTTCACCGGAATTCTTTCTGGATATCTTTTCGGAATTCCTCCCGGATATCCTTTTTCCTATGGCACGTACCGTCAATTTCCGAAAAATGCTTGGCGCGGATTTCGCGAATTTTTGGCCATGGGTGCGCGATAAGAAATTTCAGCTAGGGTGATAGCGGACAGGCCCGTTCATCGCGATAGCCGGTCAAAATTTGGGGCCTTTTGAGCGGTTCTTGCCTCAAAGGTCGCCCGGACCTTCCCAACGTCTCAAAAACCCGCCACAAGCGCCCCAGAGGCTTCGTTATGGCAACAAATCCCCGGCGGGCCGCCTCCTTGCAAAACTCGGTTTTGATTTTTGGGCTCGTTGTCGATGCTAAACACGTCATGTCGGCAGCCCTTTTCTTCGGGGATGGTTTGGAAGGGGGCAGAGCCCCTTTCCAAGGTTCTTTGTGGATTCGCGGCCCTTGGGCCGCGTCCGCTTAGCCGCGCATCGCGCGGCCACTTAAAAATCGATGTGTCAGCCGGGCTTGTCCCGGCTGTCCTTTTTGTTTTGAGGGCGAAGCCCGATCACTTATCCACAGTTTGGGCCGGAGCAACTACCAAAGAAGACTACATATATAACTACAGAATGGGGGACCGTTTCAGCGTGAAAGGGGGGACCGTTTCAGCGCCAACCGGGGACCGTTTCAGCACAAAGGGGGGACCGTTTCAGCAGGGATAACTTTGGTTGCCCACAGGTATTTTGTGGACAAGTCGGACGAATCAAATTCCGCAGGGGGACCGTTTCAGCGTAAGGGCTATCTGATTCGGTAGGGGGACCATTTCAGCGTCCGGGTCAAGAATTCATCTGCGTTCATGCCCGGGTATGCGGCAGGGGGAGGGACCGTTTCAGCGTCCGCTTATTTGCTGGATCTGGCAGGGGGGACCGTTTCAGCGTAGCGCCGCACGCGGGCTGATCGCTGGCAGGCTTTCAGGCAGAACCTCGATGCCACCGGCACGCTCACCAATCATCAGGCCCGGATAGACGGCCTCAATGTTCCGCATTGCGCCCTTAACGGCCTTTCTCAGGTCGGTGTGGTCGGTGTAGCCGGTGCCCAATGCAGCCTGCAACTGCTTCCAGCTCATGAAGCGCGGACGGTCGGCCTTACTGGCGCGAAACGCCTGATAGGTCAACAGCGAATAGAGGTCGAGGGCAAGCGGGCTGCGCTTGATCGCGCGTAGCGCCCGCAGATCCACGGGAACAGGGTTCGCGGTGATAGCCTCGTAAAAACGCGGGTCCAGCTGAACATAGCTGCCCCAAAGCGTGCGCTGGCCGGGGTTTTTCTGATCCCACCACAGCAAGGTTTTCTCCGCGACCTGCATCCGGTCGCGTTCCTGTCCCGTCAAACCGTCCTGCTCGATCTGCGTTGTGAAGCTGATACGGGCCTCAAACAGCCGCGCCATCTGGTCTTTCAGGCGGGCGGCATCACTGCGCTTGCCGCCACGGCTGGCATCAAGGCCCAGCTCGTCCATAAATTCGCCCAAGCTATCGCCCAGCTGCAGCTTCGGTGTCTTGGTACGGATGGCCTCGGTGGTCATCCAGTACATCAGCAGGCGGGGCAGGGTGCCGTAGGGGTGGCCGTAGGGCGTCCCATCGTCGCGGTAGCCCTGCTGGATGCTCAGCGTCACATTGCCGTTGGCGCGTGACCATACCGGCACGTTGCCGGGATCGCTGTGCGGCATGGTGGTCTGCACCAGCTGCCGCGCGAGAAACGCCTTGTCCTGATCGGTCGGCCCGTCCATCGAAATGATGGTCGAGGCCTCAATGATCTGGCGTTCCTGCCGTTTCATGGGCGTTATGGTCAATTCAGGGCCTTTCTTCGGTGTCTGGATAAGCTACAGGGTTCTGCGGTCCGCGCAAAGGGGCGGCCCGCTGACTGTCCACAATGGCCGGTTTCCCGGTCATTGGAAGGAGCCAGCCAGCTCGAAGCCAGAATAATCCACGCGAGGCGCGATCCTGCGATGCGGGCCTTGCTCAAGCTGCACCAGTCCGTAACCCTCCATGGTCCGGAGGGTGCGCGACAGGTTAGACACGGCGCGGCCCGATTTCTCGGCCAGCTCGTCCAGCGAGGCCGGTTTTGTCTCCGCGATCAGCGCGAGCAATTCGCGATTGTTCTTGGAGAGCACCTTGGCCAGCGTGTCGAGCGACTGGAACCAGACTTTCGGCTCATCGGGGAAGGGCTTGTATTCGCCCTTCGCGATGGCGATGGTCCGGGCCTTGTACTGCTCCATAGTCGCAATGCCGACTTTCAGAGGGGTCTTGGTGGCTTTAGTCATGTCAGATACTCCTTTCCTGCAAGATCTTTTCAACTTCCGCCCAGAAATCCACCAGCAGCGTGCCGGCGTCTTTGTAGTCGTAGAAGCGGATTCTTTCGCCTTTGTGCTTGTGATCGTATTCGATCCGCGTACGGGCTCCCGGTCCGGAACCTTCCGTGATGCCGTGCGCGTTGTCGAAGCCAAGCAGGCGGGTGCCATCTTCGGCGTGGAGCGTCAGCGAATATTTAATCCCGTGCGGGCGCTCCGGCGTTACGTCGCACTGTTTGACCTCATACTTGACCCAGCATATTTCGTTGTCACCGGCGGCGAAGTGTTCCCCATCAAGGGATAAAAGCGTGTCGAGGCTATGGTCACGATCGGTCATGCTTGTATGTTATCAGACTCTGATAAGATAAGTCAAAGCCAATGAGTTACCATTCTGGAATTCCTTGTGGATATCCACAAAGAATTCCCGGCTCTGCCTTGCCCGTTAAGGGTTCGTTAAACCATTTTGCATATCATGGGTTGCATGAATGGACCGGACGCACCGCAGCTCGATATACAGGAACAAGAGGCCGACGCGATCAGCCGGGATATTTCCCTGATCGCGGTCGGCGCGACACAGGAGAACCGTTCGAAATTCACAGCTGGGCGCATGACGGTCAACGATGACAGCCATAGCGCCGCCGCCCAGCGTCAGCAGGAACAGGACAAGGAACGCGCGGAACAGCAGCGTATTGCCGCATGGGACGCAGAGCGCATCATGGTCGGCGGCGTCTTGATGACCAACGCCGAAGCGCAGGAAGCCCGCGAAAAGATCCTCAATGATCCGGACCGCTGGAGCAAATGGGCCCGCGACCAAGGGTTAATCAAGGAAGGTGAGGAAGGCGAATTCAACCAAGCCGCCCAGACCATCTACAACAATAAAAAGATTGAACACGACACTGGCCAGCTGACACCCGAACAGCAGGCGGAGCTGGACGCGGCCCTTGCTTCACGTTTCGGGCAGGCTGCTGAAAAGGCCACGGCGGCCGCAAATCAGGAAGCACGCCCTTCCCTGAAAACTGGTGTCAGCGCAGCAGCTTCAGCCGATACCAAGCCAATTTTTCCGAGCGCTCCGGACGTTGGCGGCTCATTCGCCGTGGCCAGCTCTGACCAGGCTGCAAATACCGGGACGCCAGCCCCTGCAGCGCCCGCGCTGAAGCGCGAAGTCTCTGGCCTCAACCTGTAACGGCCAGCAGGGGCCATAGGCCCCGCCAATTACCGTTCATGCTTATTTCTCTTCGACCAGTTCCGGACGCCACGCATGGACAACGGCCTCGAATTGCGGGCCGTAGCCAAGCGTGTCCGGGTAGTTGTTGGCGCGGACGGCCAGCCCGAACACCGTCACCACGTCCTCAACGATAGCGGCATCGAGGCCCCATGCCGTGGTGATATCAAACCCGCCGCATTGCCCCGCGTTCCACCACGCCAGCAGAAAATCCGCGACGCGGCGACTTTGCCCCGTGTCGCCCCGCGCGATCTTCAGCAGGCGCTCAAGCGCCTCACGGTCTTTGTCTGTCACGTTCATCATGCTTGGTCCTTCTATCTATGCTCAAACTGTAGATATCGCTCATTTCCGGGCAAGCTGCAACCCGGCTTCCGTCTGCTGCGCTTCTTTGAAATTCCGCGCGACCGTGCTGCCGGTGGACGGCATGGTGTAGAAGATCGCCCCTTGGCTAATGCTTTTCACCAGAATATTCATGGTCACGGTGATGACCTGATTGCTCGCGCGGCCCTGCATCAAGACACGTTCACCGCGTGCAATGAAGGGCTGAACCATCGTGTTGAAAAACCCGCATTGCATGTCCTGCATTTGCCCGGTCTTCCGGCTCATCGTTTCGCACTCAGCCGCAGCGGTTGCGTCAGAGCCTTGCATCATGGCGGTCTTCGGGAATTCCGCGCTCTTTGGATCAAAGAGCTTAACCCCGTCGATCCTGCTCACGATGCAGGCCTTATCCGCCTTCGCCCCGGGCGGCTGGTTCGCTTCGAGAATGTAGCCGGTGCCGCCGTCACGGTCGGCGGTAAACATCAGCTCGCCGTCCGGGTGGGCCTCATGAAGCCCGCCGTAAAATGGCGCGGCAGCAAACGCAATCGAATGCTGCCCTTCGGCCTTCAGTTCTGCGCCGATGGCCTCCGGCGTTCCGCATGTACCCGGCTGGGCGGCATGCGCAAGGGGCGCGGAAAAGAGGAGAGGGGAGAGCAAAACAGCAAGGGTAAGCGGGCGCATGGTGACCTCGCGGAGAAAGTGATTCAGACTCGGTTATGAATCGCAAAGAGTCAAGGAATCCTGCATAAAAAAGTTATTGGAAGAACTGTTTCTGGTCAGACTAAAAGCGGGAATTCTGTTCTGGTAACTGCTCCCGTATACCGCGAAGGGAGGGCCCCCGTTTTCACGGGTGCCGCTCCTCGTTAATTTCGTCTTCGTAGTGCATTCGTGCGATATCGACGCAGCGCGCAAAATCGCACTCGAACCTGCGCACATCTGCCAGATGCATCAAGTCACACAGCAGATCCGTAAAGACCGTTTCGAGCGGGTCATACAGCCCCGGATTCCGGGCCGTCCTTGCTGTCGGAGTAGTGCCTGACGGCATCCTCGGCCCATGCCGCACGTTGCAAATTGCTCGGGCTCATGCCGCCACCGCCTTTCCGTCCTGTTGTTGCAGGGTTTGGAGATAGTCGGCGGCCCGCTGCGCGTGTGCCGCTGCCGTGAAAATCGCTTTCTTGTCGGCCTTCAGCACGGTCAGCCAGTGCCCCAGATAGGCGGCATGGTCTTCGCGGACTTCCGGGGTAATGCCCAGCGTCACCGACAGGAAAGCGGCTCCCAGCTCGGCAATCAGCTCCTCCGCTGCATACGCTTCATCCCCGAAACGCTTTCCCAGCTCGCGGTTTAGGCGGGTCGGGTGCGATGTCCAGTGCGTCAGTTCGTGCGCCTTGGTGGCGGCGTAGCTCTCGGCATCGCGGAAGGCCTCGGGCGTCGGCAACTGGATCAGATCCAGCCTGGGCGCGTAATACGCGCGGTTCCCGCCATGGCGGAAGGTTGCGCCGGTTGCGGCAAAGAACGCCTCCGCTTCCTCGATCAGCTGCAGCGGCTCGCCCTTCGGCTCCGGCTTGGTCTGATAGCCTTCGGGCAGGCCATCGATCTGGTCGACGTTAAAAACCGTGTAACCCTTCATAAACGGGATTTCGCGCTCGATCTCCTCGCCGTTGTCGTTGGCCTCGGTCTTGGTGACGGTGTTGGCATAGACAACCAATGAACCATGCTCCCCTTTCCGGACATGCGCCCCCAGCTCGGTCGCCTGCTTGAACGTCATCCAGCGATTGCCGCTGTAGCCGTTCGCCATGGCCTCGCCCCAAAGCAACAAAACATTGATCCCGCGATAGGGCACGCCGTTATGGCGGAGGGGGAGGGTAATGCGGCCTTCGGTGTGCCCGGCGCTCCACGGCTTCATCCATGGGCGGACGCCTTTCTCAAGGTCGGCAATGATTTTGTCAGTGACGCGGGCATAAACGTCTTGGGTGTTGGTGGCGGTTTTCATGGTCTGGTTCTCCTGTAGGGCTTGGGGTTAATCGCTTCTGTTGCGCGATTACCCCTGCCCGTCGGGCGCAGACCGGGGAGGCAAACGGAGGTGCGGCACAGGCGGAGGGGGATCACCCACCCCGAAACGGGGCGGCCGGAGGCCGTGTTGCAGCTTGCGAAACATGGGGATACCGCCTGTGGCGGTCGAAGACCTTGCACCGAAGTGCGCCAGGGGCAGAGCCCCTTAGCAGCCTTGATCTGATTGAGGTTCTGACTTACGCGAAAGGGATCGTCACCGGATGGCCGGGACTACAGGCCCGGGGCGCGGAACGCGCCTAGAGCCCGGACCGCCGAGAGGCGGTTTCGCCGTGACGCTTTTTTGTGGAGAAGGGAAGGGGCCGCGTGCTATGGGTTTCTGGCAACCCAGCGGAAGGACCGGCAATGTTTGTGAAGTTAAAGGGCGGCTTGCTCAATCTCGATGACGTGCATGAAATCAGGCCAAGCGTGAGCAAGGAATTCAATAGCTACGTGATTTTTAAAGCCTCGGCCCCTCGCAGAGCCGGCTTTCTGATCGATACCGTAGAAGAAATTCAAGAAGCGATCCGCGCCGAAACACGGGCGCTGGCTATGAAATAGCCGGTAGCGATCATGACAAACGGAGCCCATGCGAGACGGCAGCTATCAGGCGGCCGGCGTCTACATCAAAGTGCAGGCGCTGCTTGAAGAAGCCCGCGCCGAAGGATTCAACGCCCCATCGATCGCATATGCCCTGCTGACCGGGGCCCGCGATGTAATGCAGGACAACACCGCGTTTCTGAGGGAACTGGAACGGTTCAAAGCACACTGGAACATGCCCTGAATAGGGCACATGCCGATCAGTGGCCCACAGCGGCCCCCAGAACCTTGCCTATAGCGTGATACGCCTCCCGAGCCTGGCGATACCGGTCAGCCGGGTCAGGCACATCCAGAGCCTTCCTGAACGCCGCAAATGGCGCCGGCCGGGTGGCACCATTGCCCAGATAGTCGAGCGCAGCCAGCACCTCGGCCGTTCTCATATCCTCATTGGGACAGCACAGAACGGCATCGCGCAGCAGCGCCAGCGCATCGGCCTTGCCCCAGCTCTCGGCGGATTCCTCCGCCCATAGCCCGAAATACGCGACGCCCTTATAGACATTTGAGAACATAACGAGAACACGTAACGAGTTCTCGCCCGGAATCCAAGGAGAAAATCCTCCTATTCCAAGAGCGCCTGTCAACGGGCTCAGCGCAATACGGGGAATGCTGCGCTTTGCCCTGCCGGCGCAAAGACAGTCGAGCCAAACAGACCCCGGATATCAAAAGCCTCCGCTATACTGTCGACTAGTCGACAAAATCTACCGGCCATGGACGCGACCCAAAAACCCAAAGCTGTCCGCAGCGACGATACGCAGATCGTCGGAATCCGCATGACCCCTGCGCTCGCGCAGGAACTCAAGCTCGAAGCCACCAAACGCGGAATGACCCTGAAGGCCCTTTTTGCCGAAATGTGGGAAAACCACAAGCGCCGCCCCAAGTCATGAACAGCATTAAAACTGAAAACGACCTGATTGCTGTCGCCGCAGCACTGGTCGGGCCTTCGGCTGTTCTCTCGTCCGGCGAAAAAGCCCTGAAAAAGAAGGTTGCCCGGCGAACCGTCGCGGTGGAATTCCTTGCTGGTATCCGCAAGGATATCCTCGCCGGCAACGACCCGTTGGGCGACACCTTTGCCGCCATCCGCTCGCCCGAAGACCGCCGTGTAGACGGCGCGATCTATACGCCGGCCATCATCATCCGTTCGATGATGAGCTGGGCGGAGGCGGAGACAAAACCGGCACAGGTGCTCGATCCAGGGGCGGGGAGCGGCCGGTTCCTACTTGCCGCAGCGAAAACCTTCAAGAAAGCCAAACTGATCGGCATCGAACTCGATCCGCTGGCGGCTTTGATGCTGCGCGCCAATATCGCCGTGCGCGGCCTCGAAAAACGCACGACAATCATCGTCGACGACTACCGGAAAGCGAAGCCGGCGACGGCGAAGGGCGCGACGCTGTTTATCGGCAATCCGCCCTATGTCCGCCATCACGGCATCGGCAATGACTGGAAGGACTGGTTCGCGGCGTCGGCGGCTGAATACGGCGTCAAGGCGAGCAAGCTGGCCGGGCTGCATATCCATTTCTTCGTCCGCACGCTGCAACTCGCGAAGGACGGCGATGTCGGTGCATTCATCACGTCATCAGAATGGCTGGATGTGAATTACGGCGCGACGCTTCGCCAGCTGCTCGCTGAAAAGCTGGGCGGGGTTGGGCTGCATATGCTCAACCCGAAAGCGATGCCGTTCTCCGACGCGACCACCACCGGCACCATCACCTGTTTCAAGGTTGGCCATCGGCCCGATACGCTGAAGGTGCGCGAGGTCACGACGCCTGAAAGCCTGAACTGCCTTTCTACCGGCACTGCCGTTCCTTGGGATGTGGTCGCAAAATCAAACCGCTGGTCGACGATCATCCGCCCGGGCGCGGCTGTCCCGTCCGGCTATGTCGAGCTTGGCGAGCTGTGCCGCGTCCATCGCGGCCAGGTGACGGGTGGCAATGCCGTCTGGATCGCCGGCCGCCATGTGAATGAACTGCCGGAAGCGGTCCTGAAAGCCACGGTCACCAAGGCGCGGGACCTGCTCGACGCTGGCGACATTCTCGCGGACGGGGCCAGCCTCAAACGCGTTATCGATCTCCCGGCGGATCTCGATGAGCTTGACGCGGACCATCTGAAGGCCGTGCAGCATTTCCTCAAATGGGCGAAGCAAAACGGCGCGGATCGGTCCTACATCGCACAGCATCGCCGTGCCTGGTGGGCGGTCGGGCTGAAGGACCCGGCTCCGATCATCTGTACGTACATGGCGCGACGGGCCCCGGCCTTTGTCCGCAACCTCTGCGGCGCGCGGCATATCAATATCGCGCACGGCCTCTATCCGCGCCAGCCGCTGGGCCATGCCGCCCTGGACCACCTCGCGGCGTGGTTAAGGCAGAATGTCGGTGTAGAAAGCGGCCGGACCTATGCCGGCGGCCTGACGAAGTTCGAACCCAAAGAAGTCGAACGCATCCTCATTCCAAAAGAACAATTCCTTTAATACATGAGCGCAATTGCACCGCCACGCTGGACCGACCAGGAACTTGTTGCAGGGGTAAACGAAGCAAAGACCAGATTTCGTAAAGAGCGCCTTGATGAACCGTTGGAACAGTGGAAAGTGGTTTTCGATGAAAACAAGGCGCAATTCCAGCGGCTGTTCGACCATTACGGAATGGCAAACCCGGCGTCGCTGACGCCGGCGCAGATCGGGGATCTTTTCAAGGAAAAACTCGACGGGGCGCTGCGCTATCTCGCCGGGCCGCCGATTTCCGAAGATGACCTGAAGGTCATCGCGGATGTCCCTTCACTGAATCCCACACGCATCGCGGCCAATGCTGATGCCGCAACCAAGGTGCTGCAGACGATCGTGCAGGCGCTCGACCCCGAGCGGTTCCCATGGGTTGCTGCGGGCCGGCATCCGACTACCGCCGAACAGCAGGCCGCGATTCTGGCATCGGCCGCGCTCATCACCGTGCAGCGCGTGTCGACCAAGCGACGCCATACAGGCAAGTCCGAACAGGAGGCGGCGGTCAAACGCTACCTTGTCGACGAGCTTGGATTCAAGGAAGTTAAAACCCGCGAAATCCGCACGCTGGCTGACGCCCCGGCCGCCGGGGAATTCTGCGGGGAATGTTTCGTCGGGAGCCGCAAGGCCGATGTTCCGGTCCGCCTGTTCGACGGCCGTTTGATGCCGATCGAGTGCAAGGTGTCGAACAGCTCGACCAACAGCGTGAAGCGCGTGAATAACGACGCGCAGGTCAAAGCGGGGATCTGGACACGGGAATTTGGCACCAATCAGGTTGTGCCGGCCGCCGTTTTAACGGGGGTATTCAAGGTGCATAACCTTCAGCAGGCGCAAACTGGCGGCCTCACAATCTTCTGGGCGCATGAGCTGGCCGAGATGGGCAAGTTCATTCAATCCACGCGCTAACGGCTTCCCGAGAAAGGCCGACGACATGAATAAAATTAAGCGCTTTGCAACGATCGGGGCGATTGTTGCCTCTGCTGTCCTGGTATCGCCTTTGGCCTTCGCCCAATCGCTGTGGCATGGCACGGCCTTCGGCATGACGGTCGACCAGGTGCAGGCTGCGGTGCCGGAAGCTTCACCGGCGACCAACAAGAACCCCGGCAACGGCATCCGGTTCAATTCGCAATTTGCGCCGGAACTGCTGCACGTCGACGAGGTGGAGCTGGTGAATCACAAATTCTCTGGCAGCTTCTATTTCCTCAATGACTGCCTGGCGCAAGTGACTTTGCATATCAAGGATGGCGGAAGCTATGACACCGCCTCGGCCTATGACAACCTCGTCACCGCCTTGCGGGCCAAATACGGGCAGGAACTGAGCGCGAAGAATAAAGTCATCGGCTCGATGGTGACGCGCGATACCGAGTGGATTTCGGGCCGCACCAACATCAATCTTCACTATTTAAAGATGGGTGCCGACGATCAGAAGCCGCTCCTGAACGTCAACTATCAGGTACGCGTCGCGGGCGACGCAGACAAGCTATAAGACGCGAAAGCACTGGCCGCCCGCATAACGGCGGATCAGTGCGCCAAAGTCAAAAACGGCGAGAACTTCTCATCCAGCACGTCGAATTGCTCGCGCATCCAGGTCTTGATTTCGCTCTGCGCCTTCATGTTTGTGGAGCGTTCCGCGCCAGCAGGGACGCCTTCGAGTTCGGCGGCTAAGGTCTGCAGCTGCAGCATTTTCAGGCGCAACTCCTTATCAAGATAGTTGGCCACGTCTGCGCTGAGCAGCCATTTTGCCTCTCCTGTGCCGGCGAAAAACCTGAACATTTCTTCGTCCGAGACTTTGCCGCTGGTCATCACCGCCGACAGCAGCCGGCGGGCGGCGTCGTACACCGCGAAACGCTTCTCGAACAGATCCAGCTTCAGCTTGTTTTGCGCCGTGCGCCATTGCCGGTAGGCGATCGCGACGCCCAGCACGGCAACCAGGGGCACCATCAAGGCTGATACGTAGGCGGTCCAGTGAGGGTCGCAGGTCATGGGGTCTTTGGTTGGAACTTGATTCCGGAGCCAGCCATATCGCCGGCTCCGGCCCGGCGTCATTTTGCCCGGTTTGCCCGGCTGCTGTAACGCGCAACGCCGGCGAGACGCTGCCGCGCATGGTCGCAATAAGCGGCGTCCAGCTCGATCCCGAGATAACGCCGCTCGGACAGCGCAGCGGCAACGGCGGTGCTGCCAGATCCGGAAAACGGATCAAGCACGATATCCCCGGGCCTCGAATATGCCGTGATGAGAGGCGTTAGAACGCTCACGGCCTTTTCGGTCGGGTGGACGCGATTGCCGGTGTACTCCCACGGCTGGACATCGGGGAGCGGCTTCGCCGGCAACGGCGGATTGCCTTTGGCGAGGATATAGGCCTGTTCGTGTCGGGCCTCCGTGAACCGGCTGCTCGATGCGTAGCTTTTCGGCCAGACAATATGGCCTACAGGGCGGAAGCCCGCCGCGCGCCACTTCTCGAAAAACGCATCAACGCTGTTCCAGCCGTAGAACGAGATGCACAGGCTATCCGGCTTTAGCAGGCGGTATGCATCGGAAAACGCGGCCAGCACCGCCGGCGAGCTGTCGTTTTGGATGGTGCGCCCCGAGCGGTCGCGATACCGTACCAGGTAGGGCGGATCTGTGACGACCAGATTCACGCTCGCGGCGGGAAGGGTGGGGAGGATCTGCAGGCAATCGCCCTGAAGGATCTGGTTTTCTGGAAGGCTGGTAATGGAGTGCATGGCGTCTTGTCCTTTGCTGTTGTTGTCAGATGCGAGGAAAAAGACGGGCGACCCAGCGCCTGAAGCACAGCCAACACGGGAGCGCAGCGAATGGAGCGGGCAGGCTATTGCGGAGGGCGCGCGCCTGTCTAAAACGCAGCGAATTTCTGACCAACGGCATGAAGGGCATCGATTGCCGGAATCCAACTTGCGAAAGCGATGGGGGAGGGCCTGGCGCTATCTCCATCACCGTCCACGCCCAACAGGCCCTTTCATTGGCATCCTGCCAGCGGTACGCCCTTGATGGCTGCAAGCCGCAAGCGGCTCCTCCACTTCGTTGCGTCGGGTGCAGCCGGGCGATACGCGCTGCCTTTTGTCTGCGGGCATGAAGGCCCGAATTGGTCGCGGCCGGAAGACAAAGGAGAAAGCACCATGGCTCAGTACATCGCATCCGCAGATCTGGAATTCCTGAGTGAATACGAGCTGCGCTCTACGTTCAGCAGGGTTTCAGGGGACCTGGCGACGGCCAGACAGGCCGCAGCAGAAACCGCAACCGCCTACGCCTCGCTGCGAAACATCGAGCGGGCGCTGACCCGCAAAGCGGCGGCTCCGCTGGTGCGACCGGGGCGGTAAGCCCCGGCGCAATGCCGCAGCAGGGCGGCCCGATTTACCGGAATATCAAACTAGTCGGGCTCCAGCATTTAGTCTCTTCACAACTTTGCGCCGGCGTCTTACGGTAGAACCGGATCGGTTTTGAACCGGTCCGGAGTGTGACAACTCCAAACTGAAGCGACTCGGCATCAACGAATTGATGCCGCTTCTCGGC
>NZ_JALQDV010000072.1:0-17475 GCF_023631045.1 Caballeronia sp. AZ7_KS35 | reverse complement strand
CGAGGTCGTCGTCACGCTCCTACAGCCTTATCTGCAGCCCGATAATTATTAAAGGTAATTACGGGATGTTGTACTAGCCAAAGCGCTTAAGTGGTGGGAGCATCAAAAATCGTGTCCGGCTACTGAAGGAAGTGACGCAGGCAGTGATCGAGATAGCCGGCGCTGGCCGCACCGCAGTACGGCTCACGCCCAACGGCACGGACTAGGTCTGCGCGACAGCGATCCGGAACCCGTGTTCGTTGCGGCGGCACGAACACTCTCGGGACTCGGCCTTGCACATCTGGAACTACGCGAGCCGCCGATGGACGGGACTTTTCGCGCGACGATCCTCGTACCGGAATTGGTGCCGTCGCGCAAGAACTCGTCGATCAGATATCCGTTGGCGGCGTGCACCTGAACCCATCGAATCCTGCGCGCAATGCATTTCGCGCAGCGCGGCGAGAATCGTCAAGCAGCGCGGGAACTTCGTCCGCGCGCAGAGGACTGCCCGCGACGTAGCCAGCCCGCAACCTTCGTCGGACCACAGGCCCGTGGCGAAAGGCCATCCCAAGCCCTGCTGCGAGATACCGATCGCCTCGCTGATGATGAGGCCGGCGCTCGCACGCTGGGCGTAGTACTGCGCCATGGATCGATGTCGGCAGGTGATCCCGTGTACCTCGCGCGCGCGTCATCGGCGCTACGAAGATGCGGTTGGCGCTTCGATGTCGCCGAGCCGGATCGGGTCGAAAAGCGTGGTCATGTCTTTCTCCGTTGCTTGGGCGTTACACGAGGCGGGCGCCGCCATCGACGTTGAGCGTGGCTCCGTTCATGAAGCCATTGGTCATCAGGAACACCACGCCCGCGCCGGCTTCGCTGGCTGTGCCGAGACGGTGCAGCGGCAGCGTCTTCTCCATGTTTGCGACGACCGCATCGCGCGCGTCGCCGAGCGCCTTGCGCAGGATCGGCGTGTCGATCGGACCGGGCGACAGCGTGTTGACGCGCACCGGCGCGAGTTCGAGCGCGAGGCCGCGTGCGAGCGCTTCCATCGCAGCTGATGCCGACGCGAGCACTGCGGTGCCGTAGGCGTTGGGACGGTCGGCGAGACTGCCCGAGATGAACGTGATCGAGCCATCGGCGCTCAACCGGTCGCCCAGCGCGCGAATGACGTGCACGGCCGCCCAGATGCGCTCCTCGAACGCGTTCCGGAGATGCGCGACCTCCGCCTCGCGCACCGTCCCCGCGACGAACGTGCCGGCCAGCAAGACGAGATGATCCACCTTCGGAATGTCGCCGACCGCCTGTTTCAGCGCGTGCGCGTCGGTTACGTCAGCTGCGCGCCACCCGGCGAAGCCATGTTGCGCGGCGACGCGTTGAGCCGTATCCGCCGAGCGGCCCACGACGATGACTTCCGCGCCCGCGCGCTTCGCCTGAAGAGCCGCGTCGAGCCCGATGCCTGACGTTCCGCCGAAGATGAGTGCGGTCTTGCCTGCCAATGCGTTGCTGGCGGCGTCCGTGGCCTGTTCGTGCTGCGCTTTCGTAGACGCGTTCATGTCCTTCTCCTTTTTGACTTCGCCGGTGCGGCGTCGATGAAGAAGGTTAATTCGCGAAAGCGGGCTTGATAATTAGGCCGTCGTTCGCTTTAATCATGCCGTCATGGAACAAATCGTTGTCGAAAGACTGACTGGACTGATCGCCTTCGCGCGTGCCGCATCGCTTGGCAGCTATACGGCTGCCGCGCGTTCGCTCTCCGTTTCGCCATCGGCTATCAGCAAGAGCATCCAGCGGCTGGAGCAGCATTTCGGACTCAGGCTGTTTAGCCGGACCACGCGCTCACTGACGCTGACGCCGGAGGGACGAGATCTTCTCGAGCGCACGCAACGCTTATTGCGCGAAGCGGAAGGTATCGAGCAAGGCGTCGCCGCCGCGCGCGCGGAGCCGGCCGGAACGCTCAAGGTGACGGCGCCACTCCCCGTCGGCGTGAACATCCTTGCGCCCGCGTTGCCCGCGTTTCGCCAGCAGCATCCGAAAGTGACCGTCGACGTGCGCCTGAGCGATCAATACGTCGATCTGATCGAGGAGGGCTTGGATGTCGCCATTCGCGTCGGCGATCCCGGCGACACGCGGTTGATCGCGCGCCGCCTCGCACCGCATCGAATTTGCGCGTTCGCGTCGCCGGGGTATCTGCGGGAACGAGGCGTACCGCAGCATCCCAACGACCTCTTGCAACACGATTGCGTGAACTTCAGATATCAGTCGACGGGACAGGAGGCTGCGTGGCCATTTGACGTGGGAGGCAAGCTCGTCGAGTTCACGCCTGCGTCAAGTTTAATTATCGACGTCAGCGACGCGATCGCTGCGACGTTGGCGGCCGGCGCCGGTATCGGGATTTCGACGACGTATATCGCGGCGCCATTCGTTAGACGGCGCGAACTCGTACCTGTGCTGCACGAGTTCGCCTATGACCGATTCCATTTACATGCGGTGTGGCCCGAGAGCCGTCGCAGCAATCCAGCGGTGAAGGCGTTTGTCGGATTTTTGCAGGACATCTTTCCGTCTCCCGCCCCGTGGGACGTGCTGGTGCAGGCTCATGCTTCCTAGCACTTGTTAGAGGAATACGCGGTCGTCGGTTGATTGTGCGACCGTGAACGGCCGCTTTGGAGTGGACGCGCGTCCGGTCGGTGGCGGCCCTATTTTTATTCACAGATCTCGTGGAGAAGCTCGTGCATAACTCTCGCGCCATTTCAGCTAAGTCCATGAAGTAGGTCGGATTTGTCGCGCCTCAAAAAAAAACCGGCCGCCGACAAGCACCTTCCCTCGCCGCACTCGCCGGTGGCGTCGCTTACCAATCCGTGTATGAAATCTCGCTCGGCAGCCGGGCCTGACGTTGTCACAAGTACCGCACGGGCGCCAAGTACTTAATCATTTGGAACAAACCGTGCAACGATTCGCCCTTCCGGTAGAAGGCATCGATTCCGACCTCGACGCCGCGCTCCACAATTTCCGCTTCTGCAAGCGAGCTGTGCGCGAGGATGGGCACCGTCGCGAACCGGGTCGAGCAGCGCATGGCTCTCGCCACGCCAAAGCCGTCGATGTCTGGCATTTCAATGTCTAGGACGACTACGTGCGGTACCCATGATTCTGGAATGGCAAGAGCTGCCCAACCACCGGGGGCAACAAGTGCGCGACAGCCATAAGCTATCAAGGCCGCAGCAAGCGCCTCTGCGACGGCTGCGTCGTCGTCGACAAGCAGCACCGCGACAGGGGGCATGACGGCATTAAAGTCACGCGTGGCCCATACGCCGGATATCGAAGTAACGCTGTGAGGCATGGCGGCAGATGGCAGACGGTCCCATTTCGTCTGCGCAACTGTCGTGCCGATTTCCGAGGTCTTGCGGGATCGCAGCGCGCTTTGGTATGCGGTCCGGAGCGGCAGTACCTTGACCTGCGTTTCTAGGCTTGTGCTTCGAATTTGATTAGCCGCTGCTGAGGGACTACAAGTCCGGCAAACGGGGCGCACGACACCTAATATCAAGGATGAGGCAGCTGCCGTACTGTTCGCTCAGGACTCGCATCATGCAATGGCCCGAAATGCGTTATAAGGGATTCGTCCTTGCGCCGGGGCTTGCCGAAGACGACGGGATGTATGCCCTCGAGCTCGCCATCCGCTCGCCCGACGGCAAACAGCTGACCACCGGCGTCCTTGGTGACTTCCCCTGCCCAATAGAGGCGCTGCGGTTCGCCTTTCAGTACGGTATGGCACAGATCGATCATCAGCCGCTACCCGCGCCGGACTGGACCGTTGAAGAGTGGCATGACCGTCGCCCCGCGGGAAGCACCTGGATCCTTCGAGGAAGCCCATTGGCGCGCAGAAGGCGTGGTTCATGAATGGCTACGCCCCCCGGTCAGTGGCAAGAAACGAACTGTCCAAGCGGCGGGGACGTCGAAGGCCTTGAGTTCAGGTTGGACGGTGCCGCGCGAATCGGTCCGATCAATGTTCAATGGCTGGGTGACTGCTTGGTGGTGCCTGTCGATTGGGAGCCCTGCGCCGGCGCTTGCGCCGGTGCAGGCGACATCCCTTGCGCCCGTCGGCTGGCTTCGCCCAAAACGCCCGCCGTTCGGCGTGGCGAGGATTTTGCGGGTGGGTTCGTGCAAGCAACTGGAGAATTGCTGTGACGCCCACCGACATTGAACGATTCCTTGATCAACTCGGCGACGAGGCGCGCGCCATTGCAATGCAGTACTTCCGCACGAAGATCGACGTCGAAAGCAAGGCTGATTCGACGCCTGTCACGCACGCGGATCGCGCAATTGAGCGGCGGCTGCGGGACCTAGTCGCGGCGCGTTTTCCGTCACTTATGCTCGTAGGTGAGGAAGGGGGCGGGCGCAGCGCCGATGGCATAAGTTGGGTCATTGATCCGATTGATGGCACGAAGAGCTTCGTGACGGGCCTGCCCCTATTCGGAACGCTCGTCGCGATGCTCGAGAATCGACGGCCGGTGTGCGGCATGATTGAGGTATCGGCCATGCGCGAACGATGGATCGGCGGCGTCGGTCACACCTTGTGCAATGGCAAGCCCTGCACGGTAAGCACGTGCGCCCATTTGCGCGACGCGCGGTTGTGCTCGACCGATCCCCGGATGTTTTCAGGAGACGCCGAACGAGCATTCGCGAGGCTCGCGCGCGAAGTGCGCGTCACCCGGTTCGGTACGGATTGCTATGGGTATGCAATGCTCGCTTCAAAGCCCGGTTCCTCCTTGATCTGTGCTTCATTAGGCATGAAGTGCCAACGCGAAACGCCCGGACCTGTGGGGCTTCGTCTTCCGACATGCACTGAAAGGGGGGTGTAGAAGCAGGCGAATGCACCGCCGCGCACGGTGATGCACCAGGTTGGATCCGAAGAAGACAACGCTGCGCCTCGCGTCTGCACGACGCTGATCGAGTCGAGCGCCGGAGATAGTCTCAAAAATTACAGGCTGCGCCCAGCATAGAAGCGACGGCATTCGTTTCGTCGAAGCGAATGGCGGCGATTCGCTGAGCGCGCAACGGACCTTCATCTCCAATTCGTTAGGATCCGTCCGTTCGCGGGCGGAAACGGCGGAACAGCTCGCCTCCTCAGCGTATGATCAACTCGGGCTACCCTTGGCTGTTATCCGCGGTGAGGATCGCGCAACCTGTTGCGATTCGCTGGACAACGCTTACGCGAGCAAAAAGTACTCGCGCATCGCTCAGCTGATCGCCGAATCGGTCCAGCTTTCATTGATCTCTACTTCGACACGCTTGCGTTGCATCGGTCACGGACCTCTTTCAGACCTCGGAAAATAATGAGGATACCGATATTGAGGCGCGCCCTCGCTTATCGCGAACGTCCCACCTCGATGGCGTGACGATGTGGCCGAGCGGCCCGATGGTAGACTCGCAGCCTGGGTCTGCCTCGTCACTTCGACGAAGAAAGCCCTTTCATATCGAACGAGCGGCCACCGTGCCCGTCCCATCAAGCCCTCTCCGGTCGGACGTTTCGTTCGCAACTTACGATGGGAGAGCTTAGATGGACGAACAAGGCGTTCGTTCCCCGATTGTCACGGGTACATGCGCACGCTGTGGTGGCAAGGTGCCGCCGCAAAATTCGGTCTGTGCTCGTTGCGGTGCGCATGCGCGGTTTGTGTTTAGCAGTCATGCACCGGCCGGGTGGAAGTCTAAAGCGGCGGCCCTCGGCGCACCGAACGGGCGTGGCGATGTTGCGCCGATCACCTCTGTGTGGCCGCGCCAGGACGCATCCTCGTTCGCATCGAACGACGCCGTTTATCCCGACGACGAGGTCTGTCCGCCGCCGCGCCGCGATACCGGTCCTCGGCGCATGAAAAAGGGGGAAGTGCTGGCGCTTGCGGTGACGTTCGTACTCGTCAGCGTATCGGCAGTGCTGTACTGGATTCAGAATCATGACAGGCACGAAGAGCCGACGAGAACGATTGCCGCGCAAGGCATGGTGACGTCGAACGACTTGAATCAGCCCGCGCAGCCCACGACGATGCCGCCGGTTCCGACAATTGCACCGAGCACGGAAGCGCCGCCGCCGAATGACGAGGCATCCGCCGACAACGATCAAAAGCTGATACCGCTTGCGCTCGCACGAGCGCGCGACGGTCTCGGAAAAAACAATCTACAACTGGCGCGGTCAGGCATTTTTTGGGCGCTTTCGTTGCAGGCGAACAATCCCGAGGTCCTCCGGCTTAAGCAGGATTTACTGTCACGGGAGAGGGCTCGCAATGCGGCCTTGAAAGCGGCACGCAGTTGCGTCGTGCAGCAGCGTGCCATGTGTGCCTGGCAAAATGCCAACACTGCGCTGTTGATCGATTCGAGCAGCAACGAAGCGAAGGGACTCGTCGCACGCTCGATGCAGTAGAGCATCCAGTGGCTAGAGCAGCACTTCGGACTCAGGCTGCTCATCTGGACTGCTCAAACGTATTGAGCAACGCGCCGCCGTGCGGACCTTGCCAGAACGTTCAAGGTGGCCGCACCGTTGTCTGTCGGCGTGGGCATCCTCGCTTCCGCACTGCCGGGGATTTTCCAACAGCATCGAACAGTGATCGTCGAGGTGCGCCCGAGCGATCGATGCGTCGGCCTGATCGAGCAGGGCTAGGATCCCGCCATTCGAGTCTGTGAACCGGGCGACACGCGGTTGATCGCGCGCCGTTTGCCGTTCGACGTGGGAGGCAAACTCATCGCCTGCGTTAACTTTCATTATCGACGTACAGCGACGCGATCGCCGCGACGTTGTAGCTGGATAATGTTTCTCGGCGGTCGCCAAGCGTTGGCCGTGTCGCTGCGCGGCACGCTAACGTCGGCAAGCCGTCATAGTTGACGTAAAAGGAGACCGAACGTCCGCGAAGGCCGAAGTCCGTGCGTCAGGAGCGGCAGGGCCAATCAGCGACCGGCACCGGGAGATTCTCTCTGCTGATGCTTCTTAGCGCGTGCATCGCCCGCCAGCTGTTTCTGCAATCCATCCAGGACGACCTCGATATATCGATCGAAGCTCTGTCCGAGTGCGTGGTTCGTTCCTCCCTTCCATCGCACGATGAAGGCCTGATTCGACATACGCGCCATGTTTGCCGTCAATAGGGGAAAATCGTCGCGGTCAAGCTCCTCGAAGCGTGTGCGGAGCTGGTTCTCCCATTCGTCGCGTTCATCGGCGCCGTGACCTGCGAATTCGAGCGTGACGAATCCGACCATCGCAGTGATCACGGTGTTGTAGACATGGATCAGTTCGTCGGAATCGAAGCCCGCGGACAACAGCGTCTGAAGTATCGCCTCGACCATGGCCGGATTCATACTGGCGTTCGATATGATCTGCGACCCGAGCAGCGGCGCGACGTTGGGATGCCTGGCGATTGCGGAACGGTAGCGATGAAACAGTTCTTTCAGCCAGTCGCGCCAGCGGCCGGCGGGAAGCGGCGGGGGAATGAGCTCGCCTAACGCGCGCGTGATCACCTCGACCAGCAATTCGTCGCGGCTCGTCACGTACCAGTAGATTGCGGTCGGATAGACGCCGAGATCCCGGGCAACATCACGCAGGCTAAAGGACGCATAGCCCTTCGCATCGATCAGCGCGAGTGCGGCTTCCACGACGCGCTCCCGGGAAAGCCCCTGATCGCGTGCCGAGCGCCCCCTGCGCTTTTTTTCCGGCGCAGCGTCTTCGTTTTCTTTCAATGTGATTTCCCGAATGCGAGTTCGACCGAGCGTCACTCTACTGCAATCGATGCCGCTACGCGAGACGTCCGGGAAAACCCGGGACGACGGTCGCTTGCATGATTTAATTGTACGGCGTACATTAAACGCAAGTCGACGGGACAGACACTGCTTACTTGTCGTATCTCGCCGAAAAAGAATGCCGCCGGTGCAGGTGGCGGCATGTCCTATTTTATTAGTCGTACTAGACAAGGGACCGACTCATGAAACCCAAGGCGCTTACCTTCGACTACTTCGGCACGCTTGTCGACGTGGCCACGGGAGGCATACGCGGCATCGAAGCGGTGCTGCAGCATCTGTCTCTCAATCAGACGAAGGCTCCTTCGGACGTCTATCACGACTGGGACATGCGCGCGGTCCAGACCTACCGAAGCCACGCTTACATGCGTTATCGCGTGGTGGCGCAGCATGCGCTGACTGGCGCTCTGGAGGCGCTCGCGAAAGGCTGCACCGACGGCCGCGACATGGTCGCGCTGACCGAGTTGCTGCTCACGCATCTGGTCGAGTCCTCGCCGCCTTTCGACGACGCGGTGGCCTTCCTCGACTGGGCCCGCGAACACTTTACGTTGATGCCCATCACCAACATGGACACGGACCTTTGGCGCCGCAGCCGCCTCGTGAGCTATTTCACGCACGTGACGACGGCCGAAATGGCGCAGGCGTACAAGCCTTCGGAAACTATCTTCAAGACCGGGCTCGCGACGCTCGGCCTGAATGCCGACGAGATCTTCCATTGCTCGATCGGGACCTGGGCGGACATCGACGGTGCGAAGCCGCTCGGTATCCGGGTCGCGTGGATCAATCGCGGCGATGAACGTCTGGGCGACTGGCAGGCGCGTCCGGACTATGAATTCGCCACGCTAGCGCCCGTGCGCGGCGTGCTGGAACGTCTCATCGACAGGTAACGGGAGCACGATCATGCGCATCTCATCAATCAAGACGCTCGTGCTCTGCATGAGCGTGGCTTTCGCGGCGCCGGTCGTTCAGGCAGACACGCTCGTGAAGATCGGCGTCGCGGGGCCGCTGACGGGCTCGCAGGCCGCGAGCGGCAAGGACAACGAACGCGGCGCGAAACTGGCTGTCGACGAGCTCAATGCCAAACAAATGATGCTCGGCGGCCAGCCGCTTCGGTTCGAGCTGATTTCGGTGGACGACCAATCGGATCCGAAAGCCGGTGTCACGGCCGCCCAACAACTCGTGGACAACGGCGTGATCGCGGTCATCGGCCACTGGAACTCGGGCGTGACGATCCCCGCGTCGAAGATCTACAACGACGCCAAAGTGATCATGATTACGCCTGCGGCCTCGAACCCGGCGTTGACCGTGCCGGGCTACCACTATGTCTTTCGCCTCACCACCGACGACAACGTGCTCGGCGCGAAGATGGCGGACTACGCGTCCAACACGCTGCATCTGAAGCGTGTCGCAGTCATCGACGATCGCACCGCGTATGGCTCTGGCGTCGCGGATGTGTTCGTCGCCACCGCGAAGAAGCTCGGCATCGATATCGTGACGCGCGAGTACTCCACCGATCACACGGTCGACTTCAAGGCCGTGCTGTCGAAGATCAAGCCGGCGAGGCCCGACGGCATTTTCTACGGCGGCTATTACGGTCAGGCCGCTTATCTGGCTCGGCAGATGCGCGACCTCGCGGTCAACGGCGTCTTGATGGGCGGCGACGGCTTGTGCGTCGGCGAATTTCCGCGCCTCGCGGACGGCGCGCTCGACAAGAAGATGTACTGTCCGCAGGGCGGCACGCCGCTCGGTGCATTGCCGGAAGGAAAGCGCTTCGAAACGCGTTTCAAGGCAGCGTACGGCGTCAATCCCGACCAGAAAGGCCCGTCGTTCTACGCCGCGACCATGATGATCGCCGACGCGATCGCCTCGGCGCAGTCGCTGTCTTCGGAAGCGCTTGACAAGACGCTGCATCAAAACACTTTCAACACGCTATTCGGTCAGGTGCGATTTGATCAGCGCGGCGAATGGATTAAGGCGCCGATGACGGTGTACTGGTCGGCGGGCGGATCGATCGTGCCGGTCGATTGAGCAGAGGCGCGACACCGATCACGAACGAATCTCGAACCATCCAGGAAACGAATGCTCATTGAAAACGCCTCTACCCCGCAGCTCGATGTGGAAGGACTCGCCCGCGCTGCGCAAAGGGCCGCCGAACGCTTCGCCGAATCGAATCCGAGGAGCGCCGCAGCGCATGTCGATGCGCTTGCGGTCATGCCCGGCGGCAACACGCGCTCCGTGCTCTTCTATGCGCCGTTCCCGCTGACGATCGCCCGTGGCGAGGGCAAGCGCCTGTGGGATCTCGACGGCCACGCGTACACGGACTTTCTCGCCGAATACACGACGGCAATGTACGGCCACAGCCATCCGGTAATCCGCGCGGCCATTGTCGAGGCGCTCGACAATGGCCTGAACCTGACGGGCCACAACACGCTGGAAGTGCCGCTCGCACGCCTGTTGCGGGAGCGCTTCGAGTCGGTCGAGTCCTTGCGTTTCACAAACTCGGGAACCGAGGCGAATCTGATGGCTATCGCGGCATCGATAATCTCCACGGGGCGAAGGAAGGTCGTCGCGTTCACGGGCGGATATCACGGTGGTGTGCTCACGTTCGGCAGCGGGAATAGTCCTGTGAACGTGCCGCACGAGTTCATCGTCGCCAGCTACAACGATTTGGCCGGCATTCAGCAAATCTTCGCCACGCACCGCGACAAGATCGCCGCGGTCATCGTCGAACCGATGCAGGTTGCAGGCGGGTGCATCGTCGGCGAGCCCGCTTTTCTCGGGGGCTTGCGCGATCTCACGCGGCAGCACGGCGCGCTCCTGATCTTCGACGAAGTCGTGACATCGCGACTCTCGGGCGGCGGACGGCAGGCGCTGCTCGGGATTCGGCCGGACCTCACGACCTTCGGCAAATACATCGGCGGTGGCATGTCGTTCGGCGCATTCGGCGGACGGTCCGACGTGATGGCGCAGTTCGATCCACGCAGACCGGGCGCCACGCCGCACGCGGGCACCTTTAACAACAACGTGCTGTCGATGTCCGCGGGCCATGTGGGTTTGTCGCGGCTTTACACGCCAGGCGCGGCGGCCGCGCTCAGCGAGAAGGGGGAGCGGCTGCGTGCGCGCCTGAATGGGTTGTGCCGCGAGCGCGGAGTAGCGATGCAGTTCACCGGCATCGGGTCGCTGATGAATCTGCATGCGGGCGTACACCAGATTCATTCGGTGACGGACTTCATCGAAGGCGAGTCGCCGCTCAAGGACCTGTTCTTCTTTCACATGCTCGAGCGCGGCTGTTATGTCGCGCGGCGCGGCTTCATCGTGCTGACGCTGGCGCACGACGAGAGCGATCTCGAGCGCTTTGCGGAAGCGGTGACGTCGTTCGTCGACCGTCATGACGCGCTGTTGCGCACGCGCTGAATCGTTCACGGAGACCGCGTTGATATCCCATCAGTCCCAGACGGAAACGAAGCGCCTGCGCAGCCGCCGCTGGTTCGACGAACCGGCGAACCCCGGCATGACCGCGCTGTATCTCGAGCGCTACATGAATTACGGCATTACGCGCGAGGAGTTGCAGTCCAGCAAGCCGATCGTCGGCATCGCGCAGACGGGCTCGGATCTCGCGCCGTGCAACCGCCACCATATCGAACTCGCGAAGCGGGTACGCGACGGCATTCGCGACGCGGGCGGCATTCCGCTCGAGTTCCCCGTGCATCCGATCCAGGAGACTGGCAAGCGTCCGACGGCCGCGCTCGATCGCAATCTTGCCTATCTCGGCCTGGTCGAGGTACTGCACGGGTATCCGCTTGATGGCGTCGTGCTCACGACCGGTTGCGATAAGACCACACCCGCCTGCCTGATGGCGGCGGCGACGGTCAATATTCCGTCGATCGTGCTGTCGGGCGGCCCGATGCTCGACGGCTGGCATCGCGGCAAGCTGGCGGGTTCGGGCACGGTCGTGTGGGAGGCCCGCAAAGAGCTTGCGACCGGACAAATCGGCTATGACGGGTTCATGGAGAAAGTGGCCGCGTCCGCGCCTTCGGCCGGACATTGCAATTCCATGGGCACCGCGCTGTCGATGAACGCGCTCGCCGAAGCGCTGGGCATGTCGCTGCCCGGTTGCGCGTCGGTGCCCGCGCCGTACCGCGAACGCGGCTGGTTCGCTTACGAGACTGGCAAACGGATCGTGTCGATGATCGCGGAGAATCTGCGGCCGTCGGGCATCATGACGCAGAAGGCTTTCGAGAACGCGGTCGTGGTTGCTGCGGCGATCGGCGCATCGTCGAATTGTCCGATCCACATGATCGCGATCGCGCGTCATATCGGCGTGCAGCATACGCTCGACGACTGGCAGCGCGTGGGCGCGCAGATTCCGCTCCTGGTCGATTGCCAGCCGGCGGGGCGCTTCCTGGGCGAAGCGTTTCACCGTGCCGGCGGCGTGCCTGGCGTGATGCGCGAGTTGCTTCGCGCGGGCCGGCTTCATCGCGATGCGCTGACCGTGACGGGAAACACACTCGCGCAGAATCTGGCCGGCATATCGGAGCCTGACCGCGAAGTGATCCGCGCGTTCGACGCGCCGCTGAAGGCATCGGGCGGCCACGTCGTCCTGAGCGGCAATCTGTTCGACAACGCTGTGATGAAGGTCAGCGTCATCGACGCGCGCTTTCGCGAGCGCTTCCTGTCGAATGCCGCCGATGCGGATGCGTTCGAAGTGAAGGCGATCGTGTTCGAGGGCCCAGAGGACTATCACGCGCGTATCGAAGACCCCGCGCTCGACATCGATGAACACTCGATCCTCGTCATGCGCAATTGCGGCCCGGTGGGCTATCCGGGCGGCGCCGAGGTGGTGAACATGCAGCCGCCCGCAGCGTTGATCCGGCGCGGCATCGACACGCTTCCGACCATGGGCGATGGCCGGCAGAGCGGCACGTCGGGTAGTCCGTCCATCTTGAACGTGTCCCCGGAAGCGGCGGTTGGAGGCGGGCTCGCGTTGCTGAAGACCGGTGACCGCCTACGTATCGATCTCAATGGGCGGCGTGTCGATCTGCTCGTGTCCGCCGATGAACTCGCTGCGCGTCGCGCCGCGTGGGCGCCGCCTGAGCTTGCGAACCGGACGCCGTGGCAGGCCATCTATCGCAGCATGGTGGGGCAGCAGGGCACCGGCGCCTGCCTCGAACCGGCGACGGTGTTCCTGAACATCGTCGAGACGCGCGGCGAAGCCCGCGATAACCATTGATGGAGCCCGCATGACCCGACAAGAAGACGTGAACACGCCTCGTGTGGGCATCGTGACGGGAGCGGGCTCGGGCATCGGCAGGGCAGCGGCGATGGAACTGCTTCGGGACGGCTGGTCGATTGCCCTGATTGGCAGGCGCCACGAGCCTCTCTTGGAGATTGCGCAGACCCCCGAGTTTGCCGGCCGCGCACTTGCGCTCTCGTGTGACGTGTCGGACGCCGACGCGGTGACGAAGTCGTTCGATGCCGTCGTCGCGCATTTCGGCCGGCTCGACCTGCTGTTCAACAACGCGGGCGTCGGCAATCCGCCGGGGCCATTCGAGACATGGACACCCTCGCAATGGCGCGGCGTCGTCGGCGTGAACCTCGACGGCATGTTCTTCTGTCTGCAGCGCGCGTTCCGGATCATGTCGGCACAGACGCCGCGCGGCGGGCGGATCATCAACAACGGTTCGCTGTCGGCGTGGGCGCCGCGGCCCAATTCGATCGCATACACGGCGACCAAGCATGCCGTGACCGGCCTCACGCGCTCCGCGTCGCTCGACGGTCGGAAGCATGACATCGCCGTCGGTCAGATCGACGTTGGTAATGCGCATAGCGCGCTGGCATCGGCAATGGCGCACGGTGTTCCGCAAGCGAACGGCGCGATTGCCGCCGAACCGCTGATCGACGTGGCGATAGTCGGGCGCTCGGTCGCGTACCTTGCGAGTCTGCCGCTCGAAGCCAACGTACTGTTTCATACGGTCATGGCCACGAATATGCCGTTTGTTGGCAGAGGCTGATGCGCATGGGCATCGATCAGGTGAACGTGGCCGTCGCGCAGATGGACGAGGTCACGCAGCAGGATGAGGCGCTTGTCGAACAGGCGTCCGCCCCCGCGCAAGCGCTCGCCGAGCAGCCGGAAACGTTGCGTCGGGCGGTCGCGGTGCTTCAAGTCGAGCGAGCCGCGCGGTCTAAGTTAGCGCGTCGCGAAGCGCTAAGCCACTCTAAATGCGTCGCGGCTGGCCCAACTGCGGCGTACCAGTTTCGCCTTCTCGGACGGCGGTTTTTGGCGTCCGTCCTGCGGTGCATTGCCATGCCGGCTTCATTTTCTCAGTTGAAGGGCCGGTCTGGACGCTACCGCGAGCAGCTAGGACCGAGCGCGCTGCCGTTGCCCAACGCAGACACAGCTCACGCGCTGTGATGGGCGCTACGGACTCGCGCGAACGCACACCGAGACGTGTGTCAGCGATGCGCGCCATCGAAGATCGGCTTGCGGGCGCTGCCGCGTCCTTGCACGAGGGGAGATAATACGGCGGGCGCGCAAGCTGATCTGCTTGAGAAGGCGTCTCGACGCGGGCTCAGGCGCAAGATACGATGGTTCAGTGCCGGCCCGACAGGCGGCGAACGTCAGCTGATTCGACAACGCGACGGTCTGCGCCGTTGACGGAGCAAGGACAGCATCCGTTCGCTGTCTTTGCGTCGGAGGTCTGGGTTTCTTAAGCTGCATTTAAGCAATGCGCCTTATGGTGACCGGTTTCGATTCATCGGCCACTTCCTTTCGATGGCACATCAAACCCGCGTCTGCGTCTCTCTCGTCGACGTGGCGCGTTCTCGAAGCGCGTCATGATCAAGCTGCACCTCGTCGTCGTGCTCCTGTTGTGTGCCAGTCTCATGCCCGCCATTGCACAAGCGAAGCGCATTACAGGTGACCATCGCGTCAAACCTCATCGCGTTGTCAAGCATTCCGTCAGTAAGCATCACCGCGTGGTCAAGCGCAGACGCGCGGTGCGGCATGCGGCGCGCCCCGTGGTGTCGGCGCGGGCTGCCGTCGCGGTGGATCTCTACACGGGACGCACGCTTTACGCTAAGAACGCCGATCGCCGCATGCCCGTCGCGTCGCTCACCAAGCTTATGACGGCAATGGTCGTCATTGACTCCAAACGCTCGCTCATTCGCCCCGCACGTATCACCGATGCTGACGTCGACCGGATCAAATGGTCGCGCTCGCGTCTGCCTGTAGGGTCGCTGCTGCTTCGCCGCACTATGCTGCATATCGCGTTAATGTCGTCTGAGAACCGCGCGGCCTATGCACTGAGCCGCGACTATGCTGGCGGCCGCCCCGGCTTCGTGCGCGCGATGAACCTGACCGCGAAGCGTCTTCATATGACACATAGCCGGTTCGTCGATCCGACGGGCCTTTCGCCGCGTAACGTTTCGACGGCGCGCGATCTGACACGGCTCGCGCGCGCGGCCTATGGCTATCCGACAATTCGCGAATACGCGACCTCGCACAGCAAGCTTGTGCTTGGCGGCGATGGACCGCTCGAGTATCGGAACACCGATCCGCTCGTGTACAACGCGTCGTGGAATGTCGGCTTGCAGAAAACGGGCTTCACCAACGAAGCGGGGCATTGCCTGATCGTCATCACGACGCTGCGCGGGCATCCTACGCTGTTCGTGATCCTTGGTTCGCCGAAGCCGCATGCCCACTTTCAGGACGCGGTGACATTGCGCAACTGGGTCCTCAGGCATCCAGTTCGCGTACCTCACTGAGGAGAATCCAAAAAAGGGCCGACGCACGCCGATCGTCACCCCGGCGAAGAATGCCTTTCCGCGTATGCGTATCGCCCCCATCCGTGTTCGGCAAAGTCGCCCGTGCCGCGCTTCCAGCGCGATTTATGCACTCTGACAGAGGGGTCTCGGCAGATCAGAACGCGCGGGCTAGGCGGCACGGAAAACGCGCTATCGGCCCGCGAACACGCGAGGAGCGTGAGACTGAGACACAGACCTACCATGCAGGTCAGATGCCGCGCGCTAATCAACCCGCAGAGACATGTGGGAAAGACGCTTCGACTACTTCCAGCGACGATTCGCCGATCCGATTTACGTGGGGACGGTCGGCGGCTGCTTTCCTCTGTATGGTTGTGTACTGCAGCGGCCCCGTCGAACTGCATCGCGGTCTGGGTGTTTAACGAGCTTTCGTAGCTTAGGGTGCGTATTCCACGCAAACCGAGCAGCCGTTCCACGGCAAAGCGAGCAGACTTTCCACGTGAAGCCGAGCGAAGATTCCACAGCAAAGCGAGCGCTGCGGACGTGGCGACGCGGGGTGAGTTCTTTTACTCCTTCCCGTCTTCGGTGGTCAAACCATTTCGGCGCTTGCGCATCGATTCGCCTGATAGCGTGAGTCGGTGCGCGTTGTGAACAAGACGGTCGAGAATCGCGTCAGCCAGCGTTGGATCGCCGATAGCGGCGTGCCAGCTATCGACCGGGATCTGGCTGGTGACGATCGTCGAGCGCCGGCCGTGCCGATCGTCGAGCACCTCAAGCAGATCGCGCCGCGCCGGATCCGACAGCGGCGCCATGGCGAGATCATCCATGACGAGGATGTCGGTCTTTGCCCATTGCGCGAGCAGTTTCGCGTAGCCGCCGCTGCCGTGTGCAATGGCCATCTCCTCGTTGAACTTGGGCATGCGCAAATAGCAGGCCGAGAAGCCCTGACGGCATGCCTGATTAACCATCGCGCATGCAAGCCAGCTTTTGCCAAGACCTGTCGGGGCGACCAGAATCACGTTCTGATGAGCACGTATCCATTCGCCCGTGAGCAACCGGGCGAGTAATGCGCGATCGAGTCCGCGAGGCTCGCGGTAGTTGATGTCTTCCGGTACAGCGTCAGGGAAGCGCAGCTTCGCGCGGCGCAGCCGCGCCGTAATAAGTCGCGACTGGCGCTCGCTTGCTTCACGTTCGACGAACAGCCCAAGGCGTTCTTCGAAGCCGAGCTGATCGATGCTGTTTTGGGATTGCTGGTCGGCCAGCGCCGCAGCCATGCCGAACAGGCGCAGTTCGTGCAGCCGTTCGACGGTCGGGTGATGCAGCATGTCAATACTCTCCTTTAATGGAAGTAGGACGGCCCGCGCACATTGGCGTGCACGAGCGGCGGTTCGGTCTGAGCGACGGGCGCATCGGCGTTGCTCTCCAGACCGTTCTTCAACGTTGAGGCGATAAACCGATAGCTCGGCGCCTTCAGATCAATAGCGCGCTGGCAGGCGGCTTCCAGCCGCGCATGGCCGTAGTCCTTGCTCATGCGCAGCACGCCAAGGCAGGCGCGATAAGCCTGCTGAGGATGCTGGCGGCCGCCAAGCAAGTGTTCAACGACCGCAGCGGTGTGTGGACCGATGTCGGTGGCCCAGTTGATCAGCCGTTGCGGATTCCACTCCGTTGTCACAGCCCGATGATTCGGCGGCATATGTGCAGCGATCGTGGTGTGATGGCCGCGACGCTCGCTCTTCGCATGCGCGGCTATACGCTGACCGCGCAGGAAGATCTCAACAGTTGCCTTCGTATGGCGCACGTCGACCTGTTCGCGGGCGTGGCAGTAAGAGACCGAGTAATAGTGTTCATCGAGTTCGACGTGGTAATCGATGTGTTCTGTGGTCGACCACAGAAGGCTTCTTGTGTGGCGAAGCGATTTCTGTGGCCTCGGTGTTGAGGAGCGGCGTCCAGCGGAGCCCCACGCAGTCTGAAGGC
>NZ_JALQDV010000071.1:0-136941 GCF_023631045.1 Caballeronia sp. AZ7_KS35 | reverse complement strand
TGATGATCGTTGCGGCCGAGGAACTCGATGTTGCCATCGGCACGATAACGTGCGAGATCGCCTGTGCGGTACATGCGCTCGCCAGAAGTGAAGGGGTCGGCGACGAAGCGCTGCGCGGTGAGCGCCGCGCGCCGCGGATAGCCGCTCGCGAGACCCGTACCGCCGATATACAACTCACCCGTCACGCCGAGCGGCACAGGACGCAGGAATTCATCGAGAACATAGGCTCGCGTGTTGGCCAGCGGTCTCCCGATGGGAATCGACATGCCGTATGCGATGTCATCGTGATAGGCATGCGTCAACACGCCCACCGTCGTCTCGGTCGGGCCATAGTGATTCAGAATGCGCATGCCGGGCTTCAGTGCCTGCACGCGGCGGATCCAGTCGGAGCGCGTCGCTTCCCCGCCTAGCACGAGCAATTGCGTCGGCAATGCAGGCGCGGTGTCGAGCGTAACGTCAACGAGCGCGCGCAAATGTCCGGGCACGATCTTGAGGACATCGATTCCGCGCTGACGCATGTACTGCCCGAACAGATAGCTATCAGTGGTGCGGTCGTTCGACAGCACATGCAGCTCGTGGCCAGCGACCAGCGCACCGAACAGAATCGTATTGCCCAGATCGGTCGCGATGGTCGAAGCGAGGGCCATCTTGCACGGCGCGAGCACGTTCATCCTCGCAAGCACGCCGCTCAGATAGTTCGATAGATTCCGATGACTCAGCACGACGCCCTTGGGCTTGCCGGTCGAGCCGGACGTGTAGATCACATACGCGGGGCTGTGCGACTGCAGGTCAATGGCGGGATCGATATCGGGACATGCATCGATACGGCACGCTCCTTCGTCGGGACAAACGATCGAGACGTTAAGCGCGACCCGTGAAAGACCGTCGAGCAACGATGTCTGAGTCACGAGCAGCGATACATCGGCGTCGTCGAGCATGTACGCGAGGCGCTCGGCGACCGAGGCGGGGTCGAGCGGCACATACGCAGCGCCTGCCTTGAGTATCGCCATCAACGCGACGATCATGTCGATGCCGCGCTCCATGCACAATGCGACGCGATGTTCCGGTTCGACGCCAAGCGCGATGAGATGGTGCGCAAGCCGATTAGCGCGCGCATCGAGTTGCGCATACGTGAGGGATTCGTCTTCGAAAACGAGCGCGATCGCATCGGGCGAGCGTCGGACCTGTTGGGCAAAAAGTTGATGGATACTCAAGTGCTCGGGATACGCAGCAGCGGTGTCGTTCCATCGCCTGAGCGATGCATGCTCTTCGGGTAGCACGATGTCGAACGCGTGCAGAGGCGCATCGGGTTTTTCTAGCGCTTGTTCGAGCAGACGCGCGAAGCGTTCCCCGAGCCTTGCAATCGTGTGCTCGTCGAAAAGATCGGATGCGTAGCTCAGGCTACCGGTAAAGCGCCCTTGCGTGTGCGCGAGCTTCAACGTGAGATCGAACTTCGCGCCGGCTTCGGAAGGAGGCAGCAACTCGAGCGTGAGTCCGGGCAAGGCGAGCGGCTCCGTCGGGGCGTTCTGCAACACGAACATCGCCTGGAAGAGCGCCGTACGGCTAGTATCGCGAGCGGGCGCGAGTGCTTCGACGAGCTTCTCGAACGGCAAGTCCTGATGCGCGTACGCGGCGAGCGTCGTATCGCGAACTTGCCTGAGCAATGTACGCAACGAAGGCGAGCCGGAGAGATCCGCGCGCATGACGAGCGTATTGATGAACAGGCCGATGAGCGGCTCGACTTGCGCATGCGTGCGATTGGCGATCGGCGAGCCCACCGCGATATCCGTTTGCCCGGACAAACGCGCGAGGAGCGTCTGGAAGACGGCGAGCAGCAGCATGAAGGGCGTGGCGCCTTCGCGTTGCGCGAGCGCGATCAGCCGCTCGGAAAGCGCCGGGCTGAGCGCGAAGGGCAAGCTGGCACCGCGCCCGCTGATGTGCGAGGGCCGGGGGTGATCGGTCGGCAGATCGAGCGGCGCGAGGCCTTCGAGCCGATTGCGCCAGTACCGAGTCTGTCTTTCGAGCTCGGCGCCGGCGAGCCAATCGCGCTGCCACAAGGTGAAGTCGGCGTACTGCACATCGAGCGGCGGCAACGCAGCAGGCGCGTTCGACAACGCCGCCGTGTAGCACGCGCCGAGTTCACGCACGAGCACGCCCGTCGACCAGCCATCGTAGATGATGTGATGGATCGTGAACAGCAGGACATGCTCTCGCGCGGACAGGCGCATCAATCTCGCTCGGAGCAGCGGACCCTGTTCAAGATCGAATGCGCGTGTTGCCTCATCTTGTGCGAGGCGGCGGACTTCGGTGGCCTGCGCATCGGCATCGAGCGTATCGAGCGCGATCAGCGGCACGGTGACCTGCGCTTGCATTGCGATGCGTTGAACCGGAACGCCGTCGTGTTGCGCGAAGCAAGTGCGCAGGACTTCATGCCGATCGATGAGCGCGTTCATCGCGGTCTGCAACGCCCGAGCATCGAGCGATCCGGTGAGACGCACGGCCACTGGAATGTGATACGCGGACTGACCCGGGTTGAGTTGCTCGAGGAACCATAAACGTTCCTGCGCGAAGGACAACGGCAGATGCGCGGGGCGCTCGCGCGTCTGCAAAGGCGGCAAGATGCTCGCGCGATCCGAAGGCGCATCGAGCGTCAGCGCTTCGGCAAGCAAAGCGACGCCAGGCGCATCGAACAGCGTCCGCAAGGGCAGCTCGATCGCAAGCGTCTGACGCAAACGCGAGACGAGTTGCGTAGCAAGCAGCGAATGGCCGCCGAGCGAGAAGAAGTTGTCGAAGACGCTCACGCGTTCGAGGCCGAGTACATCGGCGAAGCACTTCGCGAGCGTGTGTTCGAGCAAGGTGCGCGGCGCGACATACGCGGCAAGGTTTTGCCATTCAGGATCGGGCAACGCGCGACGATCGAGCTTGCCGTTGGGTGTCAGCGGCAGCGCGTCGAGCAGCACGAAGGCCGACGGCACCATATAGTCGGGCAGACGAGAACGTGCATGTTCCCGAAGTGCCTCGATGTCGATATCGCCGGTTGCCGTAACATAAGCGACGAGTTGCTGATCCAGCGTTTTTTGATGCCGCATGCGGCCGATGACGACAGCCTCGCGCACCGACGGATGACTGGCGACGTGCGCTTCGATCTCGCCGAGCTCGATACGGAAGCCGCGTATCTTGACTTGATGATCGTTGCGTCCGAGGAACTCGATATTGCCATCGGCGCGATAACGCGCGATATCGCCGGTTCGATACATGCGCGCGCCCGCGATGAACGGATCATCGATGAAACGTTCGGCCGTGAGTTCGGGCCGGTTCAGATAACCACGCGACACACCCGCGCCGCCTATAAACAACTCACCGATCGCGCCCGGCGGAACCCGCCGAAGGTGCGCATCGAGCAGATAGATGCGCGCGTTGGCAATCGGCTTGCCGATGACCGGCTGCACCTGGTCTGCCGTGATCTCGGTAAGCGCCGCATCGACGGTGCATTCAGTCGGACCGTAGACGTTGAACGCGCGAATCTGTTCAGCGTTCGCCAGTCGATTCCACGTCTGTTGTGTGATCGCTTCGCCGCCGATAAGCAAGGTCAGCTTCGACCGCCGGCGTTCGAGCAAGCCGCTGGCGAGCATGACATCGAGTTGAGTGGGCGTGCAGTCGAGCGCGTCGATATCGGCGTTGTTCAGATAGTCGATGAGCACCGCACTATCGGTGCGCACGTCGGCGGGAATCACGATCAGTCGATGACCTGCAAGCAGCGCCGTGAGGCTCTTCAATGAAGAGTCGAACGCGATGCTCGCGTTCAGACCGATGCCGGAGCGCGCGGCGCAACGTGTGAACACCGTCGATTGCAGCGCGTAATGCAGATTCACGACATGGCGATGTTCGACCATCACGCCCTTGGGCTTGCCGGTGGAGCCGGAGGTGTAGATGACGTAGGCGAGATGATGAGGCGCGACGTTCGTTTGCGGGTTCTCTTGTGGGAGCGCTTCATCGAGCGATGCATCGATATCGAGTACGTCGAGCGCGCCGGTGTCGCCCAATGCTTCCCGGCCCGCGGCATCGGCGAGCAGCAGACGCGGCGCGGCATCGGTGAGGATATGGTTCAGGCGCTCGCCCGGATAAGCCGGATCGAGCGGCACGTAAGCGCCGCCTGCCTTGAGTATCGCCATCAACGCGACGATCATGCCGATGCTGCGCTGCATGCACAGCGCGACGCGATCGTCCGGCCGGACGCCGAGCGCGATCATTCGATGCGCAAGCCGATTCGCGCGCGCATTGAGTTCGGCATACGTGAGCGATTCGCCTTCGAATACCAGCGCGGTCGCTTCAGGCGAGCGCCGAACCTGCTGCTCGAACAGACGATGGACGCATACATCTTCGGGATGCGCCTCGGCCGTGTCGTTCCATCGTTCGAGCAGCGCATGCTCGTCAGGCAGCACCAGTTCGAACGCGTGCAAGGGCGCATCCGGTTGATCGAGCGCCTGTTCGAGCAGACGCGTGAAGCGTTCGCCCAAGCGCACGATCGTCTGTTCATCGAACAGGTCGGTCGCATAAGCGAGCGTGCCTTGGAATCGATCTTGTGTATGCGTCAGATTCAGCGTGAGATCGAACTTCGCGCCGGCATCGGCGGGGCGCATCACTTCCAGCGTCAGGCCGGGCAGCGAGAGCGGCTCCATCGGCGCGTTCTGAAGGACGAACATGACCTGGAACAACGCCGTGCGGCTGGTGTCGCGAACCGGCGCGAGCGCTTCGACGAGCTTCTCGAACGGCAAGTCCTGATGGGCGTAAGCGGCGAGCGTGGTCTCACGAACTTGCGCGAGCAGTTCACGCAGCGACGGCGATCCCGAAAGATCGGCGCGCAAGACGAGCGTGTTCACGAACAGGCCGATGAGCGGTTCCGTCTGCGCATGCGTGCGGTTTGCGATCGGCGACCCTATGGCGATGTCGTTTTGACCGGACAGTCGCGCGAGCAGCGTCTGGAACACGGCGAGCAGCAGCATGAACGGCGTGACGCCCTCCCGATTCGCAAGCGCGTCGATCCGTTCGCATAACGCGGCACCTACCGCGAATGGCACACTCGCACCGCGTCCGCTCATTTGCGATGGACGTGGGCGATCGGCGGGCAGGTTCAGCGGTGCGAGTTCGGCGAGCTGATTGCGCCAGTATTGCGTCTGACGGTCGAGTTCTGCACCCGCCAGCCAATCGCGCTGCCACAAGGTGAAGTCGGCGTATTGCACGGCCAGCGGCGGCAGTGAAACAGGCTCATTGCGTAACGCAGCCGCATAGCCCGCACCGAGTTCACGCACGAGCACGCCCGTCGACCAGCCATCCGAGACGATATGATGCATCGTGAACAGCAGCACATGTTCGTCTTGTGCAACGCGCAGCAAGAGTGCGCGCAGCAACGGACCGCGCTGAAGATCGAATGCCCGCGTGGCTTCGTCCTGCGCGAGTCGACGCAGTTCGGCGGCTTGCGCATCAGATGCAAGCGCATCGAGCGCGATGACCGGCAGCGCGATGTGCAAGTGCGGCGCGATGCATTGCACGGCCTGTTCGTCGTATTGCGCGAACGTGGTTCGCAAGCTCTCGTGACGCTCCACGAGCGCGTTCAGCGCGGTCTCGAATGACGGCACATCGAGCGATCCGTTCAGACGCACCGCGACTGGAATGTTATACGCGGATTGTCCGGGATCCAGTTGTTCGAGGAACCACATACGTTCCTGCGCGAAGGAAAGCGGCAGATGAGCGGGTCGCTCGCGTGCTTGCAGAGGCGGCAAGGCGCTCGCGAGGCGACGTGACTCATCGAGCGCAAGCACTTCGGCAAGCGCTGCAACGCTCGGCGCATCGAACAAGGCACGCAGCGGCAAGTCGATGGAGAGCGCTTGGCGCACGCGCGAAACGAGTTGCGTGGCCAGCAGCGAATGACCGCCCAGCGAGAAGAAGTTGTCGAACACGGCGACACGTTGAAGGCCGAGCACACTGGCAAAGCATTGCGCGAGGGTTTCTTCCAGCGATGTGCGCGGCGCGACATATGTGGCCTGATCCTGCCACTGCGGATCGGGCAATGCGCGACGATCGAGCTTGCCGTTGGGCGTCAGCGGCAAGGCATCGAGCACCACGAACGCCGAGGGCACCATGTAATCGGGTAAGCCCGATGCAAGATGTTCGCGCAACATGCCCGCGTCGATCTCGTCCGTACCGGTGACGTACGCGATGAGTTGCTGATCCTGCGTCGCTTCATGCCGCGCGCGCGCGATGACGACAGCCTCCCGCACCGACGGATGACTCGCGATCTGCGCCTCGATCTCGCCGAGTTCGATACGGAAACCGCGAATCTTGACTTGATGATCGTTGCGTCCGAGAAATTCGATGTTGCCATCGGCGCGATAGCGTGCGATGTCGCCGGTGCGATACATGCGCCCGCCCGGTACGAAGGGATCGTCGAGGAAGCGCTCGGCGGTGAGTTCGGGACGGTTCAGATAGCCGCGTCCGACACCCGCGCCGCCGACATAGAGTTCGCCCACGGCGCCGACAGGCATCAGGCGGCGCTCGGCATCCAGCAGATAGATGCGCGTGTTCGCGATGGGACCGCCGATCGGCACCGGGTTCGACTCTTCCGGCAGGCACCGATACGCGGTCGCCCAAACCGTCGCTTCCGTCGGACCGTATTCGTTGTAGAGGGCGACCGGTCGAGGCAGCGTGGAGCTTTGCTTCGCGAGTCCGGGCGGGCACGCTTCGCCCGCTACGATGATCTCGCGAAGCTTATGATCATCGCTCGACGACATACTGTCGAGAATGGCCTGACCGAGCGACGGCACGCACAACACACGCGTGATGTCGCGGTGCCGCACCAGTTCGATGATCGCGTGCGGGTCTCGCGCGGTATCGAGATCGACGAGCGCAAGACAGCCTCCGTTCGTGAGCGTGCCGAAGAGGCCCGCGACGGAGCTGTCGAACGCGAGCGACGACAGCAGCAGGAAGCGTTCGTTCGGTGCGCGCTCATAGAACCGGTGCCGCGCGAAGGTGGACGCGACGAGCGTTCCGTGCTCGATCGCCACGCCTTTGGGCTTGCCGGTCGAACCCGATGTATAGATCACGTAAGCAAGGTTGTTCGGGCTGACGTTCGGGCGCGGATCATCCTGCGGATACGCGTCGTCGAGCGCTGCTTGCGGATCGATGACAGTGAGCGAACCCGTGTCGCCCAATGCTTCGCGACCGGCGGCATCGGCAATGAGCAGACGAGGCATCGCATCGGTGAGGATATGCGTCAGGCGTTCGCCCGGATAAGCGGGATCGAGCGGCACGTACGCGCCGCCTGCCTTCAGTATCGCCATCAACGCGACGATTCCTCCGATGCCGCGTTCCATGCAGAACGCGACGCGATCTTCCGCTTGCACGCCGAGCGCGATCAGCCGATGCGCAAGCCGGTTCGCGCGCGCATCGAGCTGCGTGTACGTGAGCGACTCGTCCGCGAAGATGAGCGCGAGGGCATCCGGCGTGCGCCGGACTTGCTCTTCGAAGAGTTGCTGGATGCAAACATCGTCGCGATAAGCCGTTGCCGTGTCATTCCATCGTTCGAGGAGCGCGTGCTCCTCGGGCAGCACGATGTCGAGCGCAAAGAGCGGCGCATCGGGCTGATCGAGCGCATGTTCGAGCAAGCGCGCGAAGCGCTCGCCGAAGCGCGCGATGGTGCGTTCATCGAAGAGGTCGGTGGCGTAGTTCAGGCTGCCGGTCAGATGGTCTTGCGCATGAGTCAGGTCCAACGTGAGATCGAACTTGGCGGCGGATTCGGCCGGTGGCAGCGGTTCCAGCGTGAGGCCGGGCAGCGCGAGTGGTTCGAGCGGCGCGTTCTGTAACACGAACATCACCTGAAACAACGCGGGGCGGCTAGTGTCCCGAACCGGCGCGAGTGCTTCGACGAGCTTTTCGAACGGCAAATCCTGATGCGCGTAAGCAGCGAGCGTCGTTTCGCGGACTTGCGTGAGCAACGTACGCAACGACGGCGATCCCGAAAGATCGGCGCGCAGCACGAGCGTATTGACGAAGAGGCCGATGAGTGGCTCGATCTGTGCATGCGTGCGATTGGCGATGGGCGAGCCGACGGCGACATCGTTCTGTCCGGACAGGCGCGCAAGCAGCGTCTGGAACACGGCGAGTAGCAGCATGAAAGGCGTGACGCCTTCCCGATGCGCGAACGCATACAGCCGTTCGCACAGCGCGGGGCTGAGCGCGAAAGGCAAGGTCGCGCCGCGTCCGCTGATCTGTGCGGGGCGTGGACGGTCGAGAGGCAAGTCCAGCGGCGCGAGATCGGCAAGACGACCGCGCCAGTATTGCGTCTGGCGTTCCAGTTCCGCATCGGCGAGCCAGGCACGCTGCCAAATCGTGAAGTCGGCGTACTGCACGGGCAAGCGCGGAAGCGCAACCGGCTCCTTGCGCACGGCAGCCGTATAGCATGCGCCGAGTTCGCGAACGAGCACGCCGATAGACCAGCCGTCCGAGACGATGTGATGCATCGTGAACAACAGGACATGTTCAGCGGATGACAACCGCAGCAATCGCGCGCGAAGCAGCGGTCCATGTTGAAGATCGAAGGCGCGCGAGGCTTCGATCTGCGCGAGACGGCGGACCTCGGCGCTTTGCTCATCGGCGACGCGTTCATCGAGTTCGATGATCGGCAGCGCGATCTTCAGGCTGGACGCTATGCATTGCATCGCTTGGCCGTCGTGCTCCACGAACGATGTGCGAAGGCTCTCGTGACGTGCCACGAGCGCGTTCAACGCGGTTTCGAATGCGTGAACATCGAGCGAGCCGAAAAGGCGCACGGCGACGGGTATGTTGTACGTCGATTGTCCCGGATCGAGTTGATCGAGGAACCACAAGCGTTCCTGTGCGAACGACAGCGGCACTTGCGCGGGACGCGGCAACGCTTGCAACGGCGGGCGCGCCCCGGCGCGATGAGCCGTGTCCTCCAACGCGTCGGCGAGCGCGGCGACGCTCGGCGCATCGAACAGCGTGCGCAAGGACAATTCGATCGACAGGGCTTCGCGCAGTCGCGAGACGAGTTGCGTGGCGAGCAGCGAGTGTCCGCCAAGCGCAAAGAAGTCATCGAAGATGCTCACGCGTTCGAGGCCGAGCACGCTGGCAAAGCACTCGGCAAGCGATGTCTCGAGCGATGTCCGCGGCGCGACATACACGGCGAGGTTCTGCCATTGCGGATCAGGCAGCGCGCGTCGATCCAGCTTGCCGTTCGTCGTAAGCGGCAAGGCATCGAGCGTCACGAACGCGGACGGCACCATGTAATCCGGCAGACGCGAACCGAGATGCTCGCGAAGGTCGCTCGTGTCGATGTCGGAAACGCCGGTGATATACGCGATGAGTTGCTGATCCTGCGTCGCTTCATCGCGTGCGCGCGCGATGACGACGGCTTCGCGCACCGCCGGATGACTGGCGATCTGCGCTTCGATCTCTCCCAACTCGATACGAAAGCCTCGAATCTTGACCTGATGATCGTTGCGCCCGAAAAACTCCAGACTGCCATCGGGACGATACCGTCCGAGATCGCCCGTGCGATAGAGCCGCGCGCCCGGAACGAAGGGATCGTCGATGAAACGCTCCGCGGTCAGCTCGGGCCGATTGAGATAGCCGCGCGCCACGCCCGCGCCGCCGACATACAACTCGCCGACCGCACCGACAGGCGCGAGCCGCTGTTGCGCATCGAGCAGATAGATCGTGAGGTCAGGAATGCGCACGCCGATCGGGCTGTGGCTGTCCGCGCAGTCTTCGCGATCGAGCGGTCGATAAGTCACATGCACGGTCGTCTCGGTGATGCCGTACATGTTGACGAGGCGCGGATGCCGATCCGAATGACGCGCGTACCACGGCTCCAGCATCGAAGGATTCAACGCCTCGCCGCCGAATATCACATAGCGCAACGCGGTGGGCGCATCGTTCGTCTCCTGCGCCTGAATCAATGCGCGAAACGCGCTCGGTGTCTGATTCAGTACGGTCACGCGTTCCCGCTGAAGCAGTCGAAGAAAGTCGGGCGCGAAGCGCGCAAGCTGTTGCGGCACGATCACGAGCTTGCCGCCATAACGCAGCGCGCCCCACATTTCCCAGACCGAGAAGTCGAAGGCGAACGAGTGGAACAGGCACCATACGTCGCGTTCATCGAAATTGAACCAGTCGTGCGTCGCATCGAAGAGGCGAACGATCTGCGCGTGCTCGATCATCACACCCTTGGGCTTGCCGGTAGAACCGGACGTGTAGATCACGTATGCGAGATGCGACGGAGCGACGGCCGTGACCGGATCGTCTTGCGAGATGTCGTCGTCGAGCAATGCATCGGGATCGATCACGGTAAGCTCGCCCGTATCGCCGAGCGCCGCGCGGCCGGGGGCGTCGGCGAGCAACAGGCGCGGCGTCGAGTCGCTGAGAATGTGGCTCAGGCGCTCGCCCGAATAAGCGGGATCGAGCGGCACATAAGCGCCACCGGACTTGAGGATCGCGAGCAACGCGACCATCATGCCGATGCCACGCTCCACGCATAACGCGACGCGATCTTCCGGCCCCACGCCCAGCGCGATCAGACGATGCGCGAGCCGGTTCGCTCGCGCATTGAGTTGCGCATAGGTCATGGATTGATCTTGGAAGACGAGCGCGACCGCGTCGGGCACGCGCCTGGCCTGTTGCTCGAAAAGCTGGTGAATGCACATGTCCGATGGATACGAAGCCGTGTCGTTCCATGTCTTCACCAGCAGCTCGTACGTGTCGGGCGGCACGACGTCGAGCTGATTCACCGGCGTTTGCGGCGCTTCTTCGAGTGCCTGCGCAAGGCTCGACAAAGCCTGCGCCATATATCCACAGAGCTGTACGGGCGACAGCGGCGCAACGGTCTGCGCGATGAGACCGAGACTATCGCCGTTGTCATCGACGCACAACGTCAGCGGATAATTGGTGCGCTCTTCGGCGCCGAGCAGTTCGATGCCGTCGAAGGGGGTGTGCCGGTCGTCGGATGCGCGATTATGACGATAGTTGAGCAGCGCATTGAAGAGCGGCGCGGGCGCGGCGACGCCGCTGCATCGTTGAGCGAGCGCGAGCGGGGCATGCTGATGCTGCAGCAGCGCGGCGAGACGGTCATGCGCAAGACGCGCGCTGTCAGCGACGGAAGCGTCGTCGATGTCGAAGCGAACCGGCAAGGTGTTGATCACGAGCCCGAGCGCCTGGTCGACGCCCGCCTGCATGCGTCCGAGCAACACGGTGCCGAATACCACGCACCCATCGGAATCCAGTGCGCTGCCCGCGTTCAACACGCGCGCCCACGCGAGATGACAGAGACTCGCGAGACTGACGCCGATATGCCGGGCCTGCGCGCGCAGACGCGCATCGAGTTCGGCGGGCAGCGTGATGTGCGCTTCGGCGACGGCCGAGCCGTCGTGATGCACATCGGTCAAGCCGAACGGCAACGTGGGCTCGCTGACATCGGCGAGCATGTCGCGGAAAAAGGCTTCCTGCGCGTCATGGTTCGCCGCGAGCCGGGCCTGCGCGACAAGGTCGCGGAATGGTTGCGCCGCGCCCAACGCGTGCGCGCGGCCATCGAGAATCGCGCCGATTTCCGCATGCATGACCTCGAGCGTCGCATGATCGCCGATCAGATGATGCCAGTTCAATTGCATCAGCCAGCGATCCCCGCTCGCGTCGCGTGCGATTGCAATCTGCATCAGGGGCGCGCGAGCGAGATCGAGGCGCTGCGTGCGCGCATCGAAATGATGCGCCAGATCGTCGACCTCGACGATCGTCACGGGCGCATGACGCAGGACGACTTGCGCCGCCGTCGTCACGCCTTCGTGAACGAACGCAGTGCGCAGAATGTCATGCCGCGCGACGACCTGTTGCAACGCATCGACCCATGCATCGAGACGGGCGCGGCTGTCGAACGCGAGGCGCGCGGTTTGCAGATACGGATCGCCTTCCGTCGTGAGCATGTGATGAAACAGGATGCCTTCCTGAAGCGGCGCGAGTGCATAGATATCCTGAACGTTATAGATTCCGCCAGGCATTTGATCGGCGATGCGATCGATATCCGTCTGCGTCAGCGAGATGAGCGGCAGCATGTCCGGCGTGATGGCGCTGTTCGCGGGCGTGATGACATTGGGCGGCACGACAATGTCGGACTTCGGCGCGGCGTAATCGATGGCATCGGCGAATGCGCTGAGCACGGGCGTCGCGAAGAGATCTCGCACGCTCGCTTGCAACCCGATGCGCCGCAAGCGCTCGATCAGCGTCACCGCGAGCAGCGAGTGGCCGCCGAGCGCGAAAAAATTGTCATGCCGACCGACACGTTCGATTCCCAGCAGTTCAGCCCACAGTCCGGCAAGCGCGCTTTCGGTGCGACCTTGCGGTGCTTCGAAGGGACGCAGCGCGAAGGCGTCGGCTTGCGGATCGGGCAACGCGCGGCGATCGAGCTTGCCGCTCGGCGTAAGCGGCAGCGCATCGAGCGCAACGAACGCGGCGGGCGTCATATAGTCGGGAAGACGCGTGCTCAGATGTTCGCGCAAGTCGCTTGCGTCGATGCCGAATTCATCGCGTGCGGTGACATAGGCGATGAGTTGCTGATCCTGCGAGCCGGGCGTGCGCGAACGCGCAATCACCACCGCATCGCGCACGGCCGGATGACTCGCGATCTGCGTCTCGATCTCGCCGGGCTCGATGCGGAAGCCGCGAATCTTGATTTGCAGATCATTGCGTCCGAGGAATTCGATATTGCCGTCGAGATGAAAGCGGGCGAGATCGCCGGTGCGGTACATGCGTGCGCCGGGCACGAACGGATCGTCGAGAAAGCGCTCGGCCGTGAGCTCGGGACGATTCAGATAGCCGCGCGCGACACCCGCGCCGCCGATATACAGCTCGCCCACCGCGCCAGGCGGCACCGTGCGACGCCGTGCGTCGAGCACATACGTGCGCGTGTTGGCGAGCGGCTTGCCGATAACCGGTCGCGCCTGTTCATCCGTGATCTCCGCGAAAGTCGCATCTACCGTGCATTCGGTCGGACCATAGACGTTGAACGCACGTATGCCTTGTGCGCGCGCAAGACGGCTCCACGTCTGCGGCGTGAGCGGTTCACCGCCGACGAGCACGGTCAGTGGCGCTTGCCGTCGTTCGAGCAGACGGGCCGAGAACAGCGATTCGAGTTGCGTCGGCGTGCAGTCGAAAACGTCGATACCGGATGTGTCGAGAAAATCGACGAGCGCCATCGCGTCGGTGCGCACATCGGCGGGAACGATGACGAGCCGATGCCCGGACAGCAACGCGGTGAGATTCTGCACGGACGCATCGAAGGCGATGCTTGCGTTCAGCGTCACGCCCGCATGCGGCGCGCAATGCGCGAACACGGTCGATTGCAACGCATGATGCAGGTTCATCACGTGCCGGTGCTCGACCATCACGCCCTTGGGCTTGCCGGTGGACCCCGACGTGTAGATGACATACGCGAGATGATGCGAGGCGAGGGCGGGCACATGCGGATCGTCGTTCGGCAGGGCATCGTCGAGCGATGCATCCGGATCGAGCACCGTAAGCGCGCCGATATCACCGAGCGCGTGACGGCCCGCTGCATCGGCGACGAGCAACCGAGGCGAGGCATCGCCGAGTATGTAACTCAGACGTTCGCCCGCGTAAGCTGGATCGAGCGGGATGTAAGCGCCGCCCGACTTGAGTATGCCGAACAACGCGACGATCGCGCCGATGCCGCGCTCCATACACAAGGCGACGCGACCTTCGGGACGCACGCCGAGCGCGATGAGCCGATGCGCGAGCCGGTTCGCGCGCGCATTGAGCTGCGCAAACGTGAGCGATGCGCCATCGCAGACGAGTGCGACGGCGTCGGGCGTGAGCCGTGCCTGCTGCTCGAGAAGCCGATGAATGCACTCATGCTCCGGATACGGCGCGGTCGTGTCGTTCCAGCGTTCGAGGAGCGCCTGCCTTTCAGGTAACACGAGCTGAAGCGTATGCAGCGGCGCATCGGGCCGATCGAGCACTTGTTCGAGGAGACGTGTGAAGCGGCGCGCGTGCGCCTCGACGGACTCGGGCGTATAGAGCAACGGATTGCCATCGAACATCAATTCGATGCCAAGTTCATCGCCCTGGTCATGCACGATCAGCGCGAGATCATCGGGCGTGCCATAGAAGGAGCGATTCGAGCCGATGACGCAGCCCGCGAAGTTCAGCGCACGGCTGTACTCCGGCATGATGTTCACCGTGGGACCGAAGAGCGGCCTGTCGGCTTCGATGCGGCCGACATCGCGCCGGATATCTTTCACGCGATAGCGCTGATGACGCAGCACGCGGCGGCTTTGCCGTGTTACGGCATCGAGAAGATCGACGATGGTCGTGCGTTCGTCGACGATCGCTCGTAACGGCAGCGCATTCGACAACATGCCCGGCACGCTTCTCGCCAGACGTCCGACGCGTGCGGTGACGGGCAACCCGAGCACCACTTCGGGCTGGCCGCTCAGACGTGCGACATAGGCGGCCATGACCGCCGTCATGATTTGCGGCCAGGTCGTGCCGTTGCGTTCAGCCATATCGCGCATGCGCGCGGTCGTGTCGGGCGACAGACGGATCCGCGCGCTCGCCTGCGAATAGGCTTCTGCGGGCATCGGCTCGGGCGCCATGCATGCCGAGAGGATTACAGGCTCGGGGCAACCCGCCATGTATTCGTGCCAGAACTGCCGATCGTTTTCGAAGGCGCTGGACGCGCGATACGCGGCGTCGTTATCGAGGAGATCGGCAAGACGCGCCCAGCCGGACGGTGCGGGATCGTCTCCTTGGATCAGTGCCGAGTAAATGGCTGCGAGCCGCTGCGTGAACAGCAAAAACGAAAAGCCATCGAACGCTACATGGTGAATCCGCTGAAAGAAGAAGAAGCGCGTGGGGCTCGCCTGAAAGAGCTGCCCATCGAATAGCGGCCAATGGCCGAGGTCGAAGGCGGTGGCCAGCGCGATCTGCACAGCGCGATCGATCGCTTCCAGCGGATCGGGTGCATCGCTTACATCGACCACGCGCAGTGTGAAGTGCAACGGCTCATCGGGGACGATCTGACGCGGCAAGCCGTCGGTGACGAAGAGGCGCACGCGCATGCCTTCGGCTTCGTCGATGGTTTGCCGCAGCGCTGCCTGAAGCGCATCGACATCGAGCGGTCCGATGATCTCCGTGAGTTGAGCAAGATTGAAGCGCGGATCGCGCAAATCGAGTTGCTGTCGAAAGAAGATGCCTGATTGAGCGGGCGTGATGGGAAAACCGTGCATGGCGTCGATCCGTAGTGGAGAGCACGCGCGTGCTCTGAAAGCGATAGTCGAGAACGTCGTCATCGGAACGCGTGGAAGAAGCGCACGCGCGTTCGCGCGTGGTTGCATCTGGCACAGGTCCTTGCGTGTTCGTCAGACTGATGCGGCGGCGTAAAGCGACGCTAACGCGCCTCGATTGGCCGCGGGTGTGAATGTGAAACTCAGGAAGTCACGAGCCTCGAAAGCGAACCGAGGGCGACGAACGCTCTCATCCGGAACGCGAGCATGGCGCTTTGCTGCGCGCGGATGACGTCTTTCACCGCGGGATCGCTCAGTGAACCGAGGCGATTGAGCGGCGTTCTGAAACAATGAGCGAGTGTGATGCCGAAATCGTTATCGGCGGGATCGACGCCATGCCACCAGAACGGTGGGATATAGAGAACGTCGCCGGGCGCAAGCGTGGTTTCGAACTTCGTCAGTGCACCATCCGCGGGAAAGAAGCGCGCGCCATCATTCATGTGATGAAGATTGGACTTGATCGGCACGGCATACGCTTGCCAGTTTTCACTGGACAGCCTGAACATGGAAATGCGCTTGGTGCCGATGATCTGCGTGGTTAGCGTCTCGTCGGTCGTGTGGTAGTGCCATTCGGTCGAAGCATTCCGATAGATGAAGAGCCGGTCTTGTGCATATGCGCGCGGCGGTCGATCGTGCTCTCTTTCGAGAAACTCATAATGGCCGAGATCGGGTTTCCATTCCGACGGAATAGGGAGCGCGCGGATCGCATGCGTCTCGTCCGGCCCTGCGTCGCGCAGACGCGTAATCGCCTGATTGAGTTTGAGCTTCGGGAGATTTGCATACCAGAGACCGGTGGGCGAGGCGTTGAACGCATCCGAGATGCCGACTTCGCTATCCGTCAATGCTTCGAGATAGCCGGGTGCGTTCCATTTCCGGAGAGCAGGCCAGTTGCGCACCGCTCCTCTGATGACAACAGGTTTCTGAGCGCAGACATGGTCGCTCCAGAATTGTCCGTGTCTGAGCGTTTCATTATCGATGGACGGAAGCTGAACGCTGCGTCCCGGAACGAGGTCGATCACTTTCACAATGCGCTTGGCCATTTCCCACTCCAGATCGAGAATCATCAGGACCGTGCAGTCCAGTTCTGTTCGATGTAGTCCAGGCATTGCCTGCGTGAGCAATCTGGATACTCCACCGTCCAGCCGTCCGGAACCTCGAGATGAGCGGGCCAAAGCGAGCGCTGCTGCAATTCGTTGATCAGCACACGGAATGTGCCCTGATCGTCGTCGAATGGATTGTCCACGCTGTTGCTCCCTTCGTTCGTGCTTCGGATTGCAACGAAATATAGGCGCCGGGAGTTAGCATTGAATGAGGTGTCGCGAGAGCCATAGCGTGCGTCGAGCGTGGCGCGCACTCGATGCGACGAGCACCTTGCAAAAGACGTGAGGAATGCATCGCTATTTAATATCGGCTTCGGATTGGTAGCAAGGGAAATTGCGGGGGCCTTACCGAGTTCGATATGTCTCGCGTGACGAGTGCTTTGCGCGATGCCCACATCGCGCTCGGCGCAAGGCACGTCGAGTTGCTTGTGACGCGTGTGCTGCCCTTGGGGGACGAGGTACGCAGCTATGCAAGCGCTTCCCGATGGCCTCGATCGCAATAAAAGAAGCGTATCAAGGATTGGTTTTCTAATCCAAAGCGCCCGGCATTTGCACGCAGACCGGCACAGACTCGGTCTTAACTCGAAAGAGCGTGCGCTGTGCACCTCGCCCGAGTTTGTGAGTGCTTCAAACATGGACTGCGGTCCCGGTGAGCCGCGCACGCGCGTATCCCGGCGCATACGATAACTTTCCGCGATGCCGTGCGCTGGCGCCAGGCGCTGCGGTTCCGTCGCGCGGGCTCGACTGCACCCGCCGACGCCATCGAACGCGTGGCGCGTCATGCGAACTTCCATCTGCATCTGGCTGCGCCCTGGCACGAAGCCGTCGTCGATGACAACCGCGTGCGCGCGCGTGCGGAAGACGGCACGTTCGAATTCGATTTCGTGATCGCGGCACGGGCTACACGGTCGATCTGCATGCGCGGCCCGAACTCGCCGGCATCGCCCATCGTGTGCTGCTTTGGCGCGACCGCTACCGCCCGCATCCGACGAACGCGACGATGCGCTCGAATATGTGGAGAAGCGGCCCGGCGAGGCATCGTTCCTGAAGAATATCCACGTCGTCAATGCCGCGGGATTGGTGAGCCGGGGCGAAGCCGCTGCGCCACGCTGTTACCGGTAACGCACGCAATTGCACGAATCGCGAAACTGTCGTTATACTGGCTCCGCGATCGAGTGGCCTGACCACCGCGATTGGCCTGACCGCAGGACGAATCAAGCAGACTGACTGGAAGCGTCGCATCGGCACCGCGCCCGATGCGCCCGGAAGGGGCGTGCTGAAGATGAAGTCGCGCAGCGCCTCTCCACAAGAAAAATGAAAGGAGACAACCCGATGTTCCGTGAAGGAGTGCAGGCAAGAGCCGCGCTCGCGCTCGCCGTCTGCATGCTCGCAGGCGCCGCGCACGCGCAGGTCGCAACGGGCGACACCACGCAGAAAAAAATCGCCCTGTCGAATAGCTTCGCGGGCAACGCGTGGCGGCAGTCGATGCTCAAGAGCTGGAACGCCGTCGCCCAGCAAGCGGTGGCGGACAAGAAGATCGCGGCCGCGCCCGCTTTCACGACCGCCGAGAATCAGGTGACGGAGCAGGCGCAGCAGGTTCAGAACCTGATCCTGCAAGGCTATAACGCGATCGTCATCGACGCCGTTTCGCCGACCGCGCTCAACGGCACCATCAAGAAGGCATGCGCTGCGGGCGTCGTCGTCGTCTCGTTCGACGGCGTCGTCGACGAGCCGTGCGCGTATCGCGTCAATTTCGACTTCAAGGGCTGGGCGGAGCAGGGCGTCGACTATCTGGCGACGAAGCTCAATGGCCACGGCAACATACTGGAAGTGCGCGGCGTGGCCGGCATCTCCGTCGACAACCTCATGCACGAAGGCGTGCTCGAAGGGCTCAAGAAGCATCCGGGGCTCAAGCTCGTCGGCTCGGTGAACGGCGACTGGACGCAATCGGTCGCGCAGAAGGCTGTGGCCGGCATTCTCCCGACGCTACCGCAAGTCGATGGCGTGGCGACCGAAGGCGAGATGTCGTTCGGCATCGCGCAGGCGTTCAAGGCCGCCAATCGTCCCGCGCCGCCGATGGTCATCGGCAGCACCTATCCCGAACTGCAATGGTGGAGCGAGCAGGCGAAGACCGGTTATCAGTCGCGCTCGCTGTCGAATCCGCCGGGCGCGGTCTCGTTCGCGTTCTGGGTGGCGCAGCAAGTGCTCGCGGGCAAGAAGATTCCGAAGGAAGTCACCATTAACGTGCCGCTGCTCGCCATCTCGCAGCAGGAGTTGCCGGCGAGGCTCGCCGCGACGCCGCCGGGTGGAATCGCCGACGTCACTTATACGCTGCCGCAGACCGTGGCCTTGCTCGACAAGAAGTAAGCATTCGATGACGCCACGCATGGAGGCATGTGAATGGGCGCAACTATCAATACAGAGGACGAGCGCACGCTGATTCGCTTCGAAGGCGTCGGCAAGACCTTCGGCCGGGTGCGCGCGCTCGCGGATATCGACTTCGCGTTCATGCGCGGCGAATGCGTCGGCATCGCGGGACACAACGGCGCGGGCAAATCGACGCTCATGGCCGTGCTCGCGGGCGTGTATGCGCCGACGCAGGGCCGTATCGAAGTGGACGGCCAAAGCGCGCCGCACTACGACGCCAACGCCGCGCGCAAGGCCGGCGTGCGCTGCGTCTTTCAGGAACTCTCGCTGTGCGCGAACCTGACGGTCGCGGAAAACATGACGATCGTGCATCCGAAATTGCGCGGGCGCGGCTGGCGGCGCACGGCAACGGCGCTCATGCGCGACAAGCTCGAAGAGATTTTTCCGGGCAACGGACTGAAGGGCAACGAACTCGTGTCCGATCTGACGCTCACCCAACAGCAGATGGTCGAGATCGCGCGCGGGTTCACGGTGACGGACGCGCCCGTGCGTCTCGTGATCCTCGACGAGCCGACCTCGTCGCTCGATGCCCATACCGCCGATCAACTGCTTGCCTTCGTCCGGCGCGCGGCAGAGAGCGGCATCACCTGTCTGCTGATTACGCACATGCTCGGCGAGATAGAGCGCGTCGCGAATCGTGTGATGGTGATGCGCGACGGCGGCATCGTCGGCGTGCTGCCGGGCAACGAGGCGAACCGTGCGTCGATCATTCAGGCGATGGGCCAGCATCTGGAAGCGGAGAAAACGCCGGCCGCCGCCCGCATACGCAACGCACAAAGCGATGACAAACCGTTCCGCTGGAACGTCGGCGGAAGGAAACATACGCTGATCGAGGCATCGCGCGGAGAGATCGTCGGCTTCGCCGGACTCGCGGGCCAAGGTCAGACCGAAGCGCTGCTCGCCATCTACGAGGCAGCGACGAGCCACGGCGCGGGCCGCATGAAAGCCGCATTCGTTGCCGGCGATCGCGGGCGCGACGGCGTGTTCCCGGTGTGGTCCATCGCGCAGAATCTCGATTTGCGGTGGCTTCTCGGCGGTGCGAAGCGCAAGCGCGGACTCGTCGATCGCGCGGCGGCGCGCGCGCTCGTGGAAGCGTGGCGCACGAAGATCGGCATACGCGGCGCGCCGATAAGCGCGGGCATCCTGTCGCTCTCGGGCGGCAACCAGCAGAAGGTGCTGTTTGCGCGCGCGCTGTCGTCGGACGCGCAGCTCATTCTGATGGACGATCCGACGCGCGGCGTCGATGTAGGCACCAAGCGCGACATCTACCGGCTCGTTCACGACGAAGCCGCGAAAGGCCGCACGTTCATCTGGTACACGACAGAAAACGAAGAGCTGTCGCATTGCGACCGCACGTATGTCTTTCGCTCGTCGGCGGTCACGCGCGTCTTGCATGCGGACGAATGCACGGAAGAAGCGCTGCTCGCTGCGAGCTTCGAGGAGCAGGCCGCATGACCCCCGCGCGCATCACCTTCCGGGACACGCAAGCGCGTCTTCGCGCGCTGCTTCCCGCCATCTCGCTCGTCGCGGTGCTCGTGCCGATTCTCGTCATGCAACCCGCCGTGATGAGCTATTTCGGATCGAGCCTGCTGCTCAATCTGGCCGTGCCGATCGTGCTCGCCACGCTTGCGCAACTCGCGATCATCACCGTCAACGATCTCGACTTGTCCATCGGTCCATTCGTGAGTCTCGTCGCGTGCATCGGCGCGACGCTGCTCGTCAAGGAGCCGTGGCTCGGCGCGCTCGCACTCGTCGCCTGTGTGCTCGCGTATGCAGCCGTCGGCGCGCTGATCGAACTGCGGCAGATTCCGTCGATCGTCGTGACGCTCGGGCTGTCGTTCGTGTGGAGCGGGCTCGCAATCGTGCTGCTGCCTTCGCCGGGCGGCGCGAGCCCCGGCTGGCTCGGCACGGCGATGAGCTATCAGACGCCGTTCATCGCCGCGCCGATCGTGTGGTCGGTGCTCATTGCCATCGCAGGGCACATTCTGCTGATGCGCACCTCGGCCGGCGTGCGCATACGCGGCGCGGGCGGCAATCCGCGCGCGATGCGGCGCTTCGGCTGGTCGCTCGTGCGCAGCAAGGCGACGCTTTACGGCATCGCGGGCGTGTTCGGCGTGCTGTCGGGTCTTTCGCTGCTCGGGCTCACGACCTCCGCCGACGCGAACCTTGCGCTGCGCTACACGCTGCTCTCGATTGCGGCGGTCATTCTCGGCGGTGGCGAATTCGTCGGCGGGCGCGTATCGGTCATCGGCGCGGTGCTCGGTGCCATCACGCTCACGCTCGCGGCGTCGTTCCTCGCCTTTCTCAACATCTCGGCGGATTGGCAAGTCGGCATGCAGGGCGCGATCCTGATCGTCGTGCTGTCCTTGCGCGTGCTGCTGCAACGCGGGGAACGGCAATGAAATCGCAGACTTCCGGTGAAGCGCTCGCCAACAACGATACCGCGTGGGAACGGCTGAAGGGCGTTCAAGCGCCCTGGGCGTGGTCTTTCGTCGGCACGGTGCTCGTGTGGTTCGGTATCGTCGGCATCTTCGGCTTCGGCATCGCGAGCAATGTCGCGCAGACGGCCCTCACCTACGGCGTGTTCATGGTGCTGGTCGGTCTCGGGCAGATGCTCGTCATCACGTCGGGTGTCGGCAACATCGACCTCTCGGTGCCGTCGACGATCGCGCTCGCGGGCGTCGTCGGCATGCACGCGATGGGCGGCTCCAACGGCCAGATTGCGCTCGGCGTCGCGGCGGCGCTCGGCGTGGGCGTCGCGGTCGGGATCGCGAACTACATGCTGATCCGGCTGCTGCGCATTCCGCCGATCATCGCGACGCTGTCGTCGAGCTTCATCATCCAGTCGATCGCCATTACGCAAGGGCGCCAGCTTCCGCCGCCGCCGCCCGCGCTGGGCGCATTCGCCACGAGCCGGCTCTTCAACGTGCCGTATATCGCGCTGGTTGCGCTCGCCTTGTCGGTCTCGCTCGCGGTGCTGCTTCATCGCGCCGTGTATGGCCGCAGGCTTTCGGCGATCGGACAGAACGCCCGCGCCGCGTGGCTCGCGGGCGTGAACGTGCATCGCACGCGCTGCCTTGCCTACGTGCTTTCGTCGATGATCGCGGCGCTCACGGCGCTGCTGCTCGCGGCGACATCAGGCGGCGCGTCGCTCGATATGGGCGTCGAGTACATGCTGATCTCGATCGCCGTGGTCGTGATCGGCGGCACGCTGGTCACGGGCGGCAAGGCGACGATCGTCGGCGTATGGGGCGCCTCGATGTTCCTGTTTCTCACCAACGCCGCGCTCAACGCGGTCGGCGCCGATGCCGGCGTGCGCTCGATCGTGTACGGCGTGCTCATCATCGCGGTGACGGTCGCCGCCGGCGGAAAACCGGCGCGCTGACACGCAATCCACAAAGGACGAGGAGACATGAAACCCAGCGATTTCGAAGTGCATGATCCGCGTTTCAGGCTGCTGCTGCAGCCGAACGCGTTCCTTTCCAAAGTGACGGACGAATGCCTCTGGGCGGAAGGACCGGTCTATTTTCCGGCCACGGACCTGTTCGTCTGGAGCGACATCCCGAACAACCGCATGCTGCGCTGGGCGCCGGGAATGGGCGTCGGCGTGTTTCGCGCGCCGTCGAACTACAGCAACGGCAACACGCGCGACCGCGAAGGGCGGCTCGTGAGTTGCGAGCATGGCGCGCGGCGCGTGACGCGCACGGAGCACGACGGCAGCGTGACCGTGCTTGCATCGCATTTCGAAGGCAAGCGGCTGAACTCGCCGAACGATGTCGTCGTTGATTCGAAGGGCGACATCTGGTTCACGGATCCCGACTACGGAATCTTGAGCGACTACGAAGGCTATCGCGCAGAGAGCGAGATCGGCCGATGCAACGTGTATCGCCTATCGCCCGACGGCGCGCGTGTGCATCTCGTCTGCGACGACTTCGCGAAGCCGAACGGCCTCGCGTTTTCTCCGGACGAATCGCAGATCTACATCGCGGATTCGGCCGCTTCCCACGACGAAGAAGCGCCGCGTCATATCCGCGTGTTCGATGTATCGGGCGATGGCGTATTGCGTAACGGACGCGTGTTCATCGAGATGCAGAGCGGCGTGCCGGACGGCATGCGGGTCGACGAGCACGGCAATGTCTGGACCAGCGCGGAGGACGGCGTGCACTGCTACGCACCCGACGGCACGCTGCTCGGCAAGATCCTCATTCCCGAGGTCGTCGCGAACCTGACGTTCGGCGGCATCCATCGAAATCGCCTGTTCATTACGGCGACGTCATCGATCTATTCGCTGCATGTCGGCGTGCGTGGCGCGGGACGGTAAAAACATCAATAACAGGAGACGAGCATGAGAATCACAACACTGGCCGTGGCGCTGTGCCTGGTCGCGGCGTCGGCGGGCGCGTCGGCGCAGGTCGCGACGGGCGATACGTCGTCGATGAAGATCGCGCTGTCGAACAACTACGCGGGCAATAGCTGGCGCCAGCAGATGCTCAAGAGCTGGGCCAACGTCGCCGATCCGGCCGTGAAGCAGAAGGTCGTCGCGGCGGCGCCCAGCTTCACGACAGCCGAAAGCCAGGCGACAGAGCAGGTTCAGCAGATCCAGAATCTCATCTTGCAAGGCTTCAAGGCCATCGCCGTCGATGCCGTTTCGCCCACGGCGCTCAACGGCGTCATCAAGCAGGCATGCGGCGCGGGCGTGACGGTCGTATCGTTCGATGGCATCGCAACCGAGCCGTGCGCGTATCGCATTGCCGTGGATTTTCAGGGCATGGGCCGCATGCAGGTCGATTACTTGGCGAAGCGGCTGAACGGCAAGGGCAACTTGCTCGAAATTCGCGGACTCGCGGGCGTCTCCGTGGACGACGAGATTCATCAGGGCATCGTCGACGAACTCAAGAAGTATCCGGGGATGAAGATCGTCGGTTCGGTGCACGGGGACTGGACGCAGACCGTCGCGCAGAAGCAGGTCGCGGGCATCCTGCCGACTTTGCCGAAGGTCGACGGCGTGCTCACGCAAGGGGGCGACGGCTTCGGCACCGCGCAGGCGCTCAAGGCCGCGGGGCGGCCGACGCCGATCATCATTCTCGGCAACCGGCAGGAAGAACTCGCCTGGTGGGCCGAACAGAAGAAGAGCGGTTACGAGACGATGTCGGTGACGATTCCGCCGGGCGCGTCCTCGTTCGCCTTCTGGGTGACGCAGCAGCTTCTCGCCGGCAAGAAGATGCCGCACGACATCCGTATGCCGGTTCTGGAAGTGAAGCCGGAGGAACTCGACGCGGTGCTGGCCAAAACGCCGGTTGGTGCATTGGCGAACAAGGAGTACACGCGCGACGAGGTCGTCGCCGTCGTGGATGGGAAGAAGTAGGCACGTATCATCGGAGATGGAAACACGACGAATGAATCTCTCAAGGGGCTAAAGGTTGCGATCTTGGTCGCGGGAAGGATTTGAGCAAGTGGAAATGGCGAGCCCCGCAAGGCGCTCGATGAAGCCGGCGCCAAGACGCGCATCGTCTCGCCCAAGAATGAGCATGTGCGCGCTTCGACATTCACGAACTGGGGAGACGAGTTCCCGGTCGACGTCGTTCTCGATACGTCGGCGCGCACCGTTCGCTCATCGACGACGCATGGAGCCCTTCGAAGCGTTCGACGGTCTCGTGAACTGCGCGGGCATTGCATCGCTCGAATCGCCGCTGGAACTCGACGCGGACGCATTCGACCGCGTGATGGCCGTCAATGCGCGGGGCGCCGCGATGGTCGCCCGCGCCGTCGCGCTCGAGATGATCGAGCGGGATATCGCTGCCTGTCGATGGCGGGTACACGGCGCGTTGAATGCGGTTGGCTCGTCGCCCGCCAGCCTGATCGCCTGCTCCGAGCGCTGATGAAGCTCGGCAAGCGTGTATTGGCCAGAGCGTCTCTGCTCGTGGTGTTCAGAAGGTATTGCCGAGACGTCCTGCGGCAAGGACGTCTCGCGCTCATTTCGCCCGCGAGGCGTTCGCAGTCAGCTTGACGATTGCGTCGAGCGCGCCATTCACCATGCCGCGTACCACCGGCTCCACTTTCCTCGCGACCTCGGGCAGATAGTGGAACGGTGCGTTTTCGCTCATATAGGTGGACTGGCACATCTCCAGTTGCACCGCATGCACGCCGTCCTGCGGCGCGCCGGCGTGCCGCGTGATAAAGCCGCCCTTGAAGCGGCCGTTCGCAATCCATGTGAACGGACTCGCCGCGGCGACCCGCTGTATTGCTTCCTGCACGGAGGGCGCGGCGGTGCGGCCATCCTGCGTACCGATGTTGAAGTCCGGAAGCTTGCCTTCGAAAACGCGCGGCAGCACCTCGCGATCGAGTGCGCTTCCCACAGCAGCACATTGCGATGCTGGCTGCGCAGGCGCGTCAGCTCTTCCTGAAGAGCGTCGTGATACGGCTGCCAGTAAGTCGCCACCCCGCGATCGCGCTCGGCCGCGTCGGGCGCGCAGCCTTCGCGATACAGCGGCGCGCCGCGAAACGTTTCCGTCGGGCACAGGGACGTGGTGGTCTGCCCGGGATACAGGCTCTCGTCGTTCGATGGCCGGTTCAGGTCGATCACGTAGCGCGACACGCGCGCGCCGAGGATCGTCGCGCCGAGTGCGCGGGCGAAGCCGTAGAGGCGGTCGAGGTGCCAGTCAGTATCCGCGACCGTCAGCGCGATATCCGTGTACCGGTCGCGCAGGGCGTCGGGAATGTGCGTGCCGAGATGAGGAATGGAGATTATCAGCGGCGCATCGCCGACTTCGAGTGAGAAGAGATCGTTCATGGTGCCTGCAATGGAATTACGGTTGCGTTCAGGCGTCGGCGAGAAGCTGCGCCAGCGCCCGGCGATAGTCCGCGTAATGCCTGGCTTCGTCGCGATGACGGCGCTCGTGGATCACGCGCTCGCCGCCGACGAAGACATCGCGCACGGGCGTTTCGCCGTGTTCGCAAAAGACGGCGGACGAAAGCGACGTCGCGCTGGTCTGTTCGGCGAGAGCGGGATGGTCGGAATCGAGCACGATCCAGTCCGCCCGCCCGCCCTGTTCGAGGGCGCCGACGGTGCGGCCGGCCGCGCGCGCGCCGCCTGGACAAAAATGCGATTCCCATTGCGCGGGAATGACGAATTGAGGGTTTGCACTATCGCTTACCTAAGGCTATGTTCAGGCGCGGCAGTATCGCAATGCGAAGGTCGCAGTCGGTACCTTGGGGGGCAGCGCCAATGTCGCTTCGACCGGACGCCGCTAGGCGCTGTTAGCTCTCTCCTGAGTTTGGATCCGTCAGCTTGAGACACTCGCGGGGTTAGTCGACTGGTCGGACGAAGCAGCGATGGTCGTTCGAACACATTGCCTCGTTTGACGCGTCGTTCGATCAGGCTGCGGCCGACATGACATCGCGTTCAGTCATCTTTAGATTTCGGACCTGCAGTCGAATGACCGGTGTTTTTCGTTACCCGACGCCAAAACCCTGTCCAGGTAACGGCGGTTCTGGGTCGGTTCGCGCCCGTCACCTCCTCAAACCCGTCGCTGGAAAGCAGTCAGTGGTTGCAACTGCCCACAAGCTCCCGGCCGGCAGCGGATCTTCACAACACCGAACGGCCGTCCACGTTCCTCAAGCCGACGTTTAGGGCCGCGGAAGTCCCACTGCGTAGGAATGCGCTAGGCGCATGTAGCGCGTCGTCGCACGTGCGACAATTCGGTTTTCGCCTGCGCGCGCACCGCCTTGAGATCTGCACCGCATCAGCACAGGGCGGCCTTCCGGGGCCATATATCATGAATCTACGAGCACCGGTCTTACCCCCCGACTGGGTGAGGCGCGCCGAGCCGATAGAAGGCGTCGAGCGCATCGAAGCGTGGTTTCACGGCAGCGCATACTCCATGCACCGCCACGACACCTACGCGATCGGCCGCACGCTCGCTGGCGTTCAGAGTTTCAACTATCGGCGCAGCCAGCGGAACAGCCTGCCGGGCAACACGCTCGTACTGCATCCCGATGAGGCTCACGATGGCCAGGCGGGCACCGATGAGGGGTTCCAATACCGGATGGTCTACGTGGAACCCGCTCTCTTTCAGGAAGTGCTCGGCGGACAAGCGCTGCCGTTCCTCGAAGGCGGCGTGACTACCGATCGGCGCCTCGAGGTTGCGACCGTAGCGTTGCTGCAGCATGTCAGCTATACGCTCGAGCCGCTTGAACAGAGCGATGCACTTGCCGAGTTGGCGAATGCCTTGGCCGCCGTCACTGGTACGCCTGCAAGAAAAGCCAAAGGGGACTTCCTCGCGGCGCGGCGTGCACGCGACTATCTGCACGCAAATTGCTCGCGCGTTGTCGCGCTCGACGAACTCGAAGCGGTGACGGGTCGCGATCGCTGGAGCTTGTCGCACGATTTTCGCAGGTTCTACGGCACGAGCCCGTATCGATATCTGACGATGCGGCGCCTCGATGCAGTGCGCCACATGCTGCTCGCTGGCACCTCGCTCGCTTGCGCTGCTGCAGCCGCGGGTTTTGCCGATCAGAGTCATATGACGCGACACTTTTCGAAGACATTTGGGCTGACGCCAGGGCGCTGGTTACAAGTCGCGGGCGGCGTTCCGCGCGGCTAAAACGCCACGATCGTTCAATACGACCGGAAGGAGCATGCGTATCCTCAACGCATCAACCTTTGAACGGAGAGAACGATGTCCCAATCCTCGAACCATTCCACCGCTCCGGTCACGCGCGGCCAGTGCGACACCATCGATCTGATCGGCAAGATCGCGCAGATTAACGATCACTGGCAACCGCGCGTTGTCGCTGAAATGAACGACTATCAATTCAAGGTCGTCAAGGTCGAAGGCGAGTTCGAGTGGCACCGACATGCCGATACCGACGAAGCGTTCATCGTCCTCGATGGCGAACTGCGTATCGATTTTCGGGCAGGGCCTTCAGGCGATGGTTCGATCGTATTACGTGCCGGACAGTTGGGAGTCGTTCCGAAGGGAGTCGAGCACAAGCCCTGTGCAAACGCAGAAGTCAAGCTGCTGCTTATCGAGCCGCGAGGTGTCGTGAACACAGGCGACGGCGCGGCAAGCGAGCGTACTGTCGCGAACGACCAGTGGATTTGAGCCGGCCACCGGGGTATGACCGGTGAGACGTGGCGGGCGGAGACGGGCGATTCTCCGAGGGGCGCGATTGCGTCGATTCCACTTCAACGTCCGCTCTTGTGTGGGGCCAGGTAGTTCCACCGGCGATTCGCTTGAGGACACAAGGCATGTGCCGGTCGAAACAGCCCGGCGCCTGCCACTCGGCCATGGCTGGTGAGCCGGCGACAATCGCGAGGAAACACAGAGCGCAACTAATCGTCTGCGTTTCCGTCCGCCTTCAAGAACATCTCAGGTCACCATCTTCAGGATATGCCTTTGAGAAGGGGGCAAGACAATCAGCCGCCCGAAGAATCACCCTCGGTCAGGCACACGCGATTCGTGGGGCGGGCTCGAAGGTTTCGTCGTGCGACAGTTTCGAGCCGAGCGAACCCGTTCCTGAACACGCTTACCAGTCGAGCATCGTCCGCATTGCGCGGAAGCCAGAATGCTTAGCCGGACGGCAGGCTCACGTACTGCGGGGATCTTAACGGCCGCTCGTTTTACGGAGCGAGGCTCGATAGCGAAGCTCGAACATCAGGCGCGAGACATCCGAGTCCGATTAGCGTCTTTTCGACGGCCACGTCCAGCGGCGTATGCGGCTCGTGGCCGAGCGTCTGCACGAGCCGCGCGTTATTCAGATGCACGGACGTTGTCCATAGATAGCGCATTTCCTGAAGCTCCCTGAATGTTACGTTGAACGGCGCGGCAAGCGCGAGCAGCCACCACGGAAAGCCGACGACAGCGGGCGCCCGCCCGGTGCGCCGCGCGACCACGCGACGGATCGCGTCGGCAAAGCCGGTGCCGTCCTCGTCCCAATGACCGCTCATGTGAAAGCGCGCGAACGCATCGAGCGAATGGCGGTGCGCAAGCAGTTCAACCATCGTGCGAGCGACATCGGGTAGATACGCCCATTGATGCCCGATGCCACGCGCACCCGGATTGCTGACCTTCGCCACCGGCTTTCCTGGCTTCACGAGTCCTTGCGCGAGCCAGTTATTGCCCGCTCTTGGCCCGAAGAAATCGCCCGCGCGCACGATCAGCACTCGCGCGCCTTCCTTGCTCGCGCGTTGCAGACGCGCTTCCATTTCCACGCGAATCGCGCCTTTGCGCGTGACGGGATGCTGTGGCGCGTCTTCGTCGATGAATGGAAACGCGTCCGGCCCGAAGTTGTAGACCGTGCCCGGCAACACGATGGTAGCGCCCTGCGCCTTCGCCGCCGCGATGGTGTTGTCGATCATCGGCAGCACCAGTTCGGCCCAGCGCTTATAGCCTGGCGGATTGACCGCGTGCACGATCACGGATACGCCCTGTGCCGCGCGCATCACGTCGGCCGCGTTCATCGCGTCGCCGTGAATCCAGTCGATGCCGTCGCCCTTCGATGCCCCCGCGCCACGCCGCAGCCCGTGCACGCGCCAGCCCCCATCGCGCAATTGCCGCGCAACTTCCCCGCCGATGCCGCCCGTCGCCCCAAGTACCAGAACCGTTTCGCCTTGCGCCATGTCACGCCTCCCAGGTTGTCGATGACGCCATTCTCCGCCCTTCGCGGACACATTAAAATTGGCGAACCTCGTTGATCCGATATTCAAAAACGTATGGCAGACGACATCGGCTGGGAGCTTTACCGAACGTTCCTCGCAGTGCTGCGCGAGGGCTCGCTGTCGGGTGCAGCGCGCGCGCTCGGCATCACGCAGCCGACGGCTGGGCGGCACGTTGAAGCGCTCGAACGGGCGCTGAAGGTAAGTCTATTTACGCGCTCGCAGAACGGGCTTCAGCCGACCGACGTTGCGCTTGGATTACAGTCGCACGCCGAAGCGATGCAGAGTACGGCGGCATCGCTCAAGCGCGCGGCGAGCGGCCACACGGGCGACGACGGCGCGGGCGTGCAGGGCGTCGTGCGCGTATCCGCGAGCGAAGTGGTCGGGGTCGAAGTGCTGCCGCCGGTCATCGCCGCGCTGCGCGAGCGGCATCCGCGATTGATCGTCGAACTCGTGCTGTCGAACCGCGTGCAGGACTTGCTGAGGCGCGAAGCGGATATTGCCGTGCGCATGGTGCGCCCGCGCCAGACGCAACTCGTCGCGCGGCGAGTCGGCGTGATCGAGGTCGGACTTCATGCGCGGCGCGATTATCTCGACCGTCACGGCACGCCGCGCAGCATGGCGGCGCTCGCAGAACACGCGGTCATCGGCTACGACCAGCCAAACGCGTTCATTCGCGATGTGAGCCGCACGTTGCCGGGTTTTCGTCACGCGTTGTTTTCGATGCGCGCCGATAGCGATCTCGCGCAACTCGCACTGATCCGCGCGGGTGCGGGAATCGGCGGATGTCATGTCGCGATTGCGCGCCGTGATGGTCTCGTACGCGTGCTGTCGAAAGCGTTCGCGCTCCGGCTCGAAACGTGGGTGACGATGCACGAAGATCTGCGCGCTAGCCCGCGCTGCCGCGCTACCTTCGATGCCCTTGCTGACGCGCTCGAACAGTACGCGCGATAACGCCGCGACTGGGCGACACGCGCATCCGCAAGCCTCACTGTGAGCGTCGGCGCGAGGCATCGACACGGCGCAGTCCGCACCCGTCTTCCGAAACACTTCCAGCGGAGCTTCGACGAGCGGCGCAACCAGTTCGCATGGGCACGACGGATTTGTTCGATCCCGTATCGATGATTCTCCGCGAGACGCGACAGCGCATGTTATAGCGCGTGCTACCAGCGGAGGAAGAGGCATTTGACCGTTCTGGGCGAGGTCAATCCAGAAACTTGACGCGGGCAGCGAGGTGAGAGCCGCGCGTTCTGATTGCCGAGCGAACCGAACAGCCATGTGCACGCCGATGAACTCAAGCGCGTCAACGAAAGGGTGTTGAATACGTACAGAATCTCGGCACCATGCGTGGCGCCTGCGACTTTATCTCTGATCGACTGAGCGACATACGAAAAACGATAGAGATACGCCGGCGCGCCGTTGGACGTAAAAATTCGGGCGACAAAGCGGGCGGGCACATCCATCGTAATGACACGAGAAATTTGGCTCTCAATGGACGCGACAGAGGCGGTGCCAGCCGGATCAAACGCCGCAGCGGCGGCGCTCGAGTTTTGAGGACCAAAGATCGCGAACGCCTGCTCCTTCGTCGTAATGCCTCGACTCGAAAAGCCGAGGTCGGCACCGTTCACAGCAATCATGAGCGGGATCTTCGCAAAGTGTCCCGCCTTGTACCGATTCTCCGGTTCGTCCACCACGATTTTCCCGTCAATGATCGCGCTGCCCGAGAACGTGGCCGGTTGTGCGGCGTATTCAACGTTGAGGCGTCCAACCCGTCGAGGACCTGGTCTGCCGAGAGCGCACGTAGGGCGTCGAGCGAACTGGCGTCACTCCCGTTGATTCCGAGTCCACTGGCGAATGAAGCACCCAGTTCTTCAGCCGAAGCCCCGACCATCCTGGCGTTACGCGTGAGCGTACGGCCATAGTACTGATTGACGCGTCCATTGCCGGACTCATTAATCGCCTTTGCAAACAGTCTTGATGCCAACGGCGATGTCAGCAGGTTGTGAATAGATTCACCTCCAGCCGATTCCCCGAATATCGTAACGTTCGTGGGGTCGCCGCCGAAATTGGAGATGTTACGCTGTACCCATTTCAAAGCGGCGATCTGGTCCATATAGCCGTAATTGGCCAACGTTTCGCCTGACCGGGCAGCGGCCGCGGTCAGTGCAGGATGTGCAAAGAAGCCGAAGCGGCCGAGCCGGTAATTTACAGTGACGATAACGACGCCTTCTTTGGCGAACTGCGTGCCGTCATAGGTCGGCATCGATGTCCACCAACGACGTATGCACCGCCGTAGATCCAGACCATCACAGGCAAGTTCTTGCCAGTGCTGTTCTGCGGGCGCCATACGTTGAGGTACAGACAATCTTCTGACGGGGCGACCGTCAGCGCGGGATTCGGACCGCTCGTTTGCATGCAGTCGTGAACAAAAGAAGTGGCCTGTCGCACACCACTCCAAGCAGACACGGGCTGAGGGGGGCGCCAACGCAAGCTCCCGACAGGAGGAGCCGCAAAAGGAATACCCTTGTACGCGACCACTCCGCTAGCCGCCGCGCCCTGTACAGCACCATCGGCCGTCATAGAGATTAAGGAATCCGACGAACTCGAAGAGCCGCCGCCTCCACAAGCAGACAGCGCCGCCGCGAGAATGGGCGAGGTGAGCAATGCGAGACGCGCATCAATGCGTCTCGCTTTGGCACAGTCCGTTTGATCTTTCCTGGAGCTTTACGTCTCTGTTTAATCGTGATGCCATCGTCCCCCTTATAAGCTCGGATGCTCCATGCCGCCATGAACCGTTGCTTCGGCGGGCTCTGCGGCGCAGAGTGGAATTGAGTATCGAAGGGTGATTGTCTGCAGTCAAATTCAAGACAATAATTGACCGCATGAACGGCGTTCATAGGAAATGGTATTAAGGAATGCGACGGAATAAGGGCTTTGGTCCAAAGCTTATGTCCTCGGCAAGGCGTATTCTGTGAGCGTTCCTGCCCGCATCATCCGCAACACGTAACGCACGTGACGGAGCAGTCGCCCCGCCATCCGACAGGACGCCCGCGTAGGCGCTATTGACCCCGTGGCTAATCCGCGTTCGTTACGCCGGTCGGAGAGTTGGAAGGGCGGGAACACTCGCACGAGACGTAGCGTTGATTTCATAACGACGTTATGATTTCAAAGAAGACTACGCCGCTGGGCGCACAGGCACGCCTCACTGATGCACCACAGGTGCCTATCGAGTCCTGCTCTGATGGCACGCGTGAATTCGAGAGACAAGCAATGAGAGACGAAGAGAAGAAGCACGCCCCGGCGCAGGCAATTCCGCGGAGATTGAGGCGGTATCTCTCGCTCGATGACTTCGAGCACGTCGCGCAGCGGCACCTTCCGCGTCCCATCTTCGGCTACATCTCGGGCGCTGCGGAGCGTAATGCGTCGCTGGACGACAACCAGCGCGCGTATTCCGAATATCGCTTCGTTACGCGCGTGCTGCGCGACGTTTCTCGTCGCACGCAGGAAACGACGCTGCTCGGCCGGACATATCGCGCTCCGTTCGGCATTGCGCCGATGGGCATATCCGCGCTATCTGCCTACCGGGGCGACGTCGTCCAAGCCGAAGCAGCTCGGGAAGCTGGCATCCCGATGATCATGAGCGGTTCGTCGCTCATTCCTCTCGAGGTCGTTGCACGAGACGCTCCGGGCACATGGTTTCAGGCTTATCTCCCCGGCGAATCGCAAAAGATTCGCGCACTAGTCGAGCGCGTCGAGCGCGCAGGCTACGACACGCTCGTTTTGACCGTGGACACTGCCTTGCTGGCCAATCGTGAAAACAACGTCCGCACAGGGTTTTCCACTCCACTAAAGCCGAGCATGAGGCTCGCGTGGGATGGCGTCACGCGTCCTCGATGGCTGCTCGGGACCGCGCTTAGAACGCTGGTCAGGCACGGTATGCCGCATTTCGAGAACTCGTCCGCCACGAGAGGCGCGCCAATCTTCTCGGGCCGTGTGGTCCGGGATTTCGGCGCGAAGGATCATCTGAACTGGAGCCATGTGCGTCAGATCCGAGCGCAGTGGAAAGGGAAGCTCGTCATCAAGGGCATCATGGCGGCCGAGGATGCGATCGCCGCGCGAGACCACGGCGTAGACGGAATCATCGTCTCGAACCACGGCGGGCGTCAGCTGGACGGCACGGCCGCTCCGCTTCGCGTGCTGCCCCGCATCGCCGATGCAGTCGGTCGCGACATCGCCCTGATGATCGACGGAGGCATCCGCCGGGGCACCGATGTTTTGAAGGCGCTTGCTCTCGGCGCCGATTTCGTCTTCGTCGGGCGCCCGTTCAACTATGCCGCTTCGGTGGCCGGCCAGGCGGGCGTCGCGCATGCGATCGGCATTCTGCACGCGGAAGTGCAGCGCAATCTCGGTTTGCTCGGGCTCAACAGCATCGACGAATTGAGTCCGGACCTGCTCATCAGGTTGCCGGAGGGATCGGCTGCAAGCGAGAGGCACAGTCAATGAAGCCGGCAATGAAGGATGAGGAACAGATCGACCGTTCCGTCGCCGCGGTGGACAGGACGCTCTCGTTGCTCGAAGCGTTTCTGGGCGAGCCGGGCGTCCGTTCGCTGTCGGACCTGGAAGAGCGAACGGGGCTCTTCAAGAGCGTGATTCTTCGCTACATGCTTTCCCTCGAAACGCGCGGCTTCGTGCATAAGGAGCAAAGCGGCACGTACCGGCTCGGCGTCAAGGCCGTTCAACTGGGCCGCGCGTTCGAAAGCAGCGTGGATCTGGCGTCGACCTTGCAGCCGGTCGTTGAGCGGCTCAGCGAGAAAACCGGCAACAGCGCGTCCGTCTACGTGCGCGACGGCGAGTGGCGCGTCTGTCTGGTGCGCGCGGAACCGGAGCGCGATGTGCGCGTCGCGATCCGTGCCGGCACGCGGCGCCCGATGGACAAGTCGGCGTCCAGCCTCGCTTTCAAGCGCTTCGAACGAAAGACCGTGCAGGTGTTCGCCGCGTCGGGCGTGGCCGGCATCGCTTCGTCCGCCGGTGTCGGCGATCCGCTGCTCGCGTCGATGGCCGCGCCGCTGTTCGGCATTGACAATGCGTTCGTCGGCGTGCTGACGCTTTCGGGCGTGATCGGCCACTTTCATGTCGACGACGAAAAAGTGCGCTCGCTCCTCTTCGATGCGGCGCTCGCCGCGAGCGCATTGCTCGGCGCGACGTGCAACGAAGGCGCTGGCGAATGACGCGCGCGTGCTCAGCGTCGCTCGGCCGTGCCGTATATGCGCTCGCAGAAGGCCACGCTCGCGCCGAGCCGCCGGGAAAGGTCGGAGGCGGCCTGCAATTGCGGGGCAATCATTTCGCCCGTTTCGCGCGCCACGCTCAGGCGCGAGGCCGGACCGGACAGCGTCAGTGCCGCCATGAATTCTTCGTCGGGACCGAACACCGGCGTGGCGAACGCCGCGGTATGCACATCGCGCGCGCCCGAGGTGAAGAGCGGAATCTGCGGCGGCTCGGCGAAGAGCGGTTCGCGCATTCCCCAATAGCGGATGACTTGCCCGATGGCCGTGTCGTCGAGCGGAAGCGAAGTTCCCGCGAGCCGCGTTTCGCGCAGCCCCTCGGACGGTTCCGCGCGAAACAGACATAGCCGCTTGCCATTGTCGAGCACGTAGTACGAGGCGCTTTCCTTCGTCGCGGAAGCGAGCGCGAACAACACCGGTTCGACTACCGACGACAGATGGAACGACTGTTCGTAGAGCTTGCCCAGATAAAGCACGCGCGCGCCGAGTCCGTACATGCCGTCGTCGGATCGCACGACATAGCCCATGCGCTCCAGTGAGTTCATCAGCCGGTACACAGTCGTCTTGTGCATGCCCGAAGCGCTTGCCAGCGCGGCAAGCGAGAGTTTCTCCCTGCCGAGCCTGAAGCAGTCGAGCAGACCGAGCGCTCGTTCGACCGCGATCACCCCGTCGTTTCCCATCTCGTCTCCTTGACGTTCGTTTTCTCGATGCATTGTACACAGTAAAACGACGGTGCGCACAGTAAAAGGGTAAACGCTACTGGCTCGCACATCGACCGCACGTTAAAGTGGTTTCACTTCGTACACCACTGTTGCACACAGTACAACTTTCTCCTGAGGTTAGTCCATGAGCACCGACACGAATCAATCGATCATTCGAGACATCGACCGCGTTTCCCCCGAACTCGTCGAAGCTGCGGGGAAGTTCCAGGCCGCGATCGTCGCCGACGTCGCAGGCCGGCGCGGCACCGTGCACGGCCGCGTGAAGCCGCTCTCGCCGAAGATGAAAGTAGCGGGACCGGCAATCACCGTCGAGGTCCGTCAAGGCGACAATCTCGCGATCCACGCTGCACTGGCGATCGCGAAGCCGGGCGATGTGATCGTCGTCGACGGCAAGGGCGACGTGAGCTGCGCGCTGCTCGGCGAGATCATGGCGACGCAGGCGAAGGTCAGCGGCATCGCGGGCATCGTCATCGACGCGGCGGTGCGCGACGCGCACGAACTCGCGAACGGCGACTATCCGATCTTTTCCGCCGGCCTGAATCCGTGCGGCCCGACGAAGAGCGTGGCCGGGCTCGTCAACCATCCGATTTCCGCTGGCGGAACGGCGGTCAATCCCGGCGATCTCGTGGTCGGCGATGCCGACGGCGTCGTCGTGATTCCGCGTGCCGATGTCGCGCGCATCGTCGAACTCGCGCAGAAGAAGCTCGATATGGAAACGGCGCGCATCGCGGCGATCCACAAGGGCGACGTGCGCCCGGGTTGGCTCGACAAGGAACTGCGCGCGGTCGGCATGCTGGCCGAAGGCGAGGCGCTGTGATGGACTCGAACGTTCAAAAGCCCGTCGTGCTCGTGACGGCCGCCGATATCGCACCGCAGGCGCTCGAGATGCTTCAGGCATTCGAAGTCGTGTTCGCGGGCAAGCAGCCGACGGAAGACGACGTCGTGGCGCTGTGCGAAAAGACGAAGCCGGTCGCGATCATCGTGCGATACGGCAAGGTGGACGCGCGCATCATGGACGCAGCGGAAAACCTGCAGGTCATCTCGAAGCACGGCAGCGGCATCGACGTGATCGATCAGGACGCGGCCGCCGCGCGCGGCATCGCGGTGCGGGCGGCGGTCGGCGCGAATGCCGCGGCGGTCGCCGAGCACGCGTGGGCGCTCATCCTTGCGTGCGCGAAGTCGATTCCGCAGTTGGACGTTCGCATGCGCGCCGGCCACTGGGACAAGTCGACGCACAAGTCCTTCGAACTCGACGGCCGCACGCTCGGCGTCGTGGGCCTCGGTTCGATCGGGCGTCGCGTGGCGACGATCGGCGTCGCGTTCGGCATGAACGTGCTCGCCTTCGATCCGTTCGCGAAGGAAGCGCCGCACGGCGTCACACTCGCGTCGATGGACGAGATCTACGCCGCATCCGACGTGCTCTCGCTCAACTGTCCGCTGACGGACGAGAACCGCAACATGATCGGCCGCGACACGCTCGCGCGCATGAAGCGCGGCGCGATTCTCGTGAACACGGCGCGCGGCGGGCTGATCGATGAAGCGGCGCTCGTCGAGGCGCTCTTGAGGGGTCAATTGCGTTCGGCCGGCGTCGATAGTTTCGCCATCGAGCCGATGACGCATCCGCATCCGTTCCAGTCCGTGCCGAACCTGATTCTTTCGCCGCACGTGGGCGGCGTCAGCGAAGCGGCGTACGTGAACATGGGCAAGGGTGCCGCGGCCAACGTGCTCGCGGTCATCGAGGAAAACGCCCGCAAGGTGGCGTGACGTTCGCAGGAAGGCTCAGCATGTTCCATCTCACATCGCCCGGAGTGCGCGAAGCGCAGGTGTTCACGCGCATGCCGGAGAAATACCGCAAGCGGGATGCAGAGAGCGATTGGGCACGCGCCAATCGCGGCGGCATGACCACCGATTCGTTTCTGGAGGGTCCGGTCTGGGATCCGCGCGGCCATCTGTACGTGACCGATATTCCCTACGGCCGCATCTTTCGCATTTCGCCTTCGGGCGAGTGGGATCTCGTCGCGCAGTACGACGGCGAGCCCAACGGGATGAAGCTGTTCGACGACGCGCATCTGCTCATCACCGACTATCGCAACGGCCTGATGCTGCTCGACATCGAGCGCGGGGAAGTGAAGCCCTACCTCGAACGCCGCAACTCCGAGCGCTTCAAGGGTGTGAACGACCTGACCTTCGATTCGCACGGCAACCTCTATTTCACCGATCAGGGCCAGTCGGGCCTGCACGATCCGACGGGCCGCGTGTATCGGCTGTCGCCGGATGGCAAGCTCGACATGCTGCTCGGCAACTGCCCGAGCCCGAACGGACTCGTGCTGTCGCCCGACGAAAATGTGCTTTACGTCGGCATGACGCGGGGCAATTGCGTGTGGCGAGTTCCGCTGCAAGCGGACGGCTCGGTCAGCAAGGTCGGGCAGTTCTTCACGTCGTACGGTCCGAGCGGCCCCGACGGACTCACGATCGATGCCGAAGGCCGGCTGTTCATCGCGAATCCGGGGCTCGGTCGCGTGTGGGTGTTGAATCGCCGCGCCGAGCCGGTGGAGATTCTGACCGCGCAGGAAGGCGTGTCGCTCACGAATCTCTGTTTCGGCGGCGCGGACATGAAGACGCTCTTCATGACCGAATCGACGAACGGGCTCATGTTGAAGGCCGACATGACCGTTCCCGGACCGCTTCCCAAGCGGGCAAAGACCCACTGAGGCTTACTGCGCAGCGGGACCGAAAAGGCTCGCGCGGCGTCTATCGAGACATTGCGCCGAAGCAGCGCAGTGGAGGAGCAAGCATGAATCTCTCGGAAACCATCGATCACACGCGCGCCGAGCGCTCGACGAACGCGACGAGCGGCGCCGCGTTCGCGAGCGACGATTTCGCCGCCAGCGAACGCACGCTCGCGAAGGCGTTCCGGCGCATCCTGCCGTTCATCTTCCTGTGCTACGTCGTCAGCTATCTCGACCGAACGAATGTCGGCTTCGCCGCGCTGACGATGAACAAGGACCTCGGTCTCACCGGCGAACAGTTCGGCTTCGCTGCGGGACTCTTCTCGATCGGCTACTTCCTGTTCGAGATTCCGAGCAACCTCATCATGCAGAAGGTGGGCGCCCGCGTCTGGATCGCGCGCATCATGATCACCTGGGGCGTGTGCTCGATGCTGACGGCGTTCGTCGTCGGGCCGAAGAGCTTCGCCGCCGCGCGGTTTCTGCTCGGTATCGCGGAAGCGGGATTCACGCCCGGCATCTATCTGTATTTCACGCACTGGTTTCCCGGCAAGTGGCGCGCCAAGGTGACGGCTGCGTTCCTCGTCGGCATTCCTGTCGCGAACATGATCGGCTCGCCGATATCGGGCGCGCTGCTGCAGTTGGGCGGCTTGCAGGGCTTGAAAAGCTGGCAATGGCTGCTGCTGATCGAAGGCCTGCCCGCCGTGCTGCTCGGCATCGCATGTCTGTTCATCCTCGCCGATCGCCCCGACAAGGCTTCCTGGCTAAGCGATGAAGAGAAGGCCACGCTCGCCCGGCGCCTCGCCGCGGAGCAAAAGGATATCGGCAGCAAGCACGGCAGCACGCTGCGCGATGCCATGACCAACTGGCGCGTGTTCGTGCTCGCGTTCATCAACTTCTGCGGGATCGTCGGATCGGTGGGCGTCGGCTTGTGGATGCCGCAGATCATCAAGCAGTTCGGCGTCGCACATTCGGTCGTCGGCTGGCTGACGGCGGTTCCCTATCTCATCGGCGCGTTCGCCATGCTGTGGTGGGCGCGCGTGGCGAACAAGTCGCAGAAGCGTGTCCCTTACGTTGCCGGCGCATTGCTGATTGCCGCCGCCGCGCTCGCGTGCAGCGCGCTGACCGACGTGCCGCTCCTGAAGCTCATCGCCCTTTGTTTCACCGTCAGCGGAATTCTCGCGTTCCAGGCGACGTACTGGGCGATTCCCTCCAGCTTCCTCACCGGCCGCGCTGCCGCTGGCGGACTGGCGCTGATCGTGTCTGTCGGCAATCTCGGCGGCTTCGCGGGGCCGTCGATGATCGGCGCGCTCAAGCAGATGTCCGGCGGCTTCACCGTGCCGCTGCTCGCGGTCTCGGCCGTGCTGCTGATCGGCGCGCTGACGATCGCATGGCTCGGCGACCCCGGCGCGAATGCCGGCGAAGCGGGCGCCGCGCGCAAGTCGTGAAGCTACGCATCAAATCGATTCATAACCACTATTCGGAGACGAAATGTCCGTGAAGAAGGCTGCCAAGAAAGCCAACCTTAGAACCAGTCTTGCGCTTGGGACGGTCGCAGTCGCAAGCATGACGTTCGCGTCCGGCGCTGCGCGTGCGCAAAGCAGCGTGACGCTGTACGGTATCGCCGATGTCGGCGTCGAGTATCTCAACAACACGAGCGCTGGCGGTTCTCAGGTGAGAGAAGTGTCCGGCAATCTGTCGGGTTCGCGCTGGGGGCTGAAGGGCGTCGAAGACATGGGCGGCGGGCTCAAGGCGATTTTCAACCTCGAAGCGGGCTTCAACATCAACGACGGGACGAGTTCGCAATCGACGCGCGGCCTCGGCCCGAATCCGACTACGACGTCGCGTCTGTTCGGTCGCCAGGCGTGGGTCGGTCTCAATTACAAGGGGCAGCAGCTGACCCTCGGCCGCCAGAACGCACTGATTTACGAACAGTCGGTGACGTTCGATCCGATGGGCGTCTCGTCGAGGTACTCGGCGCTGTCGCTCGACTACGCGCTTGCCGCTCGCATCGACAACTCTGCGAAATACACAGGCAAGTTCGGCCCCCTGACGGCTCAGGCGATGTACAGCACGCGCTACGACACGGGCTATGGCGCGGAAGTGCCGGGCGCGCTCATCACGGGCCGCTTCTTTAGCGGCGCGCTGACGTATTCCAGCGGCCCGATCGCGGCGACCGCAGTCTACGAACAGCGCAACAGCAACACGCAGACGACGAACACCAGCACCGAGCGCCGCGCGCTCGCCGCCGCTACGTACAACTTCGGTCCGGTGACGGCTTATGCCGGCTACCGCTATCTGCGGGCATCGAACGCATTTCTGCCGACGAATCCCATCGCCGTGGCCAACGGCTCCGAAGCGAATGCCGCGAACCTGTACTGGCTCGGCGCGCAGTATCTGATCACGCCGTCGTTCCAGTTGACTGCGGCCGGGTACTACCACGACGTTCATTCGACCGGCGCGGATCCGTGGCTCGCCGTCATCAACGCCGATTACTTCCTGTCGAAGCGCACCGACCTGTATGCGACCGTCGCTTACGCGCACAACAAGGACAACGCGGCGCTCGGTGTGAACGGCTACGGTACGGTGGCGCCGGGGCATAACCAGACCGGCGTGACCATCGGCTTGCGCCAGAAGTTCTGACGAGGAAACCGCCGTGCAGATCGTCCATGCGCCTCATTTGCCTGTCCGCGAAAAATGGCTCGCGCTCCATGAGGAGCCGATTCTGGAGCCGGATCTTTGCATCGTCGATGCACATCATCATCTGTGGGACCGGCAGAGCGGACGCTACCTGACGGAGGAGTTCGCGCGCGATGTCGGCAGCGGGCATCGCATCGTATCGAGCGTGTATGTGCAGTGCCGCTCGATGCTGCGCGAGCACGGTCCCGCCGCGATGAAGCCCGTCGGCGAAGCGGAGTTCGCCAATGGCATCGCCGCGATGTTCGCGAGCGGGGCGTATGGACCGACGCGAGCCTGCGATGCGATCGTAGGCGGCGCGGATCTCGCGCTCGGCGATGCAGTCGCGCCCGTGCTCGAAACGATGCGTGAGGTGACGGGCGGACGCTTGCGCGGCATCCGCAATCCGCTCGCGTGGCATTCGAGCCCGGACGTGAGTTCGAGCCCGGTGACGCCGCCGCGCGATCTCATGGCGAACGCAGGCTTCCGGCAAGGCGTGAAGACGTTGGCGCGTCATGGCCTGTCGCTGGACGCGTGGGTCTATCACACGCAGCTGTCCGAACTTTACGAGCTGGCTCGCGCGGTGCCGGATGTCACCGTGGTCATCGATCACTTCGGCGGGCCGCTAGGCGTCCGACCGTATGCGAACAGCCGTGAGGAAGTCGCAGCGGAATGGCGGCGGCAGCTCGCGCGACTCGCGAGCCTGCCCAACACGCGCATGAAGCTGGGCGGTGCAGGCTTGACCGTGTTCGGCTTCGATTTCGCGTGGCGCGAAACGCCGCCCACATCGGAGGAATTGGCCGCTGCATGGCGTCCTTACTTCGAAACGTGCGTTGAACTTTTCGGCGCGAAGCGCTGCATGTTCGAGAGCAACTTTCCCGTCGATAAAGGAATGTTCAGCTACGCCGTGCTATGGAACGCCTTCAAGCGGCTGGCGCAATCCGTGTCGGCGGATGAAAAAGCCGCGCTGTTCAGCGGCACGGCTGCGGCGACGTATCGCTTGCGGCTACAAGGAGACGAGTCATGAAAACGAGCGCTAGCGTTGCATCGGGCGACATCGGCAGTGAAATCGGCAGCGAAGCCGAAGGCAAGCGTTACAAGGACATCACGCGCACGGAGTGGCGCTCGCTGTCGCTCGCCGGTCTGGGCTGGACGTTCGAGAGCTATGACTCGTTCCTGCTCTCGCTTCTTTTGCCGACGCTTGCGCTGCAATTCGGTCTGACGAAAGCGCAGCTCGGGCTTTTCACGAGCATCACGGCGGCGGGGCAGATTCTCGGCGGCATCCTGTTCGGCTACGTGTCGGACCGGCTGGGGCGCGTTCGCACGGCGCTGCTTTGCATCGGCATCTATTCGCTGTTCTCGGGACTGCTCGCGTTCGCGCCGAACGAGCACTGGTTTGCGACGATCCGCTTCTTCGGCGCGCTCGGCATGGGCGGGACGTGGACGGCGGGCGCGGCGCTCATCGCGGAAACGTGGCACGCGAGCCGCCGCGGGAAGGGCGGCGCGCTGATGCAGATGGGCCTGCCCATCGGCGCGATTCTCGCGATCACGATCTCGGGGATCGTCAGCGGCGTCAACGACGGTCTCGCGGGCCACGGATGGCGCGTGCTGTTCCTGATCGGCGCGCTGCCTTTCTTCATCCTGTTCTTTGTCGCGCGCAAGACGCCCGAATCGCCCATCTGGCTCGAGCGCAAGAAGGCGAAAGCGCAAGCAAAGACCGTTTCCGTCGATGCGAAGCTGAACGTTCGCGGTCTTCTCACTGCGTTCACGTTCATCTTCGTTCTGCAATACCTCTATTGGGGCGTGTTCACATGGACGCCGACGTTCCTCATCACTGTGAAGCACCTCGATTTCGTGCATAGCCTCAAGTTCGTGCTCGCGCTGCAATTCGGCGCAATCTCGGGCTTTCTGCTGTTTTCCGCGTTCGTCGATCGCCTCGGCCGCCGACCGATGTTCATGGCGTATCTGCTCGTGGGCGCGGCGGCGGTGTTCGGCTACATCCTGTCGTCGAATGCGCTCGTGCTGATGGTCGCCATCTTCTTCACGGGTTTCAGCGTCAACGGAATCTTCGCGGGCGCGGGACCGTTTCTCGCCGAAATCATCGGCAATACGGCTTCGCGCGGCTTTCTCATGGGCCTCGCCTACAACGGCGGACGGCTCGGCGGATTCATCGCGCCGCTCGTCATCGGAACGCTGGCGTCGACTGCGAGCGGATTCGTGCTGGGCTTGTCGACGACCATCGTCGCGTTCATCGCAGCTGCGATCGTCGTCTACTTCGCGCCGGAGACGCGCGGCAAAACGCTCGCATGACGACGGCCGCCAATCAGCCGGGATGGATCGGCAGGCTCTTTCCCGCCCTCAACGAAGCGCCGCTGCGGCGCTATCTGAGCGGTCAGGTTGCGTCGGTGCTCGGAAGCTGGACGCAAAACGTCACGCTGAATCTGCTCGTGTATCACCTGTCGGGATCGGCGGCGATCCTCGCGCTGCTCAACTTTCTGTTGTATGGGCCGCAACTGGTGGTCGCGCCCGTCGCCGGATCGCGTATTCGCGCGGAGAACGCGCGCCGCGTGACGCTGTGCGTGCTGACGACATCGCTCGTATTGACGGGCAGTCTCATCACGCTGTCCGCATTGAACGTGCTGAACGTGCCGCTGATTCTCGCGCATGCGCTGGCGATAGGCATTTCGAGCGCGATTGAAGTGCCCGCGCGTCAGGTGCTGCTGTTGACGAGCCTGCGCGATACGAGCCTGACATCGAACGCGGTCGCGATGAATACGATGGTCTATAACGTCGGCCGCATGGTCGGCCCGACGATTGCGGGCTTCGTGTATCCGACGCTGGGTCCGAGGGCATCGTTCGCCATTTATGCGCTGGCGCTCTGCTTCATGGCGATATGCGTGCGATCGATCCGGCTGTCCACGAACGTACGCGCCGCGCGCCCCGACAGCAGCTTGCGCGACGCCGTCGGCTACGTGATGTCGGACGCCTTTTCCGCGCGCTATCTGCCGATTCTCGCGTGCATCGGCCTGTTCGCGGCGAGCTATCAGACGCTCGTGCCGCTTCTGGCGGATCGTGCGTTTCACGACGCCGCGCGCTTTACGGGCGTGTTCTTCGCCTGTGCGGGCGCGGGCTCGCTGAGTGCCGCGGTGCTGCTCTCGTCGGCGCTGGGGCCGCGCGCGTCGGCGCGGTTCATCGCGTGGGCGCCGTGGACCGCGATCGTCGCGCTGATGGTGCTCGCGACGACGAGCGCGGTAGGGGCGTCGATGCCCGCGTTCTACGCGCTCGGCTTCAGCCTCACGTTCGCGGCGACATCGACGAATGCAACGATCCAGCGCCGCTGCCCCGAGCACGTTCGCGGCGGACTCGTCGGCATGTACGGCATGGCCTACAACGGCACGATGCCGTTCGGCTATCTGCTCGTGGGCACCGTATCGGAGGCGCTCGGCGTGCGTCACACATTCGCGGCGATGGCCGTGGTGCTCGCATTGGGCATCCTGTCCATCGTTGCCTGGCAACGCTTCAGGGAACAGCGCTAAAAGGCGCACTATATATCGGGAGACGGAAATGCAAGCTAGTGGCGCGATGGCGAAATCCGAGCTTGAGCAGAAAACCATACGGAAGGTCGTATGGCGGCTCGTTCCATTTTTGATGATCTGCTATCTGTTCGCCTACATTGACCGAGGCAACGTCGGAATGGCATCGCTACAGATGAACCATGACCTGGCGATGTCAGCAAAAGTATTCGGATTCGGGAGCAGTCTGTTTTTCATCTCATACTTTTTCTGTGAAGTACCGAGTAATCTCGCGCTTCAGAAGTATGGCGCCCGGCTTTGGATCTCCCGCATCATGATTACATGGGGCATCATCTCTGCCGGCACCGCGCTGGTGCAAAACGCGACGATGTTCTATGTCCTGCGCTTCTTGCTCGGTGCTGCCGAGGCTGGTTTCTTTCCGGGGGTCCTACTGTACCTCTCGTACTGGATTCCGGCGTCGTACCGCGCTCGCATCGTTGCTATATTCATGGTGGCGATCCCGCTCGGTAACTTCGTCGGTTCACCACTGTCCGCACTGCTTCTGCAAATGGATGGAATCGCAGGGATGCGCGGATGGCACTGGCTTTTTATCCTTGAAGGCCTGCCAACTGTGCTTCTTGGTCTGATGTGCCTGTTCTTCTTGACGAACAAGCCAGAGCAAGCAAGATGGCTCAAGGAGGAAGAGCGCACCTGGCTCGCCAATGAACTTGCGACGGAGACGAAGGCGCCAAAAAAAGTCTTGGATATGCCGCTGACGAAGCTCTTCCGAAACCGCTACGTCCTTTGCCTTGCTCTTGTCGATACCTGTGCGTCGGCTGCGGGTAGCACCCTGAACGTGTGGCAGCCACAATTGCTCAAGTCGTACGGCCTGACCGTTATGCAGACAGGCCTCATTAACTCTGTACCCTACGCGTTGGCATGCGTGTTGATGGTCTATTGGGGCCGACGCTCTGACCGAGTAAAGGAACGTCGCTGGCACACAGTCATTCCGATGCTTCTTATCGGTATGGGCCTATTCGCCACGTCGCTTAGCGGCGCCTTGCTCCCGACGATATGTCTGCTCTGTGCCGTTTTGGTCGGTGCTTATGCGTTCAAAGGGCCTTTCTGGGCGCTCGCTGGCGACATGCTCTCCGGCAGCGCGGCGGCGGCGGGCCTCGCAACGATTAACGCCATCGCAAATCTGCTTGGTGGCGGCCTCATGGTGAACGTCTACGGCTGGGTTAAGGAGGCAACGGGCAGTTACTCCCTCGCGCTCATGCCGCTTGCCATCCTTACGCTCGTCAGTGTCGCAACGTTGCTGCTCTTGACGCGCAAAGGGCGATCCGGGCACATGGTCGGCAAGACCGAGGCAGCCTGAGCATGAAAAATCTCTCGCGGCGCGGCTTTCTGAAGCTCGCCTGCGCTTCGAGGCGAATGGATTTACCTCGGTATGTTGCTTCTCGGATTGATCGCGATCGCCTTCATTCCCTCAATATCAACGGTCTCTCTTAGAGGCGCCGTCGAAAGCCGAGGTCGCTTGGTTTGAGGCCGCTGGCGCGCATCAGTGCGTACGCGAATGCAGGCGTCGATCCGACGACCATTCCTCGATTCCACGTACAGCAGGAATTTGTAATTCCCATCTGTACGGAGGTTTGAATGTCAGGGAAGCTAGTGCCAAAGCGACAACGGTGTCATTGCGCTGCGGCCGCCGTGTCGCGCAGCGCCGTGCGATCCCAGCCGCCTCCGAGCGCCTTGAACAGTCGAACGCTAGCATTCAGTCGGCGCGCTTCGATCGTCTCGCCGTTGCGCTGGTTCTCGAGCGCAACGGTCTGCGCGCTGGCGACGTCCAGATAGTCAACCGCGCCAGCTTGGTATCGGTTCGTCGCGAGCCTAAGTGAAAGCTTGGCGGCGGCTGTCGCACGCTGCTGGCTCTGCGCCTCCCGCCCTAGTGTGTTAAGCGTGTCGAGGCTGTCCTCGATCACCGGCCTCCCCTTGAGCACGAAAGGGTGGATGGAACGCTCTTACCTTCGTAGCTGTGTCGACCATGAGGTCCGACGTGCGCGCTAAGGTCTTAGCGACGTTCGGGACTGAAAGCGAGCTTGCTTGGCGAAACAAGTAGCATCACCGATGTCGACCTCGACCGGCTGAAGTATGGCTGCTCGCGGCTGCCCGTTGGATCGCTAGCTGCGCGGGACTTAGCAAACGGACTTCGATTGTGATCATCTTCTAGTTCTTGACCGTTGCGGTTACCGGATCTGTGCCGAGTTCTCGCGATGGTGCTATGTTCGCGTGCATCAGTTCCGCGCATCCGAGCGGACCCCCAACGGAGTCGAACCGAACATGAAAGGTTGTACACGGAAAGCGGTGGCCGGTTTCACCTTTGTCGCGTCGGGCGCCATGGCGCAATCCAGCGTCACGATGTATGGACGCCTCGACGGGGGCATCGAATATCTGAATCACGTCGCGAACGGTTCCGGCGGCACATCCGCGCGATGGAGCGCCGAGGGCGGCGACTGGGGCACCAGCATGTGGGGCCTCAAAGGCAACGAAGATCTCGGCGGCGGCCTGACGTCGGTGTTCAATCTCGAAACTGCGATACAGATCATGAACGGCACCACGGGGGGCGGACGTCTCTGGTCGCGCCGCGCCTATGTCGGACTGAGCTCGAAGACATACGGGCAGTTGCAGGCGGGCCGCAATCTGTTCATTGACAGCGACGGCGTCTGGGAATTCGATCCCTTCGTGCAACAGGCGGTGTCATCGGCGTCACTCGTGCGCGGACGCAACTGGCAGCAGACGAGCAACAACGTCGAATATCACAGCCCCGTGTTTCATGGGTTCGACGTGCAAGGACAGTACTCGCTGGGCGGTCAGGCGGGCGCATTCAACTCCGGCGCGGCGGGCGAGTTCGGCCGCTCGGACGGCATCATGCTGACTTACCACTCGCCGCTTTTCGACGTGCGCGGCATCTATGACGAACTGCGCAGCCAGAATGGCCAGATGAACAACGTATTTCAGGCGTCGCGCGAACTCTTCGTGGGCGCGAACCTGAAGGTGGATCGATGGAAAGTGCAGGCCGCCTACACGCACTATTCCGCGCCCGACACGCCCGCGGGCCTCTCCAGCACCGCCGATCACTATTGGCTCGGCGCGACCTATCAGGCGACGCCCGCTTGGGCCGTCACGGCGGCGGGCTTCTATGTCCACGTGGGCGAGGGCGGCGGCGACGCATCGCATGACCCGGCGAGCCACGCGATGCTCTATGTGCTCGGCACGACCTATAACTTCACCAAGCGCACATTTCTGTACAGCACGGTCGCTTACGTGCGCAACAGCGCGAACGGTACGTTCTCCGTCTTCGCCACGCCGCGCGACGCCGATCCGGGCACGAGTCCGCTCGCGGGGCAATCCCAGACGGGCGCGTACATCGGCATGATGCATATTTTCTGACGCGCCGACGTTTCTTTTCGGCCGAAGTAGTCATGTGCCTTGCGCTTGGTGCACTACGCGAGCGTGACCGCGCAATCGAGGCGTGGCTGCGGGATGAGGTTTTGCCGGCGGCGAAAGCGTTGAGGGAAAATCTCGAGCGAGCGCTGTCTGCCGACGACGTCCGTGCAGAGCTCGCCAGAGCGCGCACAGGCCACGGATGACGCTGAGCATCCAGTTTGCTCCCGAGGCGTTGACACAACTCAAGAAGCTGGGACAACCGATTAGTGACGCCGGCGTCCCGGTTGCCGGAGCCAAGGAGCTGCAAGCTGGAACGGGCGACGGTCGATCGCACGGAACTCAGCCCATTACAACGCCTTCACGAACTGCGGCACCGCCTCGAACAGATCGCCCACGAGCCCGTAATCCGCGACGCTGAAGATCGGCGCTTCCGCGTCCTTGTTCACGGCGACGATGACCTTCGCGTCCTTCATGCCGGCCAGATGCTGGATCGCGCCCGATATGCCGACCGCGACATACAACTGCGGCGCGACGATCTTGCCCGTCTGTCCGACCTGCCAGTCGTTGGGTGCGAAACCCGCATCGACCGCCGCGCGCGACGCGCCAACCGCCGCGCCGAGTTTTTGCGCGAGCGGATCGAGCAGCGCGAAGTTCTCCGCGCTTCCCATACCGCGCCCGCCCGAGACGACGACGCGCGCCGACGTGAGCTCGGGCCGTTCGCTCAGCGCCACCTCGCGACGCACGAAACGCGCGCGCTGCGTCCCCGCGACGGCTTCTTTTGTGTCGACGGGAGTGCAAGCCTCGGACAACGGCGCGGCATCGAATGCGGTGGTACGGATCGTCAGCACCTTGATCGCGTCATCGCATTGCACGGTAGCGATGGCGTTGCCCGCGTAGATCGGCCGGTCGAAGGTATCGGCGTTGTGAATGGCGATGACATCGGAGATCTGCGAGGCATCGAGCTTCGCGGCGACGCGCGGCGCGACGTTCTTCCCCGACGCCGTCGCCGGAAACAGCACGTGCGTATAGGACGGCGCGAGCATCAGCACCTGTGCGGCGACATTCTCCGCGAGACCATCGGCGAGATGCGATGCATCGACGAGCACGACGCGATCCACGCCTTCGATACGGCTCGCGGAATCGGCCGCGCCGCGCGCATCATGACCCGCGACCAGCACGTGCACGGGCGCGTTCAACTGGCTGGCGGCGCCGATCGTATTGAGGGTAACCGCCTTGATGCGTGCGCCGTCGTGATCGGCAATGACGAGTGTGCTCATTCAGATGACCTTCGCTTCGTTCTTGAGTTTGTCGACGAGCGCGGCGACGTCGTTCACGCGCACGCCCGCGTTGCGCGCCGCCGGTTCGACGACCTTCAGCGTCTTCAGGCGCGGCGAAGGATCGACGCCGAGATCGGCGGGAATCAGCGTATCGATCGGCTTCTTCTTTGCCTTCATGATGTTGGGCAGCGTCACGTAGCGCGGCTCGTTCAGCCGCAAATCCGTCGTTACGATGGCAGGCAACACAAGCTCGATGACTTCGAGACCGCCATCCACTTCGCGCGTGACCGTGGCGGTGTCCGCGCCGATCTCGATGTGACTCGCGAAGGTCGCCTGCGGCCAGTCGAGCAATGCGGCGAGCAATTGGCCGGTCTGACCGGCGTCGTCGTCGATGGCCTGTTTGCCGAGAATCACGAGTCGCGGTTGTTCGCGCTCGACAGCGGCCTTCAGCAACTTCGCGACGGCCAGCGGCTGCAACTCCGCGTCCGTCTGAATGAGCACGCCGCGATCCGCGCCGATGGCAAGCGCGGTGCGCAGCGTCTCGGTGGTTTGCGCCGGACCGCACGTCACCGCGATCACTTCGCTTGCGTGTCCGCCTTCCTTCAGGCGCGTGGCCGCTTCGACGGCGATCTCGTCGAACGGATTCATCGACATCTTCACGTTGCTCATTTCCACGCCGCTTCGATCCGCCTTGACGCGGACCTTCACGTTGTAATCGACGACGCGTTTCACTGCTGCCATGACCTTCATGGTTGCATTCCCTGGTTCCAATCCAATGAGAAGAGCGCGACGCCGCGCGGCTCAAGACACCGCGCCGAGCCCGTATTTGCCGGTCAACAACGCGCCGGTCGCAAAGCGTTCGACGGAATACGGCGCGAGCGACACATCCGTCGGCAAGCCGAGCGCGGCCTGCGCAAGCACCTTGCCGACGGTCGGCGACAGCTTGAAGCCGTGCCCCGAAAAGCCATAACCGACGACGAGACCTTCGATGCCCGGCAACGCGCCGAGCACGGGGTTCCAGTCGGGCGTGACGTCGTACACGCCCGTCCACGACGACGCGATGCCCGCCGCCTCGTATGCCGGAAAGCGTTCGGCGACCTGCGCGCCGACTTCGACTACATAGTCCATCGAGATATCGCCTTGTTCGATCTCCGCTGTGTCGAGCTTCTCGCCGGCGGTGCCTTCGCTAACGAGCATCTGATTGCCGCCGTAGCTGCGGCAATACAACATGCCCGGCGATGCGAGGTCTTTGAACACCGGCATTGTGTACGTATAGGCCGCGCCTTCGCATTCGAGCGCGAGCACCGCGTGACGCTCGGGCGATACCGGCAGCGTCGCGCCGGTCCAACGCGCGAGCTCGGGCGTCCAGATGTTCTGCGTGCTGACGACCATCGATGCCGCGAAATCGCCCGCCCTCGTCGATACCCCGCGCACCCGGCCGTGCTCGATCAACAAGCGATTCACCGTGACGTTCTCGCGGATTGTCACGCCGCCGCGCCGCGCGGCGCGCGCGAAACTCGTCGCCGTGAGATAGGCGTCGGCGAAACCGGCTTCGGGCTCGAAGCCGATCAGTGCGGCATCGTCGAAACGTGCGATCGGCATGAGTTCGCGCGCCTGTTGCGCGCTCAGCAATTCGAGCGGAATGCCCTGGCTCTTTTGCTGTTCAAGCGATGCGCGCAACGGCTCGACCTTGTCGCCATCGGCCGCGACGATCATATAGCCGCTCTTGACGATGCCGCACGATGCTTCGTCATCGCCGAGATAGGCCGCGAAGTCGTTGAACACGGCCCACGACTTGCGCGCGAGCTCGACGTTCTCCTTCACCGAATAATGCGTGCGCAGAATGCCCGACGATTGCGACGTCGTGCCCGCGCCGATCGTCGCTCGATCCAGCACGAGCACGCTTTTCGCGCCCAGCTTCTGAAGATGAAACGCGACGGAACTGCCGACCACGCCGGCCCCGATCACCACCACGTCATAGGTATTCACTGTTGCGCGTCCTTCCTCATGCGGATGATGTGCAGTGTGCCGCTTCGCTGATGCAACGCCGCATCCATAAGCGAAAACGATGTTAAGCAGAAGCGATATCAGACAGCGCCTTCGAGTCCCTTCATGACTTCGGCCTGCACCGTTTCCCAGATCGATTTCTTCATCTCCAGATACGCGGGCGAGAGCTGCACTTCGGCGCTGCGCGGCAGCGGCAGATCGTTGCGGATATCCTGCACGATGCGCCCCGGCTTCGCGCCCATCACGATCATGCGAGTGGAAAGCATCAGCGCTTCGTCGATGGAATGCGTGATGAAGACGATGGTCTTGCCGCTCTTTTCATAGAGCGACAGCAGTTGTTCCTGCAGCACTTGCCGCGTCATCGCGTCAAGCGCGGCGAAGGGTTCGTCGAGCAGCATGACGTCCGGATCGTTGGCGAGCACGCGCGCGATCGATACGCGCTGCTTCATACCGCCCGACAACTTGCCGGGATAGCTGTCCTCGAAGCCCTTCAGTCCGACGGCTTCAATATGACGCCGCGCCGCCTCGCGCCTTTCCGCCTTGCCGACGCCGCGCATCTTCAGCCCGAACGCGACGTTCTCGCTCACCGTCTTCCATGGAAAGAGCGCGTACTGCTGAAATACCATGCCGCATGCGGGTTCGACATCCTTCACGGTCTTGCCGTTGACGAGCACGCGGCCCTGCGTCGGATGCTCGAAGCCGGAGATCATGTTGAGCATCGTCGATTTGCCGCAGCCCGACGCGCCGAGCAGCACGACGAACTCGCCCTTCGCGATATCGAGATCGACTTCCTTCAACACCTGCAACGCGCCATAACTCTTCGCGACGCCTTCGAGCCGGATCATCGGGTGATTCATCGTTGCCATGACAGCACTCCGCGTTCGATGAGCCGGAACACGGCATCCGTCACAAGCACCGTGATGCTGATGAGCACCATGCCGAGCACGACGGTATCGGTCTGGAAGAACTCGCGTCCGTTCATGATCATGAAGCCGAGACCTTGTTGCGCCGCGACGAGTTCGGCCGAGATCACGCAAGTCCACGCGAGTCCGAGAATCACCTTCATGCCCGACAGAATCTGCGGAATGCAGCCGGGCAGAATGACTTCGAACATGACCTGCCAGCGGTTCGCGCCGAGATTGCGCGCCGCGCGAATGAAGATCGGATCGATGCTGCGCGTCGCGTCGATCACATACAGCAGTGCGGGCGCGAACGAGCCCATGAACACGATGCTGTACTTCTGCGTTTCGGTAATGCCGAACCAAAGGAGCGAAAGCGGAATCCAGCTCATTGACGGCAGCGGTCGCAGGAACGACAGCAGGGGATCGAACACCGCGCGCGCCACGCGCGACGTGCCGAGCATGATGCCGAGCGGTATCGATACGACGGCCGCCGTGAGAAAGCCAACCATCACGCGGCGCGTGGACGCGATCACGTTGTCGACGAGCGAATGCTGATTCCACATGCGGATGCCGCGTGCCAGCACTTGCGATGGCGCGGGCAGAAAGACCGCATCGACGAGACCCGCGCGGCACACGAGTTCCCACAGCAGCAAAAATCCGATCAGCGAACACGCGCTGACGACGAGCAGGCCACCGCCCGCCCATTTGCGATTCGATGCCATCCGTGGAGGCTCACAGATAAGTTGCGTTGATCCAGTCCACCACCTTCGGCGACTGATCGATCTGCTTGAGATCGACGAGCATGTCGGCGAGCTTCTGCACGCCATCGACGAACGGTCCCGGCTTGCCGCCACTGCTCACGAAAATCGCTTTCTGCTGCGCGTGCGAATACCACTGCGTCTGCTTGAGGATCGCCAGTTGCTCGTCTTCGGACAGATTCGTGAGCGTCATCAGAATGGGCGCCGCCTTTTCGGGACTTTGCGTCATCATGTCGCTGGCCTGCGCGATGCCTTGCAGAAAGGCCTTCGGCACCTCAGGATGCGCGCTCGCGAACGCCGTGCGCACCAGCAGCACGTCCGGTCCCGGCGTCAATTGATACTGCTTGTAGAGCGAGAACGACGAATCGTCGAGCAGGAGCTTGGTGTCGGGCAGCGCCTTGATGCGGTCGAAGGTCGGCGTCCATGCGGCGGCGGCATCGATCTGATTGCCGCGATAAGCGGTGAGCAGTTCGTTCGCGGGCAGATTGATGATGCTCACGTCCCTGGCCGAGTCCATGTTGGCCTGACGCAGCACGTCGAGCAGCAGCACATGTGAACTCGAAGCATACGTGACGCCGATCTTCTTGCCCTTGAGATCCGCGAGCGACTTCACGTTGCTGCGCACGAGCAGCCCTTCGGACTTGCCGAAGTTATTGGGCGTGGAGATGAGTTGAAACTGCTTCGCGCCGTTGGCCATCAGCGCGAGCGCCGAGACGACGCCCGTGCCCGCGATATCGATATTGCCCGCCATCACCGCGCCCATGCGCGCCGAGGACGTCGAGAACGATTGCCAGCGGCAGTCAATGCCGAGCTTCGTGAAGATATCGGTCTTCATCGCGACATACGCCGCGTAGTGGCCGAGCCACGCCGAGCCGCCGTAGTTCACCGTCGTTGCCGCGCGCGCGAGCGGCGCGAATCCCGCGCTGAGACCCGCCGTGGCCGCAGCCGCGCCGATCCAGGATGCCTGCTTCAGAAATGTACGGCGATTGCTTGTCATCGTTATGCCCTGTCTGAATGAGAGGTGGGTCCGGCGGTCTGTTTGCGATGGTAGTAGCGAACCTCGCCCGGTCATTAAGCTATCTGACCGAATCAGAAACTCTTATGTTTTGAAGCAGTTCCGCTAATTCCATGCTGCGCCTTGCGCATCGTAGTCATGCGCGTAGACGTCGAAGAGTTCGGCGGGCATGCCGGGCAGGGCGGCAAGCAATCCCGGCGCGATCACGTCGCGCGCGACCGCGATGGACTCGCGCGACACGGCATCGGCCATCGCGGACCATTCGGAGCGGCGCGTTAGAATGTAGAAGTGTCGATGTCCGATGCGCGTGGCGGGCAGCGGAACGACCGTCACGTCCGGCAGATGCGCGCGCGATTGCCACAGACACAGCGGCGATGTGATCGCGCAGCCGAAACCGGACGCAACGAGGCTGAGCAGCGGATCGGTGTCGTCGAACTCGTAGCGGTTGGGTGCATGGAAGTTCATGTGCTTGACGAGCCGCTCGACCTGTTGGCCGATCAGCGAGCGTCCCGTGTAACGCAACAGCGGCAGTTCGCGCACGACGTCGTGGAAGTCGCACGGCTTGCGGCCCGCGCCGAACGTTTTCGGCGCAACGGCGACGAATGTCTCCGAGAACAGCGGACGCAATTCGACGCGGCGCGGATCGAGCGTCGCTTCGGTGCAGATGGCGAGATCGAGTTCGCGATTGGCGAGTTGTTCGCTGAGCGTCGGCGTGAGGCCGGACCACATCGAAAGGGTCTTCATGCGATCGGACAGGCGCTGCACGAGATGCGGCCCGACGCTCGCCGCGAACGAATCCACGCAGCCGATGCGCAGGCTCGGCACGCCTTCGCTCGTCGCGTTGCGCACGTTATGCGAAACCGCCTGCGCATGTTCGAGCAGCCCACCCGCCTGTTCGAGCAGAATGCGGCCCGCCGCGTTGGGCCGCACCGGCCTGAACTCGCGATCGAACAGCGCCACGCCCTGTTCGCGTTCCAGTGCGGCGATGAGCTGGCTCACCGCGCTTTGCGTGACGCCCAGCACGCGCGCGGCCTCGGTCATCGAACGCGTTTCGCAGACCGCGACGAACGCCTGCAATGCACGCAGGTCTACCCCGACGAAAGTGTTTCGCATGGTTTCCTCCCGCGTCCATTCTGCCGTAAAGGCCTCGCCGCGCTCTGTTCGCACGGGTATTTTCGCGGCGATAATGACGGGCACACGCATTGAAAAAGGCGCCTTCGCTTACGCGGAGGTTTTTATCCGTCCATCTCACGCGCCGCGCTTTGATCTCTCACTCTCGTTCGTCCGATGCCGGGCCGCGCCGGTTCGTGTTTCTGCTCGCGGACGGCTTGTCGATGATGAGCCTGTCGTCCGCCATCGAGCCGCTGCGCTCGGCCAATCGCCTCGCGGGCGACACGCTTTACGACTGGGCGCTCGCGAGTCTCGACGGCGAGCCGGTGCACTCGTCGAGCGGCATTGCGCTCGCGGCGCACCCGTTCGACGACGTGTACAAGTACGCCGATTACGTGTTCGTCTGCGGCGGCTTGCGTCTCGCGCCCGCTCTCGAACCGGCCTTCGTCGCGGCGTTGAAGCGCGCGGCGCGCACGCAGGCGGTCATCGGTTCGCTTTCGACGGCGACCTATCTGCTCGCGCTCGCGGGCTTGCTCGACGGCTACCATTGCACGATCCACTGGGAAAATCTCCCCGCGTTCACGGAGGCGTTTCCCGATCTGTTATGCAGCAGCAAGCTGTTCGAGATCGATCGCGACCGCATGACGTGCTCGGGCGGCATCGCCGCGATGGACATGATGCTGCATCTCATCAAGACGCAGCAGGGCAGCGATCTCGCGGTGCGGGTCGCCAATCAGTTTCACCACGAACGCATGCGCGACACCGCCGACGATCAGCGCGGCTGGCGCGACCGGAATCACGCGAGCTTGCCGCGCGGCATCCGCCGGGCCATTGAAATGATGCGCGCGCATGTCGAGACGCCGTTGCAGATCAACGATATCGGCTCGGCCATCGGGATGACGTCGAGGCAAATGGAGCGTCTGTTCCTGCGGCATCTGAACGCGACGCCCGCGCGCTATTACGTGCAGTTGCGACTGGAGCGCGCGCACGACATGTTGACCTATTCGAGCGTGCCCGTCGCCGATGTCGCCGTGGCGACGGGATTCGCGTCGCCTTCGCATCTGGCGCGCTGGGTGCGTCGCGCGTACGGCATCAGTCCGACGGAGTTGCGCGCGGCGCAGCCGAGATCATGACGCGCTTATGCGGTTTCGAGCACCGGCGCCGGGGCTCGCAGCGGCAGCGGCAGCCAGCCTTGCAGTTCGCGCCAGTCCGGTTCGAGAAGCGCAAAGCGCGCGAGCGACAGGGACGACAGATCCGCGAATCCGCATCGCCCGTCGACGACCAGATCGCGGACCGCGCGGCCGCTCGCCGGCGACAGGCCGAAGCCCACGCTCGATAAGGTCGCGACCGTCACGTTCTCTTGCGCAGCCGGACGGTCGATGACGGGCCGTCCATCCGGCGTGTTCTCGATATAGCCCGCCCAGCTGCGGATGACCTTCGCGTGCGCGGCCTTCGGCAGCAGCGCCGCGAGCCGTGCGGCGATGCTGCATTGAAGCGGCGTTGAAGGTGCACGCACGTTGCGCACGTCATCGAGCCGGATCCATTCGTGCGGACCGCCGCCGAACGCGAGATTGCCGCGCAGCGTCTGCCGTCCGTAGAGGCCGTTGCCGTCGACGCCGCCGAGCGGCATCAGCGGAAGCGGCTCGGTGACGATCATCTCCGCGCGCGCCGCCGCGAGCGGCACGTCGATGCCGAGTCGCGCCGCAAGCACGCCCGTATGCGGGCCGGCCGCGATCACGAGATGATCGCAGGCGAATTCTCCGTTCGGCGTCTGCACGGCGCTCACGCGCCCGCCTTGCGTGACGAAGCCTGTCACCGGCGTATGTTGCAGGATGCGCGCACCGTGATCTTCCATCGACCACGCATAAGCCTGCAACGTGCGATGCGGATTTGCATGTCCGCCGAAGTGATAGAAATAACCGGCATACACGTTGTCGCCCGCGAGCGGCACGAGTTCGCGCACCTGCCTTGCATCCAGCACGTCGGAGCGCAGGCCGTGATGCTCGCCGTTTTCCAGCGCCCGGCGATACAGCGTGAACTGATGCTCGTCGAGCGCAATGCGGATGCGCTCGCTGCGAAACTCCGTGGGATAGCCGAGCAGGTCGTCCATCATCGGCCAGAGTCGTTGCTCTTCCATGAAGAGCGGGCTGTGATGATGCGAGCAGCCGCCGCCGTTACGTCCCGACGCGCCCCAGCCGATCATGCCCGCTTCGAGCACGAGCACGTCGATGCCCTCGCGCGCGAGCCACCATCCCGCGGAGAGCCCCGTCACGCCGCCGCCGACGATGACCACCGATGCGCCCTTGAGTTTGTCTGCTGCCGATGTGTTCATGCTTGCGCGCCTTCGATCGTGTAATGGGCCTGGTTATGGCGACGTGGAGCGATGCCGCTATTCGCTCGCCACCGGTTCTCCGGTCTGCCGCGTGCCCGCTCGATACAGCGGATCGACGCGCCAGAACGGCACCCATTGCGACGCCATGCCGAACCAGCTATCCCAATGCGAACCGGTTGACGAGGCTTCGGCCACGTCGGCGAGTTGCCGCAGCGCGAGCGGACGCACCGGCGCGCGGAACGTCGCGAGCGGAATGCGCGGCAGCGCGCAGCCGGAGCCGATCGCGAGCAGCGCCGCCACTTGTTCGCGGCATCGGCGGCCCTGACACGGGCCCATGCAGGCGCGGGTGAGCCGCTTGACCGCATCGGGATTCGGCGGGCCGCTGCGTGCCAGTCCGGCTACGCCGCGTGTGTCGTGCGCCGCGTCGGCGGGATGCCAGTCGAGGTAACGCGGTGGACGCACGTCGAGAATTTCGCGCGCGGTGACTTCCTCGCACTGGCACACGAACGGCTCGCCCGCCGCGCCGAGCACGCTTGCGCGCACCCATGCCACGCGCGACGCGGCGATGTCATGCGCGGGCGCGTCGGGCTGCGTGACGGGCGCGGTGCCGCGAACGCCCGGAGCGTCGAGCGCCGAACGCGCCGCGCGCCGGCCTTCTTCCCGCGCAATGCCGTCATCCCGGCTCTTCGATGCCCACACGCCCGCGCAGTCGCCCGCCGCATACGCGAACGGCAGCGACGTGCGCTGCAGCGCATCGACATTGGCGACGTGACCGCCGCGCGCGGCATCGAATGTCGTAGCGCAGCCGGCCGCTTCGAGCAGTTCGATCGCGGGCAGCGCGGCTATGCCGAGCAGCACCGTATCGCATTCGAACGTGACCGATGTGTCCGCCTGGGGCGACGCCGCTTCGACTGAAGTGACGCCGTACGCATCGCCGCGCGCGTGCCGCACGACGTGCCGCGTGAGCAGGCGCGCGCCACCCGCTTCGAGTTGCGACGCAAGGGCGGCATCGCCGACGATCGCATCGGACTGTTCGATCACCGCGACGATCCGCACGCCGCGCGCCATCAGATCGACGGCAATCTTCAGCGCGTGCGTGTCGCTGCCGACCAGCACGGCGCGGCGCGCATCTAGTGCGCCGTAGAGCACGGCGAGCCGCCACGCGGCGCTTGCGCCCATCACGCCCGGACGCTGCCAGCCGTCGAAGGCGAGGCCCATGTCGCGCCGTCCTGAGGCGACGATCACCTGTTTGAAGCCGATGAGCCACGTACGCGAAGCATCGGCGAGACCGGCAACGTGCGTGTCCATCCATGCGCTCGCCGGGCCGTGCGGAAAGATGCCCCAGACCGCCGTGCCGAGCTTCACGTCGACGCCCGCTTCCAGCGCATCGCCGAGTTCGGGGCGCGCGTCGAGCATGGCTTCGAGCATCGCGTTGGCGTTGCCGGCCACAGCGCCCATGCGCCCGCCGAAGTGCAGCGGCACGTCCTCGCCCATCGTGTCGAGTGGCACCGGGTTTTCATCGACGAGCGTCACGCTGACGCCGCGTCCGGCCGCTTCGAGCGCGGCCGCGATGCCCGCGGGACCCGCGCCGACGATCAGCAGATCGGCCGATTCATCGACGGGCGGCGCCCTGCCCGCGACGGACGCGGGATCGTAGAACGGGGTATGCATGGTTTCGTTGTCCATCGAGACTCTCATTGCGTGAAGTTGGGCGCGTTCAGAACGAGTTCGCATAACGGCGATGCGCTGGCGCGAGGTTCGCCGAGCGCGTCGACAGCGGCTTCGAGTTCGCTTGCGAAGCGTGCGCCGAAGCGCGCGCCGGTCAACGCGCGGAACTTGCCGCGTTCGGCTTCAGGCGTCATCGGGCGCGCGGGATCGCCGCTCGCCTGCATCGCGCCGGAGTCCAAGCGCCGGCCATCGCGCAGTTCGACCGTCACACGCGCCCAGCGCTCGGCGGGAAACGCCGCGTTGAAGTCAGCGCGCTCCTGTGTGACGAGGCGCGGCAGCAGCGCGCGCACGGCGGAGTCGACGATCCCTTCATCGCCGATGGTGTCCGCATCCACGCGGCCATGCAGCAACGCGGCGGCGACGGGAAACAGCACGCCGTATTGCGCTTCCTCGGTGGTGCGCGGCGCGTCGGACCACAAGCGCTTCGCTTCGTGAAACGTTTCGATTTCCACACGTTCGATGTTGTCCGCGTCGAAGGCAGCCTGCGCGCGCACCGCGAGCGCCGCCGCAATCGACGGATGCGCCCAGCGGCATACCGGATACGGCTTCACATACTGTTCGAGGATCAGCCAGCGCTCGCCGAGATCGGCAAAGATCGCGGGCGCGTCGCGTTCGACGGTCGTCGCCGGCGCGCCGGTGAAGCCACGGGAGGCCAGCAGCGCCGCGCTGATGCCCGCGAGCGCGCCCCAGCACGAGCCGTCCTTCAGCATCGTCGGATGATCGATGCAGCGCATCATGTCCGAGCGCGGCCCGTGGTACTCCGCGATGCCCAGCGCATGACGCGTCATCGGCACGTCGAAGCCGAGCGCGCGGCTCGCGATGGCCGCCGCCGCGAGCGCATTCCACGCGCCCGACGTGTGATATTCGCGGCTCGTCGCATGTAGCGAGATGCCCGCGCGCGTGCCGAGTTCGTAGCCGAGCACCGTCTGCACGATGAACTCGCGCCCGCTCATGCCGGGCACCCGTTCGGTCATCGCGAGCAGCGCGGGCAGCGCGGTGACGCCCACGTGCCCCTTGGTGAGCGCGTGGCCGTCGTGTCCATCGAAACTGTCGATGGTCGCCGCGCCCGCGAAGGCCGCTCCCGCCGCGCTCGCGATGCGTCCGTCGAACAACATGCGCGCCGGCGTGCCGCCCGCCGCGAAGCAATCGAGCGCGTGTTCGAGCGCAATCGACGACATGCGCGTCGATGTGCCCGCCGCCGCGACGGCGAAGAGGTCGAGCAGACGGCGCTGCGCATCGCGTACGACGGCATCGGGCAGCATGTCGAAGCGCAACGTGTGCGTGAAGCGGCTGGCGTCGTCGTGCAGCGGCGGCGTTGGCTTCATCATCGGAAGGCGATTTCGACGTCGGTGGATGGACGGCTGGAGCACGCGAGAATGAAGCCCTGAGCCTCCTCGGCGGCCGATAAACCGCCCGCGTGCTGCATCGATACGACGCCCGACACGCGGCGCACCTTGCACGTGCCGCACAAGCCGCTCGCGCAGCCGCACGGAATCACGACTTGCTGACGCGTCGCGGCGACGAGCAGCGTTTCGCCCGCGCGCACGTCGAAGCGTTTATCGCCCAATGTCGCGTGATAAACGGCATCCGGCGATGACGTGACATCGGTTTGCGAAACCTCGACAGGCACGGGCCCGAAATGCTCGATATGAAACGCCGCGCGCCGCGAGCCTTCGGCCGCGTGAATCCGCCGGATGCTCTGCATGAAGCCCGCCGGTCCGCAGCAATACACCGTGCGGCGTCCGAAGTCGGGCGCGATCGCCCAGAGCGGGCCGCGCGCGATTCGTCCGCGCAAGCCGAACCAGCCCGGCGCGGGCGCGCTCAGCCACACGCTGACCTTCAGATTCGGCATGCGCGACTGAAGCGCCGCGAGTTCATCGGCGAAAAGAATGTTGGCGGCGTTGCGCGCGCTGTGCAGCCACGCGACATCCGCATCCGGCTGGCTATGCGCGAGCGTGCGCAACATCGACATCAGCGGCGATGCGCCCGATCCCGCCGATACGAACGCAAGCGGCGCCGCCTTCGCTGCGTCGAGCGTGAAGCGGCCGAGCGGATAGCGCGCGTCGATGCGCGTTCCCGGCATCAGGTTCTCGTGCAGCCAGCGCGTGACGATGCCGTCCGCCTGGGCCTTGATGGTGAGTTCGAGCACGTCGCGCTCGACGGGCGACGACGCGATCGAAAACGTGCGGTCGTGACGCACGCCGTCGATATCGACCGTGAGCAGCATCGCCTGACCGGGCGCGAAGCGGCGCGCGCCGTCGGCGTGGGGATCGCGCAGGCAAAAGGTCTTGACGCCCGGCGCTTCATCGCGCACGCCGATGCATTCGAGCGTGCGCGCCTGCGCTTCGTCGGACACGATAAGCGTTTGCGCTTCGATCAGCACGTCAGCCATTCGACACCTTCAGTTGAATCGAACGATGCGCATGCGTGCCGTCGAGATACGACGCGAGCTTGTTCGCGTACCAGTTGGTGAAGTTGCGCAGCATGAATTCGGAAGGCGCATAGGGGCCCGGCGTGTAGCCGACGGACCCGACGCCGAGCTGATTGTTCGCCGCGAGCCGCGCGTCCTGCGTGTTGGTCGCGTTCCACACGGATGTCAGCTCGCCGACGTCGTAATCGACGCCTTCGACTGCGTCCTCATGTACGAGCCAGGTCGTGCGCAGCATCGTGCGCGAGACCGACAGCGGCAGGATCCGGAAGTGGATGATGTGATCCGCGAGAAAGTGATTCCAGTTGTTCGGCACACGGAACATGCGCACGGAACCAAGGTCGGGTTCGGTGAGATCGCCGAGCAGCTTCGCGCACGCGGGCGATCCGTCCGGCGTGAACGACACCGCGCCACGATGAAATGGCAGCCGGATGCAGCGGAACTCGTCGCCGCCATCGGCGGGCAAGTGCGGCAGGCCGTGTCGTTCCCACTTCGCGGCTTGCGCGTCCATCAGCAAACGGAAGTCGCGCGAGCCGGCGGAATCGTCGGGCAGGGCGAATTCGATCAGCGTCGCGAGCAGTTCGGGATGATTGCCCGCGCAGTGATAGCACTCGCGATTGTTCTCGATCACGAGCTTCCAGTTCGCGTCCTCGATCATCGTCGAGACGGCGGCGACTTTCGTGCGCCACGGCTGATGTGGCGCGATGTACGGCGTCACGGCGTCGCGAAAGCGCGCGATGTCGGGCGGCGTATCGGCGAGGCAGATATAGACCATGCCGCACACGATTTCGACATGCACGGGCCGCAAGCCATACGCTTCGCGCTCGAAGCCCACGGGCATCTGCCGCGCATGCAGCAACGAGCCGTCGAGTTCGTAGACCCATTGGTGATAGGCGCACGTCAGGCGATGCGCATGGCCTTTTTCATCGAGACAGATGCGCGATCCGCGATGCCGGCACGTGTTGAAGAACCCGCGAATCTCGCCGTCGTTATCGCGCAGCACGATTACCGAAGTCGGACCGATTTCGAGCGTCAGATAATCGCCCGGCTCAGGCAACTCGCAGCCGTTGCACGCGAAGAGCCATTCGTCGTTGAAGACCGCGTCGATATCGAGCTGGTGAAAGGTGTCGTCGGTATAGAACGGCTGCGGCAGCGAGAAATTGTCGCGGCGCTGCGCGAGGGCGGCACGCACGCGCGTCGGGTCGATCATCGTCATGCTCTCCGTGCGAACGATCAGTTGAATCGATTGTCTGCCGCCGATTTCGTCCATGCCAACAGGCAGACGACCAACCCGATCACGAAACCGACACGATGTCGTTTCCGGGCGCACCCTGCGCGAGAATCGTATCGATGGCCCGGGCGTCGCGCACCGTCGGCAGATCGAAACGCGCGTTGCGCACGGCGTCGTAGTCGAGCGATGCGACGACGAGTTCCTCGCGCGGCGATTCGCTTTGCGCGACGATTTCGCCGCGCGGACCGACGATGCGCGAGCCGCCCCAGAAATGCAGCGCACCTTCCCGGCCGACGCGATTCGCGAACACGATCGGCAAGCCGTAGACGAGCGCATGCGCGCGCAATACGGTGTCCCAGCCGCGCGGATTGTCGAACTCGCTGCCGACAGCTTCGATCGCGGAACTCACTGGCGCGGCGCACAACGTCGCGCCGTCGCGCGCGAGGCGATGCATCAGCGCGGGACTCCAGAGGTCGGCGCAGATCGGCGTCGCGACGCGCCAGTGCGGATCGCCGGGCATGGCGAACTGATCGAGGCGTTCGCCGTGTCCGTAGAACTTGCCGTCGTCGAGGCGGCCATACGTCGCCAGCGCGATCTTTCGATGCACGTGCACGACTCGCCCGGCATGCAGCGTCGCGACGCTGTTGTAGAACAACGCACCTGGCGCTTCCTCGATGAAGCCGACGACCGCGCACAGCGGCATGCAGTCGCGTGCGAGTTCGAGCAGTGCGCGGTCGGCGCGCGGGATAGCAAGCTTCAGCGCGTGCTCGCCCGCCGCGTGTCCGGCGAGCGACAACTCGGGAAACACGAGCAGACGCACGCCGCGCGCGGCCGCCTTCTCAATCATCCGCCGATGCGATGCGAGGTTCGCCGCGAGATCGCCGGCAACCGTTTCGACCTGCGCCGCCGCGACGAGCAAGGGTTCCATCGCGCGCCTCGGTCAGAGCAGACCGGCGGACTTGAGGAAAGCGCCCGAGACATCGCTGAGCGACTTCTTCTGCACGTCGACTTCGGCGTTCAGGCGCGCCATCGTCGCGTCGTCCAGCTTGGCGGACAGCGCGTTGAGGATCTCTCCGAGCTTCGGATTGGCGTCGAGCGTCGCCTTGCGCACGACTGGCGTCAGCGCGTAAGCGGGGAAGAAGTTCTTGTCGTCGCGCAGTACGATGAAGTTGAACGCGGGCACGCGGCCATCGGTCGTAAAGACGAGCGCGGTGTCGACCTGACGATCCTTCAGCGCCTGATACGTGAGGCCCGAATCCATCCGCTTGATCTGCGACGGCTCGAAGTGAAAGCCGTATTCCTTCTCCAGCGGACGCAGGCCGTCGGGTCGCGCGTAGAATTCGGAATTGCACGCGAAAGTCAGTTCCTTGCCGCTGTTGAGCACCTTCGCGAGATCGCTGAGCGTCGCAATGCCGAGCTTCTGCGCGACGTCGCGGTTCATCGCGAGGCCGTAGGTATCGTTCGCTCTCGAAGGGTCGAGCCAGACGAGTCCCTTCTGCGCATCGAGTTCCTTCACGCGCGCGTAGGTCTGCTGCGGATCGAGCTTGTCGGTCACTTTGTTGTAGGTGATGAGCGACGTGCCGGTGTATTCCCAGTACACGTCGACTTGCCCGTTCTCCTGCGCCTGACGCAGCACGGTGCTGCCCATGCCGTCCTTCTTCACGACATCGAAGCCCTTCGCCTTCAGCAGTTCCGTGGTCATTTCCGCGAGCAGGACCTGCTCCGTGAAATTCTTCCCGCCGACGGTGATGGTCGATGCCGCCCGCGCGGACTGGCTCGCGCCGAACGCGCCGAGGGCGAGCGCGAAGAACGTTGCGCCGACGAGGCGCGACCACGGCTTGCGTGACAAAAGCGGCTTGAACATTGGCTTCGGTTCCGGGAGAGGTTCAACGTTGAGGACTGACGCCGCGCGGCACGAGCCAGTGCTGAAGCTGCGCGACGAACAGGTCGGTGGCGACCGCGAGCAGGGCGGTCGGAATGGCGCCGGCAAGCAGCATCGGAAAATCGTTGAGGTCGATGCCAGTGAAGATCAGTTCGCCGAGCCCGCCGCCGCCGACGAGAAATGCGAGCGGCGCGGTACCGACCGTGATCGCGAGCGCGGTGCGCACGCCCGCGAGAATCACGAACATCGCGTTGGGCAGTTCGACCCTGCGCAGAATCTGCCATTGCGTCATGCCGATGCCGTTGGCCGCCTCGATCATCGCGGGCGGCACGGCGCGGATGCCTTCGTAGGTGTTCATCGCGATGGGCAGCAGCGTGGCGAGCCACAGCGCGAGAATCGCGGGCTTCGCACCGATGCCAAGCACGCTCATCGCGAGCGCGAGGATCGCGAGTTTCGGCACGGCCTGGCCCGCGTTGAGCGTAAACATCACGAAATGCGCGGCGCGGCCGTTGCCGGGACGGCTCAGCCAGATGCCCGCCGGAACCGCGACGAGAATCGCCGCGACGCCCGCGATCAGCACCATCAGCATCTGCTGGCCCGCCTGATATACGATGTCCGCGCGATACTGTCCGATCGATGCAAACCAGTTGTCCGCGCGGGCCGATGCGCTGAGCAGCGCGATCGATGCGCCGGCCAGGATGCGCGCGCAGCGAGGGTTCATCGCGCCGCTCCGATCGCGAGTTCGGCGGCGTGCGGCGCGGCCGCAATGGCGTGCGGCGACGCCTCGCCCGACGCGCACGCACCGCGCGCCATCGACGCGATGCGTTCGTGCGTCACGTAACCGATGAAGCGTCCGTCCGCGTCGATGCCCGGCAGCCAGCTCGCGCCGTGCGCGAGCAGCATGGACATGACCGAGCGCAGATCGTCGCTCGCGCGCACGACCGCGGGCAGCGCGCGCACTTGCGCGGCGTCGAGCGTCGCGCCGCCGGCGGCGAGTTCCATCGGACCGACATGGCCGACAGGCTTGTCTTGCGCATCGAGCACGACGAGCGTATCGGCGAGATGGTTGCGCAGCAGCGCACGCGCATCCGCGCTCGGAAAACCGCAGCGGGCGACGCGCGCTGGTTCCAGCGCCGCATCGGCCGCGCGCATCAGGCGCAGACGCTTTAACGCGCGGTCGGCGCCGACGAAATCCGCGACGAACGCGCTCGCCGGACGCGCGAGCAGTTCGTCCGGACTCGCCATCTGTTCGATCTTGCCGTCGCGGAAAATCGCGACCTTGTCGCCCATTTTCATGGCCTCGTCGATATCGTGGCTCACAAACATCACGGTCTTCCTGAGGCTCTTCTGAATGTGGCGGAACTCGTCCTGAATCGAGGCGCGGTTGATCGGATCGATCGCGCCGAAGGGCTCGTCCATCAACATGACCGGCGGATCGGCGGCGAGCGCGCGCGCCACGCCGACGCGCTGCTGCTGCCCGCCTGATAGATCGCGCGGATACGCGGGCATGTAGGTCGCCGGATGGAGCGAGACCATCGCGAGCAGCGTTTCCGTGCGCGCGCGAATGCGCGGCTTGTCCCAGCCGAGCATCTGCGGCACGAGCCCGATGTTCTCCGCGACGGTCATGTTCGGAAACAGGCCGACCTGCTGGATCGCGTAGCCGATACGCCGCCGCAGCTCGACGATATCGAAGCCCGCGGTATCGGCGCCGCCGATCAGGATCCGGCCCGAGGTCGGCTGCACGAGGCGGTTGATCATCTTGAGCGTCGTGGTCTTGCCGCAGCCGGACGGTCCGAGCAGCACGCACAGTTCGCCTTCCTCGACGGTCATGGAGATATCGTCGACGACCGGCTTCGCGCCGCGCGATTCGAAGCGCTTCGTCAGGTTCCGAAGATCGATCATCGTGCCTCCGCCGATTGGACCGCCGTGCTGGTAAAGGGCGCGCTGCGCCGCCAGAGAAAACGCGCGCGGCGCGGCCGCATGCCTTGCGGCGTGAGACGCCATTGCAGCGCGGCGAGGCCGAGATCGGCGAGGATCGCGAGCAGTGCGACGATCACCGCGCCCGCGACGAGCTGACGCGGGTCCGACTGCGAAATGCCGCGACTGATGAGCCGCCCGAGCCCGCCCGCGCCGATATACGTCGCAATCGCCGCGATGCCGATGTTCATCACCACGGCCATGCGCACGCCCGCCATGATGATCGGCACGGCGATCGGCATTTCGACGCGATGGAGCCGCTGCCACGGCGTCATGCCCATGCCGAGCGCGGCCTCGCGCAGCGCGGGATCGAGATTGCGAATCGCCGCGTAGGTGTTGCGCAGGATCGGCAACTGCGAATAGAGAAAGAGCGCGATGGCGGCGGGCAGAAAGCCGATGCCCTGGCCGATCAGCGACAGCACCGGAATCAGCAGGCCGAAGAGCGCGATCGACGGAATCGTCATCAGCATCGCAGCCGTATAGAGCACGACGCGCGCGAGGCGCTCGTTGAGCGTGATGACGATGCCGAGCGCGACGCCCGTGACGATCGCGCAGCCGACCCCCGCCAGCACGAGCAGCACGTGATCGACCAGCATGTGCCCGATCGATGCCGCGTTATTCCAGACGAAAACCAGCGTATCCACTGCGGCCTCCCGCGCATCCCGATGCCAGCGTTGGTCGAATGTACCGGGCCAAAATCGGTTTAACCAACACAAACTCGACATCTGTTGTCACTAAAACGACGCGCCCGAGATATGTCGGACATCGCGCAACCATTTTGCATAAGGCAAACTGATGCTCGTTCCCGCCGGTTCGCTGATGATGCGACCGCGCGCATCCGATGAATGCATGATGGGCACCGCTCATGCCCGCCATGAATAGGCAGAATCACGGAGCTTCGATGAGACGCATCCCAACTCCGCTCGACCTGCGCGCGCTGCAGGCGTTCGTCGCGGTCTGCGAGACCGGCTCGATGACGGCGGCGGCGCGCCGCCTCGGTCTGAGCCAGAGCGCGGTCAGCCAGTCGATCGCGGCGCTGGAGCGCGAGCAGGGCGCGGGTTTTTTCGATCGCGACAGCCGTCCGCCGCGTCCGAATCGCGCGGGGCTCGCGCTGCTCGAACTCGCCGGTCCGCTGCTCGATCACGCGCAGCGGGTAAGCGCGCGCATCGGCGATGCGTCGCTCGCGCTTGCGTTGCCCTTGCGGCTCGGTTGCGTGGATTCGTTCGCGGCGACCGTCGGCCCCGAACTGATCCGCGCGATGTCCGGCCCCGCACGGCAGATCGCATTGTGGTCGGGTCTGACGCCCGGTTTATCGGCGCAGATGCACGCGCGCGAAGTCGATGTCGTCGTGTGTACGCAGACGGCGCTGAGCGATACGCGCATCGTCGAGGTGCCGTTGTTCTCGGAGGCGTTCGTCGCCGTGGTGTCGCGCGGATGGTTCGAGGAACGCGAGGCGCTTTCGCACGATCCATCGGCGTGGCGCGCGCTCGCCAATGAACTGCCGCTCATCCGCTATACGGCGCGCTCGGTCATCGGTCAGCAGGTCGATCGCTTCGCGCGGCATCTTGGCATCGACAGTCCGCGTCGATACGAGTTCGACGCCACCGATCCGCTGCTCAGTCTCGTCAGCGCGAAACTGGGCTTCGCCATTTCGACGCCGTTGTGCCTGTGGCAGGCGCGGCATTATCTCGAGGAGATCGCCGTCTTGCCGCTGCCCGAAGGGCGCCTCGCGCGGCGCGAGTTTTTCGTGCTGCATCGGCAAGGCGAGTGGGACGATTTCGTCGATGAAACCGTCACGCTCACGCGCCGCGTGCTCGATCACCTGATTCGCCCGGCAGTCATGCGCGCCGTGCCGACGCTGCCGGACCATGCGCTGTTATGACTTCCTTTCCTTGCTGACGACTTCTCTCATGGACGATCTCTATACGCTGCAGCGCGGCGATGCGCCGCTCCTGCTTTCGATCCCGCATCTCGGCACGACGATTCCCGGCGATTTGCGCGGGCAATACACGGATATCGCGCTGACGGTCGCCGATACCGACTGGCATCTGGACCGGCTCTACGCGTTCGCGCGGGAACTTGGCGCGACGATTCTCGGCGCGCGCGTGTCGCGCTATGTGATAGACCTGAACCGGCCATCGTCCGATGAAAGCCTGTATCCGGGACAGACGACGACCGGCCTGTGCCCCGATCTGACGTTTCGCGGCGAGTCGGTGAATCGCGAAGGCTGCGCTCCCGATGCCGCCGAAAAGCAGCGTCGCGTTGCAGCGTACTGGCAGCCGTATCACGATGCGATCGCCGCCGAGCTTGCGCGTCTGCGCGAGCTGCATGCGAACGTGCTGCTGTGGGAAGGGCACTCGATCGCGAGCGTGCTGCCGCGTCTTTTCGACGGCAAGCTGCCAGACCTGAACATCGGCACGCAGGATGGGAGGACGGCGGCGGAATCGGTGACGAGGGCGGTGACGGATGCGGCCGCGCAAAGCGATTACACGTGGGTCGCGAACGGGCGCTTCAAGGGCGGCTTTATCACGCGCCATTACGGCGCGCCGCAGGACGGGATTCACGCGGTCCAACTGGAAATGTGCCAGTCCGCGTATATGGATGAAGCGCCGCCGTTCGTGTATCTGCCGGAAAAAGCCGACGCTATCGAGCCGACGCTGCGCGCGATGGTCGGCGGCGCGCTCGATGCGGTCATGACGTTGGATTGACGTCGGCGAGGCGGTCATCGGCCACAGCATCGACGTGGCTTGCCGGACGTCGACCCTCTTTCCGATCGTCCCTGGACTTTGCGCCGCAAGTGAAGTGCTTCCGATGCAGATCGAATATTCATCGGGTTGCGTCGCGCGAACGGAATTGACCTCGCAATGACGCATTTCACGGTGATACGCAACGGCCGCTGCTGTTCAGGCAGCCGGTCAGGCGCGCCGCTACCCGCCCCTCCAAAACGCAGCTAATGATCTTATCCACTTCTTGGCTCGACTCGGGAAGACACCGGCGCGATTTAATGGAGTGATTGCGATCTGGCTTCTAGGCTAATCCGCCTGTCGGCGGATCGGGCTCTATTCGCTGCGCTCAACGGGCCAAAGAGCCGTCCCGGCCATTCGGTAACGATCCCTTCGCTACGTCAAAAGCTCAGTCAGAAAAACGAGCTAATGGGCGCTGCCCCTGGCGCCCTGCAAGGGAAATGGCTTCGCCCTAGCGCGGGGTATCCCCAAAATTTTTTCGATACAGCGCCGAAAAAATCCCGGGTGATCCCCCTCCCCACGTCCAGCCCTTGCAGCTTGCCTCCCCGGTCGTCGCCCGACGGTCGTCGGGTGCATGTGCGCAACCCCAGCACATCCACCCCGAGACCTAAAGGAGAGACCATGAAAGCACAAACGAAGATACCGCTGCCCGACATCTATAGCCGGGTGACGGACAAGATCATTGCCGACCTGGAGCAGAGGGTCAGGCCATGGGTCAAGCCGTGGAAAGGCGGAAACGCCGCTGACCGGATCACCCTTCCGGCGCGACACAACGGCATCCCCTACCAAGACATCAACATTCTGCTTCTTTGGGGCGAGCAGCTCGACAAAGGCTTCCTGTCCAATCGTTGGATCACATTTAAGCAAGCGCAGGCGCTCGGCGGCAACGTCCGTAAGGGCGAGCACGGAAGCCTCGTTGTCTACGCCAACAAAGTACTCAAGAGCGAGACCGACGACAAAGGCGACGAGATTGAACGTGAGATCCCTTTCTTAAAGGGCTACACAGTGTTTAACGTCGACCAAATCGAGAACCTGCCCGCGGAATACCGCACGGAACCGGAGCCCGTCAAAAGCGAGCCCCTTGAGCTGATCGAGCATGCAGAAGCCTTCTTTTCGAAGACCGGCGCTGTCATCCGTCACGGCGGAAACAAGGCGTACTACGCACCCGCGCAAGACATCGTCCAGTTGCCCATCCCCGAGTCGTTCGATACGGCGGAAAGTTACGCAGCCACGAAGGCGCACGAGCTCACTCACTGGACCAGCCACACGACCCGCCTCGACCGCCAGCTAGGGAAGCGTTTCGGCGACGACGCCTACGCCGCCGAGGAACTGATCGCCGAGATGGGGGCCGCTTTCGTTTGTGCACCACTGGGATTAAGCCCGGAAGTTCGCGACGATCACGCCGCTTACCTCGACTACTGGCTCAAGGTCCTGAAGGTCGACAAAAAGGCAATTTTCACGGCCGCAAGTCAGGCGCAAAAAGCTTGCGAGTTCTTGTTTTCGCTGCAAGGCGCAGACGAACAACAACCAGCGTGAAGACATCGCCGAAGGCCTGGGGCGCAGCGCTCCAGGTCAAGGACGACTGTTTCGAAAACAAGGAGATGGACTCGTGAGCAACTTCACCGTTGTCTATGCCGTCAATGTCCCGCACTACGGCAAAACCCACATCGAAGCGGCGACGGCGGCCGAGGCGATCGCCGTGGCTAAGCATCGAGACCCCGCGGAAATCTGCACCGAGCGTGACCGCAGCAGCGCCGCCTGCGCGCGCATTGTCTCGATTACTGACGATGATGGCCGGAGCATTGCCGATGGTGTCACCCTCGACGGGGCGTTTATGCGTTACGGTGGGCGCTCCGCCTGGCTCCTGTGCGAAGCCTCACCGGCAATGTTTGAAAGTCTGCAGAGAATGGTCTCGCGCTCCGACGACCTCGTCCGCGCGTTGGCCTGTCCGAACGGCCGAAACGAACATCTCGTGGAGCGGCTTTGCGCCGCGTGTCATGTCGCGAAAGCCGTGATTGCCGCAGCGAACGGCGAGAACTGGACCTAGCGGGCGGTTAAACATGTAGGCCGTAAGAGTTTGCTAAGTGCTGTTCATTCAAGGCGCCAACGAATAAAGAACGACACTGCAGCCGCAGATTGACGGCGACGCCGCGCGCGCCGTCTCAAGCAAGGCGGTACCAGCAAGAACCCGGCGGCGACTGACAACGGGTAGTCAACGCAGCGCCAGTACCTTATATGCCGGCCGCCAGCCTACCGCCGATGAAACCGCCCACAATGCCGGCGGTAACTGAGAATACGGCCAGCAGCATCAAGAACCGCCACGCCTTGCGTTCAAGCGCCACATTGGCGGCGACAAGTTGCGCGGCTCCGCCGTTGAGCTGGTTTCCAATCTGCGCGGCCGCTATTCGGCCTGCTTCGATCAGCTTGTTGCCGTTCTGCTCGATGACTGACTCGAGATTGAGCTTTGCGGCTAGGAACGCCTTGCCGGCCGCGTCCGTGGTTGCCCGCTCAATTTTGCCGGACAGGACTTCATCAGCCTGTTCGAAGCGCCTCACAAGCGCATCGGCATCTTCCAACAGCTCCGCCATCAGCGCTTCGCGTGCGGTGGATACGTTGCCACCCATGACGTCTCCCCTTACTTGAACAGAACCTTGTACACGTCGTCCAGGTTCTTGTGCGCGGACTTTGCGAGCCGCTGCGCCGAAATCATGCTGACTGCCCGCGCTTTCGTGTCCTCATCGGTCGCCTCGCGAAGCATGGCCCGGTAGTCAGTCGCATCCGCGATGATCTCCGAAACATTCTTCTTGAGCACACGCAGCCGCTCGAAAATCTCGTTTCTGAAAACCGCCGCTTCCGGTTTCAATGTGAAGCACTTGCGCTCAGCGTGAAGGCCAAAGACCGTACTGAACAAGCGCGGCACATCGCTCGCGTCTTCGAGTTCGACCTTGTTGAACACCACCCGGATTTTCTTCGGGGGAACGCCGAGACCGGCCAGTGTCTCGATAGTGTTGACCGTGTCGATCTGCTGTTTCTTTTCACTCACCGCTGGCACGACAAAATAGTCGAACTCTTCGTGCGAGCCGTCGAACTGGCTCATCTGTTTGATGAATTCTTCGACGTTCGATGCGCCAACATCCACGATGGCCGAGTCAAGCGTCATCAAATCCTCCTGAAGTCCGCCGTAGTCCTTTCCCTTGAGCCGTTCGGCGTCGGTGCCGGACGACCCTGCATTGATCGTTTCGACCTCGAACTTCGGCGCATTCATTCGCGGCGCGAGGAGGTTATCGACCAGCGTGGTTTTTCCCGGATTGCCACTGAAGTTGATTACGGCGACTTTCATTTGCGACTCCTTCGTTGCTGTTTGGCCAGGCGTTCATAACGCGCGAGCTTCTCGGCTTGTTCTGCCGGGTCGGGTCTCATCAAGCGGTCTAGCTCCTGCATCGAGATCGGCCCTTGTGAAGCTACTTGTGTCGATGAGGCTGGATCAGTTATCGGAGATGGGTCAGAGTCGTGTCGTTGTGACACTGGATCGGTGGCGCTGGAATGCTGTGCATAAGATTGAATCTTCTGCCCTGTAGTCTCTCGCTCGACCTGCTGCCTCCGCCGGTATCGGTACAAGTAGCTTTTCAACGTGGCTTCGGTCAAATCGATCCCACTCTCTCTCAGAGCCTTAAGAATGGCCGCGATCCGCACGCCCGCTGAGATCCTCTGTTCGATCAACGGCATTACTTCGCGCACTTTTGCCGCTTTGGTCTTTGGCTCCAGTGCCGTCAAAGCCTGCATTACGTCACGCTGCGGCATTCACACATCCTCCGAGCTATTGATACGCAGTCCTACTGCATCTGATGCGCATACTTCATACTATCAACTTGCCTCTGTTTTGCAACCTTTCTGCTGCTGCCTCGCATCTTTTTCGCCTACGCCCTTCGGGCTAGTCGACTATCACGCCCTTAACCCCTAGAGATCCCTGTCCTTAACAGGCCAGAAATCTCGATACACATTACGCACCCCCTTCGGGGATGCAGACCCTTGGTTTTATCGGTCTCAAATCAAAAGTGACACTACTTTGGCTCTATAGCGTTGCTATAGAAATTCGCAGGAGAGCTATGTGTTTGCTCACTTGATACCTATAGACAATACTATAGGTAGGAAGAGTGAGTTACTCTATTTTCAACAACAGGGATAACCACGCATGAGCACAGGCAAATCGATCCCAGTCTGGTTTTCAGAGGAGGATCGCCGCAGGGTCGAGGAGGCCGCGGCATTGGCGGGATATAAGCATCTCTCCGCATATATTCGCGATAAGGCGATGAGTCGCGATAGCCAGCGCGACGCTGCTCGCGACAGCATGGAAACATGGGCTGAGCGGCAAGAGCTTAACGGTCGGCTCGCGGAGATTGAGCGTAGCCAGACGACTTCACACACACTGCTGGCCGCGCTGCTTTTCCTGGTGCGGAAGAAGGCGACGACCGGCGAGTTCAATGATCTCGTCCTTGCATGCAAAGACGCCGTGATAGGTACCGCTACGCCAGCGGAATTGCTTGCGGCCTCATCGCCAGAACTCGCTTGGCTCATCGGTCGCTTGACGGAGGAATCGTGATGTCAGACCTGACCGACCCGAGAGCCCATCGAGCAGATCGACGCCGATATTCAGGCGGCGCTCAATACACCCAGCACGAGCTACTGGCTGCGCGACGCGCTGCTCAGCGCGTTGCGGCGCGATTGGGTTGACGCGGCTCGCGATGCACAGATCCTGGCCACGTGGCTCGACAGGCGATGTGATGCAGTCCTCAGGCGCAGCAGGAGCTAGGCCGATGCAGAAACACGAAGCGGAAAACGCGACTTTGCTCTTTGGCGTCAGCTTACCGATTGCCGGGTGGCTGGCCGGCACCTATGCCGCGGACGTGCCGCTGCGCCCGCTCCCGGAAGCGCTCACCGCAGCGCTCCATATGACGCCGCACAACCCGCTCCTAGCAAGCGGCGTCGTGCTCGGTCTCGGCCTGGCCGCGACCACCGCGTATTTGCTGCACGAGTACGGCGACGACGGCTTCCGCGGCGCCCGATACCACCGGTGGCTGCGCGGCGCGCGCATGGCGAACTGGCACGGTGTCAAGCAGCAGGTGAAGGCCGCGAATCGCCGTGAGAATCGCCGCATTCGCTCTGAACTGAAGCGCGCGGCAGCGCTGGAGCGAGAGGCCGGGAACCCAAGGCTGGGCCCAAAAGCCAGGGCAACGGACTTGCCGCCCATCATGATTGGTCGGATGCCGATGCCGTTGCACCTTGAGAACCGGAACACGCTGATCTGCGCGACCATCGGTGCCGGTAAATCGGTCGCCATGGAAAGCATGATCGCATCGGCCGTGAAGCGCCGCGACAAGATGGCCGTGGTTGACCCCAACGGCACGTTTTATTCGAAGTTCAGTTTTCCGGGCGACATCATTCTCAACCCCTTTGACCAACGTTCAGCGGGCTGGACTCTATTTAACGAAATCAGGGGTGTACATGACTTCGATCGGATGGCGCGAAGCATCATTCCCCCGCAGTTGGATCCGACGGATGAACAGTGGTGCGCGTACACGCGGGACGTACTCGCCGACACCATGCGCAAGCTGGTCGAGACCAGCAACCCGGACCAGGACACGCTGGTCAATCTTCTCGTGCGCGAGGACGGCGAGGTGATTCAGGCATTTCTAGCCAATACCGACTCACAGGGTTACTTTCGGGAAAACGCGGAAAAAGCGGTCGCCTCGATTCAGTTCATGATGAACAAATATGTGCGGCCGTTGCGATTCATGTCTAAGGGCGAGTTTTCGCTTTACAGATGGGTGCATGACCCGAACGCGGGAAACCTCTTCATCACCTGGCGCGAAGACATGCGCACGACACAGCGCCCGCTCGTGGCCACGTGGATCGACACGATTTGCGCCACCATCATGAGTATCCCCGACAGTGCCGTGGCGCTCGCGCGCAGGCTTTGGCTCTTCCTCGATGAGCTGGAGTCCCTCGGCAAGCTCCAATCCTTCGTGCCGGCCGCAACGAAGGGTCGAAAGCACGGTCTGCGCATGGCGGCGTCGATCCAGGATTGGGCCCAGCTGGACGAGACCTATGGCAAGGATGCTGCGCGAACCTTGCTCGGATGCTTTCGAAATTACCTTATTTTCGGTGGGTCGAATGCGCTCAATACCGATAAAGCGAGCGAGATCCTTGGAAAGCATCAGGTCGAGCGAGTCCAGATCACAACAAACGCAGGCGGCGGCGCAGGAGGCGGCGGGGGAGGGCGCAGCCGCAACATGGTCACCAGCCCACCCGAGCCCGTCGTGATGGATTCGGAAATTTCGTTCTTGAAGGACCTGGAGGGCTACGTCATGTTCGGCGAAGATTTTCCTATCGCCAAAATCAAGCTGCCCTACGTCAAGTATCCTCATCGCGCCACGGCAATCGAGATCAAATGACGGAGGCGTGGCGATGCTCAACGTGACGCCGATTCGCGGCAGCAACCAGTACGCGGCAGCCCACTATTTCTCGTCCGCCGATGACTATTACGCCAAGGAGAATCCTGGCGAGTGGCAGGGCGAAGGGGCGCGGCTCCTGGGACTCACCGGGCCGATCGAACAGGCACAGCTTTCGCGCCTCCTGAATGGCCAGCTTCCCAACGGCGAGCGCATCCAGACGACGTTCGACCCGACCGACAAGAAAAAACGCATGGGGCTCGATCTCACGTTCTCCGCGCCAAAATCGGTGTCGATGGAAGCGCTCGTTGCCGGCGATCGCGAAGTAACTGCTGCGCACGACCGCGCCGTGACGCGCGCACTCGAGCAGGTCGAGCAACTCGCCGAGGCGCGCAAGAAGGTCAAGGGCAAGAGCTATCGTGAGCGCACGGGCAATATGACCATCGCCAAGTTCCGGCACGAAATGAGCCGGGCAAAGGATCCTCAGCTGCACACGCACTCGGTCGTGCTGAACATGACGCGACGCGCTGATGGCGCGTGGCGTGCGCTCTCGAACGAGGACATATTCCGCGTCCAGCACGAGGTCGATGCGATCTATAAGGCCGAGCTGGCGAAAGGCCTCCAGGCAATTGGCTACTCGATCCGGCTCGTCGATGACAAAGGCAATTTTGAGCTGGCCCACATCAGCCGCGACCAGATCGAAGCGTTTTCAGCGCGGAGCCGCGTCATCGAAGAGGCCTTGGCGAACGAGGGCAAGACGCGCGCGAGCGCGAGCACGCTGGAAAAGCAGGTGATTGCACTCGCCACACGACCGCGCAAGGACGAATCCGATCGCGAGATCGTCAAACAATACTGGGTTGAGAAAAGTCGTGAGCTCGGCATCGACTACGGCGCGCGTTCCCAGCTCGACGGGCGCAGTTACGACGTGAACGGCGGCCGAGAACACCGAAGGCAAGCTAAGCTTGCCAACACGAGTGACGGGGCAGGGGATCCGGTGAGCAATAGCATCGCCGGTCACGGTGGGAACAGCGCTGATGCCGGCGGCCGCGATCGCGTTGCCGCCACGAGCCTGCCGACGGGACTCTCGCCCGCACAAGCGGTCGTGCAGTACGCCATCCATCACCTGACTGAACGTGAAGCCGTCGTGCGTGAGAGCGTACTGATGGCCACCGCGCTGCGCCGATCTGTTGGGTTGGCAGGCCCGGGCGAGGTGCGCGCCGAGATCAAGCGTCTGGTCGGCCAGGGCGCGTTGATCGAGGCGGTGCCGGCCTATCGCATGGCGGATCGAAAAGATGGGCCCGCGCTCTCGTCCGCGGGTTGGAGAAACTATCTGCAAGAGCTCAAAGGGTGGCCGAACAAGCAGGCGCAGCAATACGTCAATGCTGCGATCAAGCACGGCTCGCTCGTTCCCGCCGAGAAGCGTTACACGACACAACAGGCGCTTGCCCGTGAAAAAGCGATTCTTGCAATCGAGCGCACTGGCCGCGGGGCCGTGGCGCCGATCCAGTCCGTCGCCACCGTCCGGTCCCTACTCGAACACTCCACGCTCAATACAGGGCAGCGCTCAGCCGTGGAAACCATCGTCGCCACAGGCAATCGGTTTGTGGGCATCCAGGGCGACGCTGGAACGGGAAAGACCTATACCGTCAATCAGGCCGTCTCCCTCATTAAGCAGGCATCGCCCTCGACGTTGGGAGAGGGCTATCGCACCGTCGCGCTCGCGCCTTACGGCAACCAGGTCAAGGCGCTTAAGAACGAGGGCCTCGAAGCGCATACGCTGGCCAGTTTCCTCGGGTCCAAGGATAAGCCGGTCGATAGCAAGACGATCATCGTTCTGGACGAGTCGGGCGTCGTCGGCGCGCGCCAGATGGAACAGCTCATGCGAACGGTTGAAAAGGCCGGCGCGCGGATGGTGTTGATCGGAGACACCAAACAGACCGAGGCCATCGAGGCGGGGAAACCATTCGCCCAGCTTCAACACCATGGTATGCAGACCGCACGCATAAGCGAAATACAGCGGCAGAAAGATCACGAACTGAAGGCGGCCGTGAGTCACGCGGCCGAAAGTCGCGTTATTCAATCGCTCGCGCATCTCAAACACGTCGAAGAACTGAAAGAGCCGACAGAACGGCATCGCGCGATCGTGAACGACTACATTGCCCTCACCGAAGGTGAGCGACGTGACACCCTGATTGTCGCCGGCACCAATGAGGCACGCCGCGAAATCAACAAAATGGTGCGCGAGTCGCTGGCGCTCACGGGTAACGGACGCGAGTTTGAGACGCTAACCCGTGTCGACATGACGCAAGCGCAGCGCCGCTTCGCGCCGAGCTATCAGCCCGGCATGGTGATTCAGCCGGAGAAAGACTATTTGAAAGCCGGGTTAATGCGAGGCGAAACATATCGCGTCTCCGAAGCGCTACCCGGCAACGCGCTCGTTTTGTCGCGGCAAGACGGCACCACGGCTACGATCAACCCACGCAAGGTGACGCAGCTCAGCGTCTATCGCCTTGAGCGCGCCGAGCTGTCTGTTGGCGATACCGTACGGATCAACCGCAACGATGCCGGCCGGGACCTCACAAATGGCGACCGCATGCGCGTGACGGGGGTGATCGGCGGAGTCGTGAGTCTCGAGTCGGTGGAGCAACGCGACGGTCGGCCCTTACGGTCGCTCGAACTTCCGACTAGTCGACCGCTTCACCTGGAGCACGCTTACGCCTCGACGGTTCATAGTTCGCAAGGTCTGACCAACGACCGGACCCTGATCGCGCTCGACACCAAGAGCCGCACGACGTCAATGAATCTGTATTACGTCGCCATCAGTCGAGCGCGGTATGAAGCACGCGTCTACACGAATTCGGTCAAGTCATTGCCGGCCGCAATCGCACGCCGCTTCGATAAGACAACAGCCCTGGCAATTCAGCGAGAACGCGAACTGCAGCGCCGCGGGCAAGGCATGCTAAGACGAGGCGCAGCAGAGGGTAAGCAAGAACTGCAACGTCAATCATTCAGGGACCAACGCAGGCGACCGGCCGACGGTCGCAAACCCTTAGACTATGGCCGCCTTTGATAGTCCTTGTCTTGACAAGCGAACGCTTATTGATTTGTGCCCTGCGAGCACTCGATAACGTCCGCTATTCCTTGGAGCGGTCGAAGGGCATCCGGATCATGTCAACGAGGCACCGCGAGATCGGCCCAATCTTGATCGCGCAGGTGATCGCAACGGCGCAGACCACGAAAATCGCGATCCAACGTTCCGGGTCCGGCCAGCTAGCAAGCTGACCCAACATCGTCGTAGCAAAAGACACGATCAGAAAAGACACGATCAGATAAGTGAGCACAAAGAAGGCGATCAAATCGAGGAGGCGCACATAAACGGTCGGTTCATCTATCGTGCCCCGTTTGTAGATTTGCCGAGCGACAGAGAGGCTGGAGAACTTGCGTCTGTTGTCGAACCGGAAACGCGCGAGGCGAATACGCGTCACGTCACCAACGCACGCGCTGCTGCCACCCGTTGTCGATATAGACGTCGATCGCACGCGGATTTTGCGGGAGCTGCCAAAGCACCTTGTCGAACACGGTCACGGTGTATGTGTTGTCATAGTTGCCCACGACATACGAGCCGATCGGCTGACCGACACACGCCCGCGCGCCCGACGTATAGCCCTCACCGAGCGATGACTCTGAGACTTGCGGTCGGTCATTCAGCGTGAATGACCCGTCGCCCCCGAACCATCCTCCCTTGTTACCGCTCGATCCCCTCTGGCCCTGGACGACAAAGGCGCCACGCTCGGCGGGGAGCAAGGGCGCAGGGCAAGGATCATACGGATCATAAACTTGACGGGCGTAGCTTGATCCATCATTTCCGTCCGCTTGATCGCAACGCGGAAACGGTCGTCCCTTGCTCAGGTCGTGGTAGAGCTGATTGATCGGGGGTATGCACTCGCTTACGCCTTTGGGGCCTCCATTGGACGCGGGGTTCGCGAGACACAGCAGCACCTTGCAGCCGTATTCCGAAGCGTGCGTCGACATCGACGCGCCGAGCACACACAGGGCAACGAGGGATTTTTTCATCGGTTCTTCTCTTGAAGTCGCTTGTCTCATGGGCGAGAGAGGCGTCAATTTACAAACTGCACGAACGGCGCAGCTTGCTTTGTGGTCGATGACGGTGATCGCAAAACGGAGACAGGCTGCGTCTCGTGCGATGGCGACGTGGGGACGAGATGAGTCGGGTCCCCTTCGACCGCCGATCCATTGGTCGGCGTCGCGATCCGCACCTTGACCGCGGGGTTCCTGTTGGTGCCCTCGAACGGCAAGTCGGGAGTCTGATCACGCCGCGATCGGCCGTCCGCAAACATCACCCACTCTGCCGACGTGGCCGCCCGCTTCGCAGGCTTTGGAATTGCCGCCGGTTGGACTGCAACGCCGGCATCAGCGCGATCAGGTTTGACTGCCGGCACAACGGGAATGGGCTCTGCTGTGTCCGTCGCGTTTGCGACGACCTTTTGCACGTAGCTGCGCTGACCAGCGCGATCCGGCCGGAAACCGCGCGTGAAGTTGCCCGAGTAGTAGCAGCTGAAGGCAGCGCGCAGCGCCTGCTGATCGTATGGAATGCGTGCCCGCGCTCGCTGGTAGCAATCTCTAAGAATCGCACCGCCGGCCTTGAGATTGCGGCACGGCTCGAAGATCGTCTCGTAACGCTCGCCGTACTTCGCAAGGTTGTATCGATTCACCTGTCCAAGGCCCATCGAAAAGTTGAAACCCTGGCGCTCAAGCTCTCGGGCGGTCGCGACCGCTTCCGTCAGATTGCGCGGCTGACGCTCGAGCCGACCGCCCACGACACCAATTGCGTAGGGATTACCCGCCGATTCGGTGGTCACCACGCCTCTGAGTGTGATTGGATGAACACCTGGGGCGCACGCGGCGGCCAGCTCGTCGAAGGGCCGGGACGGTGCCGACGTTTCGGCGCAAGCAATCCGAGAGATGGCGATCAGTAGCCCGGTCGCCACCAACGTTGCTGATAGATCAGGCGCCCGCATACAGGATCTCCGATACGTAGCGGCCGTTGCGCTCGGTGTATTTCCACTGCACAACCACGTCAATACGCCTTTTGACGCGCTCGATGATCTGCTCGCGTGTCATCGAGGTATGGCCGTCCATCAGCTCGCCGAACCGGTCGTACATCTCGGCGGGCGAGTCGGTGTGGATAGTTGTGAGCGATCCTTTGTGGCCCGTGTTGAGCATGTTCACGAACTCGACCGCCTCCTGGCCGCGGATCTCACCCATGATGACTCGGTCAGGAGTGAGCCGCATGCACGAGCGAAGCAACGTGGTCGGTGTCACCGCAGCCTGTCCCGATGCTTGTTGGCGGGCGTAGGACAGTCGGACGCAGTTCGGTTGGGCCGGCTCGATTTCCCGAGAGTCCTCGATCGTGACAATGCGTTCATGTGCGGGTATTTCCTGTACCAGCGCGTTGAGGCATGTCGTCTTTCCGCAATAGGTGCCGGCAGAGATGACGATGTTCTTGTGGGCCAAGACCGCGCCGCGCAGGAAGGTGTCCCACTGCTTCTCTCGATACAACTCCTGCAGCCGCACATCCGAGTACGGCTCATCGACCACGTCGCCGTTGACGAAGCGGAACGCGCCCTGTTCCCGGTATTTCGGCAGACTCATCCGAACGAGCGATTGCTTGCGAATCGTCATCGCAATGGTCCCCTCAGGGACAACAGGCGGCAAGATCATCTCGGCCCGGTAGGTTCCGCGCTCGGAATCAGGAATGCCATCGTCAAGATTCACCGGGATTTCGGCCGAGAGAATCGGGCTTTCTCGGTCGACTTCGAGACTCTTAAAAGAAGCCGTGACGTCGGCCAATGACGAAAGCAACTGATACGACAGTCCGGGCACTTCGATCTTCTCGGCGTAGTAGGAGTCTTTCTTTCTGAGCCAGAGTTCGCCGGGCTTGTTGACCTGAATCTCGGTGACCTCCTTGTCATCGAGATAGTCCGCCAACAAAGAGAGCTTGGCTCGGAAGGAGGCAATTTGCGACATGTCTCTTCCTCATTGAATGAACGTGACGCCATCGACGTGCTTCGCCGCGTCGATTTGCTCCTTATAAATCGACGTGAAGTCGAGATCCTTGTTTACATAGATACGCACGCGGGAGCCTGCTGGCACCGTGACGGTGGGTTGGATGTTGATGTACGGAGACAGCACTTGTTGGGACGACTGGGCTGCGGCCTGCTGCACCGACTGCCGGTATTGCGAGGCCGAGTTGTACTGATCGCCTGAACTCACCCCCGCGTTCGACGCGCCGGCACCGATGATCGACAGGAGCGCAGACATGCCGAAAATCTCAGCAAAATGGGTGTCCACGATGCCGCCCATACCCGCTGTTCCGAGTTGGTCGCCGCCAGCGCTATCAAGGGCAACTTGCACGCCGTCTGGGCGACGCAGTGTGTTCCACACGACGAAAAGGCGATCTTGACCTTTGCGCAGCTCGGCGTTGTACGTACCGCACACCCGCGAGCCCCACGGAATCAGTGTGAGCCGACCTTGTGCGCCGTACACGTCGCGTTGCACAAGCGCGCACAATTGACCCGGAAGATCGGAGATCGCTCGCGGTTCCAGTACCGCTTCGATAAACTCGCCCTGCAAAACCTTGTAGGGAAGATTGGGGATCTGGCTCGCCATGCTCACCGGGACAGCGTTGCCACTTACTGCGCGTGCAAAGCGCGAATTGGCATCTTGCGGACCTTGGTCGCCCGAGGAACCTCCTAACATCCCGGCGTTCTGCCGCGCTTGCCCGCCAGCATCGGGCCCGGACTGTGGCTGAACGCCCGCCGGCTGATTCGCGCTGTTTGGCGGAATGATGGCCGACTTCATGCGAGCTTCGAGCAGCCGTCGCGCCTGTTCGCGGCGCTGCATCTCCATCTGCTCGCGCTGCGCTTTCATTGGATCGTCGGCCTGCACAGTGCTTGCCGGTGGCGGAGCCGGTGCCGCGGCGACAGAAGAAGTACTCGCCGACTCGTGATCCTTGAGTTTCGGCACAGGCTTCCTGTCAGGGATCGAAATGTCGCTATTCGCCGCTGACTTGGCCGTGTCACTGCCGGTGTGCTTGACCAACCACACCGCCGCGATGGCTCCGGCCGCGATCGCGGCGATGGCGATGCCACCAAACCGCTTCTTTCGATTGTCGACGACCATCGATGCATTCGCCTGCTTCTCCCACTCACGAACGGCTGCTTCGCGGTCGTCTGGAGCATTGGTGTTCGGATCCGCCATATCAGTGCTCCACGGCGCTGCGTGTTGAAGCGGTGCTCGTGTCAGCACGGCGATAAGGATTGGCGTTGTTCTGTACGCACAGGTGGGCATCGCCGTTGCGCAGCGTGAAAAGGCTCGCCGTACGTTTGACGACCATGTACGGACCTTCCCGGCGCGGACTGACGGCGGACTCCGTCCCGTCCGGGCCTACGGTGTAGAAGGAGGGAATCTCAGCGTTCTGGTCGAAGAGGAAATACGTGAACTGGCCATCGTCAAACGCGCGTTTAAGCGGAATTGCGGCTTTGTCGCCGGACACGCCGTAGTCAATATTCAGTCTCGCAGGATCAATTCCGTTACTTGGGCTCGCGTCGGCCCGGCTTGCGCCCGCGAAACCGCTCATACTCGCATTTTGGTTCGAACCGGAGTTCAGGTAGATGAAGCGCACAAGAAACGTCTGGGTTGTGCGCGCCTTTGCACTGGTGAGCTTGAAGTAATAAGTGCGCTTGTCGGTCACGACAGTCAGGTTGGTTGCAGCATTCGGCTCGACCGGCTTGATGAACAAGCGATTTTGGTAGGGCACCGTCTGCCAAGCGATCGAGTCACCCAATGAGACGACTTTAACGATCTCGTCGTTGGAAAACTCGATGGAGGTCTGGTAACCGTATGTGCCGACCACCTCGTAGACTTGATTGGGATCATACGGAACCTGCTTGACGCGATCATCGGTTACAAGCGCATGAGGGAGTTTGGCCGCAAGTGAAGAGGCAGGAATCAGCGAAATCGTCACGCTGCTGAACATGGCGAAAGCGATGGGAGCGGATTTGAAGTTCATGGTCTGATTCCTTGCACGAAGCACTTACCGACGGCGCGTTACTGGCGGCTCAACTCTTGATCCTTCCGATACCCCGTCGTGGCAAATCCGAGCGCGTTCTCCCAACGGTCGCCCAACGCGAGCGGTTTGAACGTAAAGGTGTAGCGCACGAGCGCCGTGTAGTAGTCGGTCTTCGGCGGGCTGCCAGGCTTTTCGGTGATCGATTGAAACGAAACCTGATACGCATCCTTCCCGAGCGACGTGATACCGGTGATCTTCGGATAGCGACGGCCGCCCTGGCCGAGCTGGTAGTAGGGGTTATTCGCGTTATCCGCGCTCGTCTCCGCGTCATACTGAGCTGCGACCGATTGCGTCGAATGCAAGCGACAGAGATCGGCGAAGCGTTGCCGCCAGTCCGGGTCAAACGTGTTGCAATACATGATGAAGTCGTACACCTGGCTCTGAACAAAGCTCTCCTGCCCGGAGATCGTTTCCTTGTTGACCACCTGTTGCTTTACCACGTGTCCGTTTGCATCGAGCACGGACACGACAGGAATGACCGTGTGAATGTTGGCTAGCACGGTGATCGCGCTAGCCATGCCGCCTACCACAAAGAGAAGCAAACCGATGAACAGGTATGCGCGGTTGCGTTCTTGCTTGAGCTTGTTCGAGCCGCCAAGCTGCATCCGTTGGGTGTCAGTGTCGCCTTTGAACGTTCTTCTGCCGAAGCTCATTTGAGCGACCCCCTGGTTATCGTCCGAGCAGCCATCATCAACAAAGACAAGCCTTGTACCGATGCACCGCCGGAAAGGGATGCAGCCCAGCCTTTGACTTGCAGCATGAAGATGATCAATACACCTTCAACGATGTAAAGATAAGCAACTTGCTGTACGTTGATAAATGCGGCATCCGTGACGCTCGAGGCTTTTCCGGCTTCGTCAATCGCATCGCCAAACGCGAGAAAACCAAAACGGACGATGGCAATAACCAAGATATAGATAAAGCAGAAATTCAACATCTTGCTCAGCCAATTGATGGCCCACTGCCGTGTTTGTTCAAAAAAGAAGAAGCCGGCGAAGACCGGTAACAGAACCATCGTAATTGCGAGGCCGAACTTTGCGATCGTCATGTAGACGAGCGCAAGCACAAACAACACGCAATTGATTAGGAAGAGACCGAATCCCTGCAGAATCATCCCGAATTGATACCAACTTACGTTTTGCATCAACGCGGAAACCTGGCCAACGTTGTTATACAGTGCGTCGAGCATTGATGCCGTCGATCTGCCTGACATGATGGTCGAAGCCACTCCTTCCATGAACGACGTGAAGAAGCCATAGATGCTTTGGCCCATGCCTCCCCAGTTCAACGCAGAGAATACGGCGGCGGTCATGAAGGCTTTTGCGAGTAGGGCGTTCCATCGCATCGGCTCGTAACCGCCATATATCTTGTAGCCGGAAGCCGCCCAGTAGAGCACGGCGAGCAGATAGACAGGCGTAGATATGGCTCCAGCAAGAGCGGGGTAGGTCTGCGTCAGGAACGACTGAGTTACGCCATCGGCGGCGCCAATCATTCCTTCGAGGGTCATTGTCGCCATGGATTGCTCGAGCCGTAGAGCTGCTTGAAATGTGCAACTACATCGGGCGCTTGAATATCTGCCTCGGTCAGCGTCACGCCGGTGTCTGCCTTGACCTGTTCAATCACCTTGACCACACAGCCAGGAATCATCTTCCCGCCGAATGAAGGATCTTTCGCGTACAACTCTGCGAAGCAATGACCCGGATACCATTTGGCAACCGCTACCTTGTCCGCTCCAAGCAGCGGGTTCCCGCTGCCTTTTTCAATCGTTGGCGTCGACGATGGGGTCATCTCTTGTGGGGCAATTGTGGAAGGTACGGCAGGCTCTCGGCTGAGAGTCTTGAGGAGACCGTAGCCACCGACAAGTACCACAGCAGTACTCGTCAAGATCCATGTCCAAAGGTGTCTAGACATCTCCATTCCTCCCATAGCTAATTGCGTTGATCGGTTCGAATGAGCAGGCGCACGGCGATCTCTCGAGCTTGCCAGACGTACTGGTGCAGCTAGAGAGCACTGCGCCGATCACCAAAACGACAACTGCGCGGATGCTGCGTTTAATAAGCCACAGCGGGAGCCATACCGAGGCAGTGCAGATTTTCAGAACTAGGATGAAAGGCTTCATACTTTTCCTCCTTCTGTGGCATGTTCCTTCCTACGAAGAATTTGCTATTTCTTCCATTGATAAAACTTCTGATTTCCGGCAGTAGCTTGATTCTGTTGATTCAATAGATTCGCCTGCAAATTCATGTTCATCGCGTTGAGCTTCGCCATTGCGCTCGACAACATGCCGTTCTCGCTGGAGATGCGGTTCTGCAAGTCTTGGGCGTCTTTAACGTTGGTCGTTGTATCCACCTGCTGACTCAGCACGGACAAGTTGTTGAGGTGCGTCTGGACCTCGGAATACAGCGAGTCCCCACCCGCTAAAGCAGCCCGAACGGAATCTGTGCTCATTTTGTACGTCGTCGCATTTTGCGCACTCGGATCCGCGAAGACGTCCTGCGGCATAGTGTTGATGAGCTTCTCGTAAAAATTTTGCCTCGCGCCGAAGGTGCCGCTCTGCTGTTGCGAAACGACCTCCTGCCACGAGCCCGGTACAACCGATGCCGCGTTGATCGACTGATTCAACCCAATCGACCCGCGACCATAACTTCCGGTGACAGCTGCATACTGATCTTTCAGAGTTCTGTACTGGTCCTGCAGTTGCGAAAGTTGCTGCTGGAGTTGCAAAAAGGTCGCGGCATCAAACGTGGGAATTCCCGTGGCGTAAATGGGCACCGAAACGCTGAGCGTGGCGCCGAGAGCGATGGCTAAAAAAGTATTCTTCACGGTCACGCTCCTTCCCGCTTGAGGTTGTGGGTGTTCTCGGCGAGCGCACGCCGCATGAAAACGGGCACCCATTGTTCTGGTTCGTCGGTCTCGAGTTCACTGATGATTCGCTCCATCAGCGCAACACCCTTGTCGTTCGACGACAGGACAGGAATGAATTCACGCATATCAGACAGATCGAACTTGACCCGAATCGACTCGTTGCCGCGCCGTATCAAAAACTTGAAGCTCTCGGGCGGAGTGTCGTGAACGAAGTCGAACTCGCCGATCGTCAGCCCGAGACGGTCCACCAGATCGGCCTTGCTCGCCTCGCCGTTCGGAAGGAAAATCTTCGTTGCGGTCTGCTTCTGGATCGAATCGGTTTCGCAGTAAAGATATTTCGCGTCGGGCGTGACGAAGATCAGCAGACCGTTCTTGCGGCGAATTTGCATGATGTAGCTGTCAATTTTCTCGCGCCAGTACGCGTGTTTGACAAGATTCTGACCTTCCTCCAGCACGAGGATGAACGGCTCACCGTTCATCGACTGCTCGATGCGGTGAAACGGATAGCTCAACACGACAGGCAGCTCGGGTTGAGCAACTCCGTCCTTGATAAGCTGCCGCATTTCGAAGCAGTAGTGCCGGCACCGGGTGAGGTCGATGCTATCGTGCTCGTTGTCGAACACGCCCCAGTTGGCACCTGCTGAGCCATTCGCGCCATGCCAGATCCGCATGTCCTTCGCGAGTTCGCCCTGACCAAAGCACCATGCAACGTTGCGCAAACGTCGGTCTTGGAAAGGCAAGACGTCGTAGTTCTCGGCGACTGCCCGCTTGAATCGCTCGATGTCGTCGGGAACGAGCGTTCCGCCATAGCACGTGCGCATCAGCGTCATCAATTCCACGAGGTACAGGCGATTCTCGGGCGAGTCGGGTAACTTGAAGGGATTCCAACCGGTGTTTCCCTGAACCGACAGCGTGGTATGTGGCGCACCCATCGCTCGCATGAACACTTTTGCACCCTCGCGGTTATCAAACCAAAACACTCGAGGCCGGGCCTTGTCTGCCATGGCTATTAGTGCCGACAGTAGTGTGGTTTTCCCCGCTCCAGTGTCTGCGGTCAAGGCCAAATGACCCGCGACCATCCCCTCCATTTCTCGGTGAAAGTTGAAGTAGTAGGCGGTGCCGCTTTCTGTCTCAAAAGGCATGATCGCAGGCCCCCACAGGTTGCCGTCAATCTTTCCAATCGCATAGTTATGCAGCGAAGCAAATCCAGCGAAGTTGCCGGACTTTATCCTTCCGCGCCGGCCGATGAAGTGCTGCGCTTGGCCGGGAAGCTGGGACCAGAAGAACGTCTCGACGGCAAACCATTCGCGCACTGCTTTGACGCCAAGATTCACGAATGACTTTTTGAGCAGCGCGACTGCATTATCGAGATCCGCAATCGTTTGCTTTTTGTTCTGAATAGGGTCGACGTGCGTTGTGGCAGCCGGTACATGGGCGAGTATCGTCAAATGATGCAGGCCGTTGACCGCCCGACCGCTCGTCAGGTCGCGCAAACCATCCGTGATTTCCTTTCTGTCCTCTTCGGCACCGCCCTCCCGGTCGTTGACCACGAGACGTCGCCGCTCCTGCTTCATATCGTGCTCGGCAGTGATCCGGTCGCTGAAGAAGAATGACTGTGTGACGATGTACTCGACGGGTTGTTTCAAAAACTCGTTGAGCATGTGCGAGGGCGTGCGGGCTGGCCATTCCGCCATGCTTAGCATGGCGCCGGCGCGCGATGCGCTGAGATTTTGCACGGCCATCATGTTGCCGACTACCTTGAAATCCAGCCACGACACGGCAAGCGTACGGTCGAGTTGCAAGTCCGTGATGGGTACGCGCTCGTCTTCCAGATTGATGAGGTAGTGGAAGAAGCCGGCAAGTTCCGAATAGTCCTCGCCGAGATAGTCTTCTATGTTCTCGCGGTCATAGGCCTGACGAACGCCGTACTGTTTCTGGAACTCTTCCCAGCTCAGATCAAATCGATGGATCGCGACCTGAGCGTCTGCAGCGCTTACCTGTTCATTGGCGAACTCTGGCCGGCGTCGGACACACAGCTTTCGAGCGCCATAGCCGGATAGGGTCTGCACAACAAGATTCGTGGCTTCGTTTAGATCCTTAGCCTGCTCTTCGAACGACTCGTGGTTTTCGGACGAAATCCTCGCAACTGCGGCGAGAGAGAAAATTCGGTCCAACAGTCCTGGTGCGCCTTGCCGAAAGCGATTCCGTACGACGCTGATGTAAATTTTGTTGACGTAGAACGAACGCTTTTCATACCGTTCCCGCCAAGCTGCAGCAAAGCGCTGGGCAAACCAAGTACCGCCATCACCGTGCGGGTACTGATTGACCTTGCGACGAATCAGGTGCACGTATACTCCGCGGTCGCTGTTTGCAATCGAGCGCAGCACGGTATTACGTCGGCGCTCGAATTGCTTAATTTGCGTCGCACTGAACGAGTCAAAGTACAAACCATCAAGCTCAATAACCTGCACTAGACCATCATCTTTCGTGATGACAGTCTCGTCGTCGTAGTGCGCGGTGTACGGGATCATGTCGCTTGCCGCCATTTCCTTATCATCGAGGGCAGCCCCATCTGGCAAGGGCATCGACAGCGACATGTCGAACTTCTCTCTCAGAATATCAACGAGGCGCATAGCGTCGGCATCTCCAGAAGCGCTTGTTTGGGCAGGCCTTTAGATGCGTTGCGGCGGCCAAGATGTCAAACAAGTAAACGTCTTTGAGACAGATTAGGTAACTAGCAAGCAGCAGAAAGGGTATGGCCATTGCCGGCAGTATTGACCGCGCGATCATCGCGGCCATGCCAGGAATGTAGAAGCTCATTGCCAGGCTTGCGAGCGTCAACCCACCGACCATCGTTGGGCGAGTCATCGCAGCGACAAGCGCTTCCCCTTCATCCTCGTGCGATTCCTCGCCCGCGCTCATACGATTGTTCCGGCCGAGCGTGCCTTGAGATCAGATACGATGTTGGGAGCAAAGAAGACGAGGCCAATACCGAGGCCCCACCCGCCGAGCGTCATGAGATCGATGCGGCCGGTCTTCCAGCGGTATCCTTGAATCGCCAAGGTGATGATGCCGATGTAGTAGCCCCACTCATAGATCAATAGTTGTGTGACCGACCTTAAGAAGGCAGTGATCCCGCCAAATGTTCCTGAGGCATCTTGAGCGTGTGCGAGCTGCGGAAGAAGGAGAAGGGCGATCACGCAGGCGTTAGCCGTCAGGTCGAGCGCTATGTCCAGTCGATCGGCTTTGTGTGATTGAGCGGATTGATTTGCGTTCTGAACTTGCATTTTGGCCCTCTCATGAGCTGAACCGCAAGGTTCATTGATTTTCGGAATTGCTTATAAGGAATACTAATTTATGAGTCGGGTTGATCGGGGTTGCAAAGACGAGCTTAGTCGCTTTTTGGTTGATCGAACTCGATCGTCGCCTCGGGCTGGAGGTGAGTTGTTTCTCTCATACGGATCCTGAGTTCGACTACCAGTTGAGCGTTTCTTGATCGCTCTTCTGCCTTGGCGCGTGCGCTAAGCCATTCGTTCAACTCCTTGGGAATTCGATACTGCGATCGAACAGATTCGCCCATTCTCGCTCCCTCCCTCGCTTTCGTCACTATCAAGTGACTGCTAGTCACTACACATCAGTGCCTGGCTAGTGTCAAATTTAACTATGGAAGATACCCACCGCTCACAATATCGCTTGCCTTGGCCGCTCTACGAAGAGCTGAAGGCAGCTGCGGAGAAAAACCGCCGCCTGCTGAACGCGGAACTTGTGGCTCGGCTTGAATCAACGTTTCCGCAACTGACGCTGAATACAAACCGGGATCTGTCGACACTGCATATCGCCATTTCTCGGATGTCGCTGGCGGGACTCATGACGCCAGCCGAGATTACGATGTTTGCGCAACGCATGCTCGACCTCGCGGAGCGAAAAGGTGGCACCGATGACGTACCTCGATAGTGCCTATGATCAGACAAAATGTCGGATTCTGTCGTAATGTAGTGCCACATTCTTTGTAAGAGTTTGTTTCATTGTCCCTTGGCGCATCGCTGACAGCTGCAGCAGAGACTCCGCGATTTCGCGAGCAGTTGGCCGGTAGGGTACGACTTAAGTTCGTAGCAACAGCAAATTGCCAACGATGCGCCGCGTTGCTTTTCTTCGGCGCGTCCGTGCACGGGAGGTGTGTTCTCGTATTGCCTTTGGTAAAAGGGCAGATTTGCGAGTGACGAGGCGAGAGCTGGCGATTGTTGCAGCGAGCTGAGCGCTGCATGAAGACGCCGGAGTCGGAGTGAGCGCCGCTGCTTGTTGCAGTCGAAGAGACGCCAAAGTCGATAGAAGTATCTGCGCTGCTAACTGAGTGCGTCAAATCCCTGTTGCAGAAGAGTGGCCTGTTGAGCAAAACCAGCGGGGTCTCGTGATCTCAGCTTGCGCAAGTTCTCGATTTTCCATCGGATAGCTGGAAGGTCGCGCAGATGGTCGTAGCCCATCAACGGCCATTCATATTCGAGCTGGACCAGCGAGATGAGAAACTTTCGCTGCTCAGGCGTCAGGTTCCGCGGAAGATCATGGTGAAGCCGCGTCTGCACATCTCTCAGTATGTCAAGGCTAACGGGATCGACGGTCATGCCGACAAAGCCTGCCTCATAATCGTTTTCAAGTGAGCGCGGCTGGGCAAACAGAACTTCGTGCACGGGGCGATTATGTCCAGCGAGATATCCGACGAAGCCGCGACAAAATCTTCGTGCAGTCCAGTTGTGTCATACATATGCTGCACGTCAAAGATGTTTCGCGGGTGTTGGCGGTCCAGCGCGGCCACGAGCTTACTGCCGTAGAGCTCGGCATCAGACAACGTCGGCACTTCGAACTCAACTCGAAACATACGCTGCGCACGCGGGACCACGGCGCGCCTCACTGTTGGTGTCAGAGTCCCCCGAAAAACGTAATTCACCTCGACTTTCACCTGCGCATTAGCGGATGACACCGTTAGCTTCACGTCGTCACCCTGATGCCGTCCACTGGCCGTCGCCATCGAAACGGTATGACCTTGCTGTTCAACTGCCGTCTTCACGCGCAACAGTTCGCCATTGATAATGGACAGGGCCTCGTTGCGATCGGGACCGTGGTCGCGCATGACTACGTCGATATCAACCGAGAGACGCGGCAGGTCCTGAACAAACATGTTGATGGCCGTACCGCCCTTCATGGCGAAGTGGGGCGTATCAATACGTCTGGGGTGATCGCCAGCATGAGCCGGACGGTTTCGAGGTACTGGTCATTCATATCGAATCTTGCAAGGCAAGCGATTAAGCTTTCAAGGTGAATTTCGGAGCATCCTTCCGACTGCTGGTCCATCGCCGACCGGGGCCGAGCCGGTCAACATGTCGCTGGAGGTCGTGACCCCATGCGAAGCCGCTCGCTTGGCCGAGGTCGCGGACGAGTTTGACGACCTTCACGCGCGTACAGTGTGAGAGAAGGGTATCGAGGACCTTTGGCCGTAGGTTGCGAAGCGAGGACACGAGGTTCATCGCTTCCTCCAAAGGCTGACCTTTGGCCCGGCGCTTGCCGATATCGCTGGCAAGTTCCAACAGAGCACGCTCAGGTTCGGAGACAAGCACGGAGGGGTCGCGATTGGGGAGCGCCGAGAGGAATAGTTTCGGGGGCATGTCGGCGTCGAACAGGCGCGTGGTTTGGAACGTATAAGGCATGTATTCCTCGATCCAATCCGGCATCGCATGAGATTGGTCGGCCCACAGGACGATGCGGTCTCGGAAGTGCAGATTGTGGCGCACGCCTTGCCAGTCCAGCGCGGTTTTTCCACCCACATGAAGGCTGGGTATGCGTCTGCTCAGGTAAGCCAAGATCCCGGCGGGCGTGGGCGTGTCGCCGACGAGCAGGTAGGCACCTTTGGACAAGCGTTGCAGCCATCCCGCTTTGACGAAATACGTGGTCTGCTGGGCGCTGATGCCGCAGTCCCGCAGCATTTGCGGATCGAGCGGTTGCCCACGGGGGGCGACCTCCATCAAGCGCTGTAATGTTTTGCTTGCCATCGACTTACCCGATGCATGATTTTTTCTGTGTAACTTCTAATTCATTTAAGTTTATCAGAGTAAATCATGCATCGGATTAACTCATCACGAGCGTCGAGCGCCGATGGGCTCGCGTGAGCTTGCCACACCCGAGCGCGCGCACGTGCTGCATGATTCACTAGCGTCAATTATCGAAAGGTTTGTATTTTGCTAAAATATTTCATGCATCAGTTTTCAGAAATGTTCTATTTGCAAAAAAAAGCGTAGGGCCGCCGCAGAGGTGCGGTGACGTATCCATACTCATTGAGTCGCTTGATGCCCGGTGCCCGGTGCCCGGTGCCTGGCGCTTCGGCACTGAGCGCGACTGGCCCCGGAAACTCCAGTGTGCCTTCAAGGTCGGAGACGCCGGATACTGGGAGAAGCCATGCTCGGGTTATCTGGAACACTTGAATTGTTGTTCGTCGAGATCGCGACTGGCGAGGACGAAGAACTCGTCCTCACAGGTAAGGACTTTCACCCAGAACGTCGTTCGATGCTAGACGACGACGTTCTGCGGGAGGACGACGAGGGCGAATACGTCGCGCACGCCAGCGCGCTAGGCTTCGATTTCCGGGTCGTTGCCGCACCGCCCAACCAGATTGACTTCGAAGATGATACGGAAGAAATCCGGATCGAGGTTGTCGAGAACGACCTTGAATTCGTCGAGCCGGACGATGACGAAGACGAAACGGACGGTTGAAACTGCGCCCCGCCGCGTCAGTCCGTGGGCGGGCTGAGGTGCAGACCGAAAGCCGCGACTGAACTATTTCGCGCGTAGCGGCTAGTCGCCGAATGGCTCGACCTTCTCTTTCGGCACTTTGCAAACGCGATCGGCTTCGAACGCTCATCGAAGGTGTCTTGAAGCGGTACGTGCGGAATACAACGTCAGCAGCGAAGCAGGGATATAGAAGCTTCCGGCGAACGGCTGCAGACTTCGACGAAGAGGGACCACGCGAGCCAGCGACCGGAACGGCGGAGCGGCTCGGCGGCGAACCGCGATGCATAAGAAGTATGGCTTTGCTACATCGGGCAAGCCTGTCCGACTCGTCCCGGGAGATTCGCATGGAAACGTTTTCGCGGGCGACGGCCAAAGCAAGTATTGTTTCCAACTCGGCGCTTCGTCGCCGCGAAAGCCGGAAGCTGACTCCTTGCACGGCGACCTATCGCAATCCTGCGGAAAATTTAACATCTACTGAAACGCCGGCGATGGTTCAAGCGCCAACACATCGCGGGGGCCAAGTTCACCGGCTAGTCGGGTCTGCGCGATGCTGGAGTGCACAAGAGTGCGCGCCCGGCCGGCAATCCGCTCGCACTGCGTCGCCGGACGAGCGCAGCGGCGGGGCGCACGCGGCAGGTCGAGCGATATCTGGATTACGCGCTCTGGGAACATGTACGCGACAGCGTCGAGCGATGGCCCCGGATCACGGCGCGCGATCACCAGCAACATCAGCGCAGCCGCTGGCTGATCCGCCTGCTGTATCACGCGGGACTACGGGTGTCGGAGGCGGCGAACGCGAAGATGGCCGACTTCTACCAGCGCCGGGGCAAGTGGTGGCTGCACGTGGTCGGGAAGGGCGGCACCGAAGGGGAGATGCCAGTTAGCGCCGCGCTGATGGCGGACCTCGCGCAGTACCGAGTTTTTCATGGCCTCGCACCGACCCCGTTGGGGATTGAGACGACGGCCGCAGTGATGAGTGTGGCGGGCGATCCGCACAAACACATGACCCGGGCGGCGGTCTATCTGATCGTCAAGGAAGTATTCCGACGCGCTGCCGATATGCTCGAAGCGGGCGACGTGGCTGGCGCAGAAACGCTGCGACGCGCGTCCACGCACTGGCTCCGACATAGCGCGGCGACCCATCAGGCCGATGCCGGCACCGACCTGCGTTTCATTCAGAAAAATATGCGTCACACATCAATCTAAACGACCGGCATCTATCTCCACACGGAAGATGACCAGCGCCACGCCGAGACAGTGCGGGAGCAAGGCGAAAGCGTGCTGCCCCATTCGTAGCGCCAGCGAAACGCTGTGCGGCGAATCGCCGAATCAACTACCCTGAACTTTTCCGTATGGATGCCGATACCCATGTATCCATAACTGGAAAATAAGGGATTCAATTGCAGACGCCGTTTCGCCAAACATCGCTGTGCCTGATTGCTGCTTCACTTCTCGCCGGTTGCGCGAACATCGCGCCGACCGCACAGCAGACAATCAGCGTCACAACCTTCGTCAGCGCGCAAAATCCGTTTTTTGCCGACAAGCGGGGAGAAGGTTCTGGTGACACCCAGGTGAGAAAGCCGGGCACGACCTACATCAACGTGGGACCCCTGATGGACGTCCGCAAGTGCAACGCTGAAATGACATCATGCGCGTGGGGCGTCGCCAAGGTCACCAGTCGTATGACCCTGGTAGGTACGGACAACGCGAGCGCCACTGTGGCAGTCGAACTCGTCTACGATCTCGGCCGGAAGCAGCAGATGACCTGGGGCAATACGGTTATCACGGACGCAATCCCGGATGACATCCCTGTCCTCACGGACAAGGCGACCTTTGCAAAGAAAGTCAAGATTCCTTATGGCCAGATGCGACGTGTGAGCTTCGGTCATGGGGTTGACTTCAATATCTGTGCGGTTCCCGCAGATCCGCAAACCCTGATCGCCGTCGATGACAGTTGCAATCTGGATGGCGTCATGAGCGGAAAGACCGCGCAGGCCGTCATCCCTGCGTTGTAATCGCTCGATCGGAAGTGGGCGGGCGGCGGTCGATGCTGAGCCGCCCGTGCCTAGCATAAGCGCCTGATGGGTCTTCGCTGCGTGCTCTGCCAGGCTGATGGTGATCGGGGCACCCTATTGTCCGTCCCGGCGTCCACCAGCCGACGGCCAACCGGGGTTGCCGTCACGACTACGCGAAAGGACCCTCGAAGGTCACGCGAGGGTTCCGCGCAGTCCCAATTAAGCTTCTCGACAATGCTGGCGCCTGCCATCACTCAAGTCCGGGCATCAGAGTGCCGATATCTCGCGCAGGACATCCGCGATCGCGTGTCTGAAGACGCGCGCGAAGTGCCATCGTGCAAGTCCTCAGTTGCCGGTCCCCGGTACTGTCTCCGGATGAGGTATGGGGAATCCGTTGTCGCTGCAAGCTTGACTACCCTTGATGCGCATACCCTACATCGCGACAAACTTCCCTTCGGACTCTCCCGCAGCCCTCGTGGGCAACAAAGACCTGACTATCTCATGGACGGACATCGTGTTGGCAGCGGTCACGGCCGGCAAGCCTGGCGCTTTGCATTTGCTGGCGCATCGTTCGCACTCGCTCGCTAACCTGGTTGTCCGCACACACGCCTTGTATGCGAATCTGCAGCAGCGTGAGCAAAAGCTTGACCGCTCGTCCCTCTACGATTCACTTGACCCGACGGAGAAGGGCGCAACCTCCTACTTTCTCGGCATGGCCATGGCGAAGCTCTTCGCCGCCCCATTGTTTGCCACGCCGTGGTTGTTTCACGTCTCCATGGCGTCTGGTTTGGGCACAACCCTGTGTTTCAAGCTCGGTTCGAAGTCGCAGCCGGACCTGCTCGGTAAAACCACTAGCGGCGAGTGGATTATCGTCGAGGCGAAGGGCCGAACCAAGGGGCTGGACCTGCACCTCAATGTCGACGCTGCGTTCGGCCGCTACTACCCTTTCGTCGAAGCGATCACGGGGCGATCGCCCTCAAGGGAAAATTTGTTCGGCAACGGGATTTTGAGACCGTCTTTGACGCGGATTCCGGGATTACGATCGGCGTCGAATCGGAGCTACTCAATGATGTAGCAGCAGGACGGTCCGATCGGATTCGGGCACGGAGAACTGGACAGCGGTCGAAAAGAGTCGAAGGCGAGAACGGCGCAATCATCTACCCGGACGGGCTGCTTGTGCCGCTCGATCCTAGATGGTCCTCTTTGCTCATGTCCCTCGAACCAAACCTTGTCGAACGCCCGGGCGAGAAGCCCGGGCTTTTTTTTCTTGCCTAGTGAGCTTGAAAGCGGGCTCTCATTCGCGTAGGTACGAGGAATGCATCATGCGCAAAAAGCCTAAACAAATAAAAGGGATCGGGCCATGATCGTACGCATCGCACAATACCCACTGAAGGAGCGCTTGCTTTTCGGAATTGCGTCGTCAGGAGCCATCCTTTTGGCCCAACAGGTGCTGACTTGGCTTGTCCATGGTCGGCTCACCTTCCTGCTCATCAGCGCGTCGCTTCCGTTGATGACGGTATTGTTCGGCGCGTGGTCTGGAGCATTGCTCTTGGCCATCGGACTTGCCTACGGGGCACTCTGGATGCAGCCTGTGGGCAGCCTCGCAGTTCAAACTGGAGACGATCGCGCCGTGCTGCTGGCATATGCAGTCGTTGGCGCTTTCCTCGTGGCAGCCGGGCAGCAATTGGCGAAGGTGGCCCGGCGAGCAGGGCGAGCAGAGGCCGCTAGCCAGGATGCCGCAGAGCGACTTTTGCAGGTCGAGCGCGAGGCGCGGCACCGATTCGACGTCGCTTTAAACAGCGCCGGCGTGCCGTTCTTCATCCTGACCCCGATCGTGCGTGATGGCGTCGTCGCGGAATTACGGTGGGAATATCTCAACGAGGCAGCTGCCCGGCTATTCGATCAACCCGCGGCGGTTGTCATCGGTACCTCCACGTCGTATGTGCGTCCGATGGGATGGGATTCGGACGTCCTGCTTGAGCGGCTTGCGCCGCTCGCCGAACGCGCAGGGCGGGACGCGTTCGACGTACGGATTCAAGGAGACCTAGGCGAGCAATGGTTTCACGTTGTCGCTGCCTCGCTGGGCGGGGCGGTCGTGGCATGGTTCGGCGATGTCACACCGCGCGTGCGCGCTGAACAGGCGCTCTCAGAAGCTGACCGCCGCAAGGACGAGTTTCTGGCCACACTTGCGCACGAACTGCGCAACCCACTCGCGCCGATCAGGCAGGTCGCGGAGATCCTGGAGCAGCCGAGGCTGACGGAAGAACGCACGCAGTGGTGCGTCAAGGTGCTGCGTCGCCAGTCGGCCGCGATGGCCCTCCTGCTGGACGATTTGCTGGACGTGTCGCGTATTACACGTGGGGCGCTGACCCTGCGCAAGGAAGTCGTGGCGCTTCGCGAGGTCATCGACGAGGCAATCGAGATCGCGAGGCCCATTGTCGAAGGCAAGGCGCACGAACTTGTCGTGCGACCGCCTGCGCGACCATTGCATATCGAGGCGGACCGTCTCCGACTCGCGCAGGTGCTGGGCAACCTGCTGACGAACGCCGCAAAGTACACGCCACCGGGTGGGCGCATCGAATTGGCAGCGAGGGCAGATGACGCCGAAATCGTGCTCTCAGTCGAGGACAATGGAATCGGAATCGAGCCCGACAAGCTGTCGGCCATTTTCTCAATGTTTTCACAGATCAATCCCGATCATCACCGCGACGGAGGGCTCGGTATCGGACTCGCGCTGTCCAAATCGCTGATCGAGTTGCATGGAGGCCGACTGACGGCGTCGAGCGCTGGCAAAAATCGGGGAAGCTGCTTTTCCATTCACCTTGCAGCCGAGTGCCGGGTGGCGGCCGCGCCGGCACCGGCGCGCGATACGCCAGCCGTGGCGTTGGCGAAGCGTTGCATTCTGGTAGTTGACGACAATATCGATGCAGCGGATGCGCTCACCGCCGTCCTTGAGCTGGAGGGGCACGAGGTGCGGACGGTCTATTCGGGCGAGGAAGCGATCGACGTCCTGAACCACTACAGCCCGGAGGTGGTTCTGCTCGACCTGGGGCTACCGGGCATGAGCGGAATCGACGTCGCGCGGCGGATTCGCGCGACGCCCGCAACGAAGGATGTGACGTTGATTGCCATCACCGGCTGGGGCCAGCCTCAAGACCGGGAGCGGACCGCCGAAGCCGGATTCGACTTCCATTTCACGAAGCCCGTTGATGTCGTCCAGCTCAATGAGGCCATCGAATGGCCGGGCCCGACCGTTCGACCGGAAGGCACGCCCGAGGCGCACTGACTGCCCCGGTGGACTATGCCTTGCTGATCGTTAAGCACAGACAATGATGGAGGCTTAAATGTGCTATGGGAACCCGCAACAACTGCTGGACGAGATCCTGAAGGTGCGTCGGCTGCAGCCCGATCGACATGGCCACACCGCGCTCGATATTTCGAGCACTTTTGCGCGTATTCGGGCTGCGACGAGCGGACCATTGGGACGAAGCTTTCGCGTGGGCGAAGCTGGCTTACGTGAGCGCGCAACTGCCGCCTGCGCCAGCCAGCGAAGCTTCTTCGGATGAGGTCGCTGACGAGCGCAGCTACGCGGATCGCAACGCCACGACCGTCCGTTAGCAGGTGTGCGAAAAGTTTGCTTTGTTCTAAGGGTTAACGTCAGGTACAAATTGCCGCTTCGTTTCTTAGCATCTGGGAAACACACTAGATCCTGAGAGAAGGCGGTCAATGCAAGCTGAATACGAGATCCTCTACAAGGGGTGCACCCTGTCGCCCATTGCTGTCGACGACGGCGAGTTCTTTACCGCGATGGTCTTTGTAAATGCGCCCAACGGCGAGAAGCGCGCAAGCGGTTCACTGGGCCAGTTCCCGTGCGCATTATCGGCGAGGCAGTTCGCTATCGCCTATGGGATGGCGGAAGTGGATCACAGAGAGCCCCCCGTTCCTGACTGGCCCACCCACGTTAAGCCGCCAAGCGTCCCGCGCCGCGTCCGGACTTAGTGGCTGAGACGCTCGCGGCCGGCGGTAGCCCTCAAGGCAGTCGTCGGCTCGGAAACCTCCGCCGCATCGACCACCCGATTGCGGCCGCGCGCTTTGGCACGGTACAAGGCGGCGTCTGTGAGGCCGAGCAGCGCTTGCGCCGACTCGGGATACGTGGGCAACGTGCATGTTAGACCGATTGAGACCGTGACGGGCCCGCCGCTCGGAGACGCCGATGGGATCGCGAGGTTCGCCACTGCGGCCCTTAGCGAGTGTCCGACGCGCAGTCCCGCCGGCGACTGACAAGCGGGCAATACCACGACGAACTCTTCACCGCCGTAACGTGCGATGAAATCGCTTTGCCGACGCAAGGTGCTCGAAAGCGCGCGCGCGACTTGTTTCAAGCACTCATCGCCGGCGAGATGTCCGAACGTATCGTTGTATTGCTTGAAGTGGTCCACATCGATTAGCAGGACGCACAACGGCTGGTTGCTGGCAGAGGCTAGTGAAAACTCGCGCGCAAAGCGTTCATCGAAGTAGGCACGGTTGAAGACGCCCGTCAGGCCGTCACGCGCCGACGTCTCGACCAATGTCCGGTGCGTTTCCGACAGACGGCGGTAGAGGCCTGTCGTCTCATAAATGAGCATCCCGAGCACAGCGCTCGATGAAACCATCGAGGCTCCACGGGCGGCGTACCAACCCACGCTGTAGCGCGCGCTCGCCGACAAGATCGAAGCGCAGTCGGACCGGTTGGCTGCGCAGGTCCGCGCCGGCGTAGACCCGGCTGCGACGCGAGCCGTTTTGTACTGTCTTAAAGAGAGCTTGATGGCCCTCAAGGCGTCGAAAGCGGCGTTAGCCGTCGATTTGCCCGCGTCAGCTATGAAAAGCTGCAAAAAGCTCGGCACGATGTCGAGAGCCGACAAATAGCGCAGCGGTGGATGGTTTCAGGCGCTGGCGCGGTTGCCGTCTGATCGGCAAGCAAACTGGTTTCTATCGCCCGGGAAGAGCACGTTTCCCGCTCTCTTTCGGCGCTTAATACGCCCAGCTGGACCCGTACACTTCTTTCCGTGGCGATGAAACGCAAACACGAGTCGCACAACGGCAGTCACCGAGCATCCGGCCCAACTCGCGCCTATCCGGAAAAGCGGTTGCCCGCGTGCGCTTTAGGTTGCATCGCTCCGCTTCAAGAGATCAGTCGTTACGGGGAAGTTGTTGCTGTCCAGCGGTAGAGAGACGTTGTAGGGTTGTAGGAAGTCGACGCAATCGTAGTGAGCGAAGCCCCGGCCCGGATCATCGGTCGGGGCTTCGTCTTTTTGCGGCTATCTGGTGGGCCTCTTTCAGCTGTGTTTTCCGATACTCGGCCTCGTCACGCCGCAATCGACGCGGCACGACTTTGCCACGCGAGCAGCCGCCGCTTTCTTCCTCTAGACTAAGGATGTGCTTCAGTCCAATTGCCCCGCACAAGCGCGGTTCGGCACATAAAGTTTCCGAAGCGACTGCCGAAAATCGAGTGATGGATAAGGAACAACGACGACGGCTAATTGTTGACGAGCAGCTACACGCGGATGCCCGGGCGCTGGCTATTAGCATCGAGATAATCCGGCGCGCACGCGGGAAGAGAAATCCGCGCGACGTCGATTTCGGTACGCCTGAGTGGAAGAACACCTGCATCGAATTTGCCAAAGATTTGCGCTGGGCTTTGGGCATTGGCGACGACGGCCTTACCGAAGTTCGTCGACCAGACAACCCTTGATCTCGGCTTCTCATGGCCTCACTTAGCGCGTGATCATAATCGGGCCAGCCATGCTTCAGACTGAGGCGAAGACGACGCCGCCCTCCTTGTGGCAGGCATCATTCGGCTCGATGATAGAGCACTCGAGTTCCGGGTAGGCGAGCCGACGATACACGCTGGTCTCGAGCAACTCGCCGCGAAAGCGGCGGTAGAGAATGCGCCCGGCGAAGTAGTACTGCGGCTCAAGCGAGGCGGGCGCTTCGGCTGGAACGGCTCCGCGGAATGTCGTGCGTTTGTCGGCCTCAAACGTCGTCCATAGCTCGCTGCCCGCCGGCAGCAGCGTCGCCGGCGTCACCGCGTCCGTGACGGCGTAGCCCCAGCCCGCTTTCGGCAGCGCGTGTCGTGCGCCGATGTACGTACGCTTGATCTCGAATGCGCTGCTGACGACCTCGAAATCGCAGTCGCAACGGTTTTGCAGGGCGAACGTCACTCGCGCTGGAGAACCAGGAATGACGCGGGCCTTGCTGATGCTGATCGACAGTTCCCGCGCGTCCGTCGTTGAGATTGGGTGGACTCCGGTCACCGGTTCACTGCGTTCGTGATGGCGCGCATTCCATCCGGTACCAGTAGTCGACGAGTCGCTGCGCGGCTTGCAGATCCTCGGGATAGTACGGGTCGTACCCGAACGGCGATGGATCGTATCCTGCCTTTCGTAACGCGGCTAACTCCGACTGGTGCTCAGCCATCGTGGGGTTCGCATTCGTCCTCAGCGCAGTCAGGTCGTGGCACTCGCGGTCGGTGAGGTATCTGCCGGGCGGCGGCATCTCGCCGACAGCTACGCAACCGGCGAGCAATGATGCCGACGCCAATGCGGTCGCCAAGTGTTTCCGTGTCGCGCCCACGATTGCCACCCGCATTAGTCGCCGCTGCCGAGCTCGCTGTGCTTGTGCGAGTGTGTGGCCGCATGGACGAGCTCGTAGTGAGCGCCTTTGCCACTCCGGGTCGGCGGAAAGTGTTCGCCCTCGACGCAAGTCACCTCGAAGCCCGATCCGCCATCCCCTTCCTTCACGACCTTGTAGATGCCCGAGGTCTGAACTTTCTCGCCGGGTTTGTGCTGTTCTGCCATGGGTTCCTCCGCGCTTTCGTTTATAGCTGGGAAAGAGCAAAGATTGTTCCGCCCCGATTACTTCCGGCTGAGATAGCGATTGAGGAGGGGCGTGGCAGTGGCGCCGTGCACGAACACCGACAGGACGATGGTTGCCAGCACGATCTGCAGGAGCGGCCCAACGCGCTCGTGCCCGGCCTGTTCGAAGGAGAAGAGCAGGTAGTAGAACGCGCCGACCCCACGCAGGCCCAACCACCCAGTTAGAAACCGCTGATGGCGGTCCATCGACGAGCCAATCAAAGACAGGGTGCTGCCAAGCGGCCGGGCCACAATAAACAGGAAAAGCACCGGCCAGACAACGGACCAATGGATGAGCTCTCGCCAGTGCGCCGATACGACGCTGCCGATGACGACCATCAGGCCCAGTTCGACAAAGCGTTCGATCTCGACCGAGAAGCCCATCATGTTCTCCGCGATATACGCGTGAGCCAATTCTGGATCTTTGGCAGCTTCCTCCCGCTGGCCCCGCTCGACCGATTCCAGCACCTCGCTTGGCGGCTTGTCACCCGTTGCCTTCATTTCCTGCCGCCGCAGCGCGACGCCGGCGGCGAAGACTGCGATGAAGGCGTAGCCGTCGACGATCAGGGTCGCACCGTACGCCAAGGCAACGAGCCCAAGCGCAAGAAAGCCTTCGAGCCCCAGCGCATGATCGTACTTCGTGCGCAGCTTGGTCACCAGCACGACGACACCGGTGCCCAACGCCCAGCCGAAGAACAGTGCGCTCGCCAGCCCCCACGCGATAGCCAGGGCAAACGTCCACGGATTCTCGCTGCCCAAACTGCTGACTCCGCCAAGCGCGAGAGCAATGTAGACCATCGGAGAAGCCGCACCGTCGTTGAGTCCCCCCTCCGACGACAATGCGAAGCGCAGCGGTTCATCGTCGCCCGCTTCCTCGACGCGCAATTCGTTGGCCAATACGGGATCGGTCGGCGCGAGCGCGGACGCCAGCAGCAACGCCGGCCCTGCGGCGAGGCCGAGGCCCCACCGCGCGGCGACGAACATTACTGCGATGGTCAAGAGCATGGCTGGACCGGCGAGGCGTAGCGTCAGTCGCCAAAGCGGCCTCGAAAGCTCGACGCGCAGGTACATCCCGATGGCGAATAGCGACACCACAAGTCCCGCTTCGGTGAGCGTGCGAAGCAGGCGCACGTCGCGCTCGACGTCGATCGTCAACAGTCCAGCGCCCGCCGGACCGAGGAGGAAGCCGGCGATGAGGTACACCATCGCGCCGGTCATCGGCAGCCGCTCAACGAGTTTGCGGCCCAGCGCCATCAGCACCATCAATGCCCCGACGATCAAGAACCAAACGGCTTCGATCGTCATCAGCGTCTCCTAGAGCTTCTGCAGTCTGCGGAAGTGGTTGAAGTGGCGAATGGCCAGGGTCGCTTCGCCGAGTTCTTCATGGATGCGCGCGGCGTTGAAATGGGCATCAGCGAAGTCGGGGTCGTGTTCGATGCAACGCTCATAGAACTGCAGCGCCTCGCGGAAGCGGCCCGAATCTTCAAGCGCCACCCCAATGTTGAACAGCAGCACCGGGTCGTTCGCCCGGTATCGCAGCGCGTCGCGGTAGACCGCTATCGCCTCATCGAACCGCTCGCTGTCCATCAGGATGCCGCCAAGGTTCAGCGATGCGTCGGTATAGTCGGGCACGCGTTCGAGCGCTTTCCGATAGGCCGCTTCCGCAGCATCGAGGTCATCGTCCTCCAGCGCGCGCGCCTGCCGGAACAGGACGACAGCTTCTTCGCGCGCCCGCTGCTCGCGCGGCGCTTGCATAGAGGCTACGTTTCCCGACACCTGCGCCGGCTCGAAATCCAGCAGCAATTGACCCGTCTCCGCATCCCACTGGCGGCTTGCCTCGTCCCGTACGGCGACGCGATCACCAACAGCAGCAATGCGCACGCCCGTGAGTGTTCCCTCACGCCCCCAACTTTTCCGAAGGTGATCGAGCGCGCGGACGATTTTCGTTGGCGAGACACCCGCCACGCGGAGCGCGTGCGCGGTCCGGAGCATGACGATGTCCTGGAAAGTGAAGCGCCGTTCGCCTCTTTCGCCGCTCACCGGTGACACGAAACCCGCGGCGATCAACCGTTCAACGACGCTGCGCGACACGCCCAGCAGGCGTTGCACATCGCGAAGGCTGTACCCGTCGTCTTGCATATCACCGTTTCGTGCCAGTCTTGCGCGCCGGTGCCGGTTGGTCCTCCGTGGCCGCACGTCGCACGGCACGGCGCTTGGGCGCCGGGGTAGCTTCGGCCGCTTCTTCCGCTGGCGCGGCGGTGCGCGCGCTCTTGCGTGCCGCTCGCGGTGCGGCTTTCTGTTCGGCTGGCCGCTCGGCAGACGGCTTTTTCTTCAAGCTCGCCCGTAGTGCTTCGACGAGATCGATCACTTGTGCGCCGGGTTGTTCGATGGCGGGCGCGGCGGTGATCTTGTTGCCCGCGATCTTTTTGTCGATCTCGGCGAGGATGCGTTCTTTTTCTTCGTCCTTATACGCGGCGGCATCGTAGCTGTCGACGCGGTACTGATCGATCAGTTGCTCGGCGAGTTGTAGTTCCGTCGGCTGAATATCCGTCTCTTCGATGCCGATATCGGCCTGCGAGCGAACCTCATCGGCGTAGAGCAAGGTCTGGAGAATCAGGCCGTCGTTGCCGGCGCGCACCTGCACCATGTGCTGTTTGCCCTTCGACGTCCAACGGGCGACGGCGCACGTGCCGCTGTCCTTCATCGCTTCCTGCAGCAGCCGGTACGGTTTGCCGCCGCGCTTGTCGGGGGCAAGGTAATAGGGCTTGTCGAGGTAGATCGGGTCGATCGCCTCGGTCGGCACGAACGACACAATGTCGATCGTGTGGCTCGCGCTCGCTTCCAGCGCCTCCAACTCCGACTTCTCGAAAATGACGTACTTCTCTTTCTCGAACTCGTAACCCTTGACCATATCGGCGCGCTCGACGACTTTTCCGTCGTGCGGACAGACGTACTGCTGTTTCAGCCGGGTGCCGCACTCTTTGTGCATCAGGTTGAAGCCGACGCCTGACTTGCTCTCGGTGGCCGTATATACTTTCACCGGCACCGAGACGAGTCCAAAGCTGAGAGTCATTGACGCGATCGAGCGAGCAGCCACAGTGGCCTCCCATTGAAGGTGATGGCCCGGCTGATGGTGACACGCCTATGGTGCTTTGGCGACCTGGGCCTCGTCTGCGCGCACCTGCCGGTCTAGCCCGGCCATGACACGCCATTCTTCCAACACGCGTTCCAGCAAATCGTAGGTGACCGGCTTGACCACATAGCCATCAAACGACGGAAAGTCATTGTCGCCCAGATCGTGCCGGCCGGTGATCGCCAGCATGTAGGCCGTCTGCGATGCGCCGTCCTCCCTAAGGCTTTCGCACGTGTGGCGTCCATCGCCGTCTGGCAGGTCGACGTCTGCCAAGATGACGTCGAACAACTGCTCGCTCGCCATTTGGCGTGCCGACGCGCACTCGTGCGCCACCGCGACCTCGTGACCCATTTGCTTAAGCAGCGCCGCGAGACCCGCCGTGAAGTCCCGGTCGTCGTCGAAAACGAGAATCTTCATATCGTCTCCCTTGCGGCGGGCGCGAAACGGTGGCCGCGTGCGCCTCTTCGCATTGCAAAAAAAATGCCAAACAGAAGTGCGGCCGCAAAACGCGCGGGCGTGGGGCAGTGCAACGGTTTCCTGAGCGCCGCGCTGTATTATTTTCGGACCGGAGCAATCCAAATGTGCACAAGCTACGAATCGAATCCGAATGACCGCTTCGACGTCTTCAGCCTGTTCCCGGTGCCAAACTTCGACTACAAGCCGGAAATCTACAAGGACTATTCCGCTCCGATCTTTCGCCGCATCGACGGTGAATATTCGACTGACCCCGCCACGTTCGGCATGGTCCCGCGCAAATTCATCCCGGAGGGCGTGAAAGCCTTCGATACGACGAACGCGCGATCCGAGACAGTGGGGCAGAAGACGAGTTTTCGCACTGCGTGGAACAAACTGCAACTCGCTCTTATTCCATGCCGCCGGTTCTACGAGCCAGACTACGAGACGGGGAAAGCAGTGCGCTGGCGCATCGGGACGACCGATAACGCGCCGCTGGCGATCGCCGGGCTTTGGCGTGCGTGGAAAGATCCGGCAGACGGCTCAACGAGCCTGTCGATGACGATGTTGACGGTCAACGCCGACGATCACCCGCTGATGAAGCGGTTTCACAGGCCGGGAGCCGAGAAGCGGTCGGTGGTGATCATCCCGCCGACCGAGTATGAGGACTGGCTTAACTGCAAAAGCACGGACGAGGCGCGGTCGTTCCTGCGGCTCTATCCGGCGGAGGCGATGCACGCCGAGCCGTTTCCCTTGCCGCCTCGCGTTCCGAAGGGGAAGGCGACGCCAAAAGAGGATCTCGCCCAGGCGTCGCTTCTTGCAGATGATGGGGGTTGAACTGAGAGCGCGCCCGGGAGGTTAGTTGCTGAAGTCTGCCGAGTCGATCCAGCCGTCGCTGGCCAGCACCATCGTCCGGTTTGCTTTGATGTGGCCGGCGAGCGCTTGGTCGAGGTTGAAAGCCTTCGCCACCTTGTCGTTCTTCGTCCAGTCCGGCACCTCAACAGGACTCGCGGTAAAGGCGACTTCGGAAATCGTGTGGCCGAGCGCGTTGCTGGGCTCCGAAAACCGGGTAATGTCGTCCACCTTGTAGTGGCCGACGCAGAAAGCGAGACCGCCCGGACTAGCCAACGTCTTTTTCCCGGCATCGGTCAGCGAATAAATCTTGGCGGGCACGGTTGACTCACGGTTTCCGAGCCACGACTTCACCTGTTTCGTCCCGTTGCTCAAGGACAAAACGCCAGCATCGACGAGAGCATCGAAATAGTGCGTCCGCTGCGCATTGTGTTCGTCGACCTGGGCCTGCTGTTGCCACGACGCCTTCGTTTCCAACCCAACCGCGATTGGATACTTGTTGCCGTCGGCGGAAACGGCGGCCGGCGTGACCGTGATGCACTGTTTAGCGAAATGCTTGTCGATCGCTTTTTCGAAGTTGGAGTTGCTGGCTTCCTTGGACGACCCGCAGGCCGCGAGGAAACACGCGAAGACGGTGGAGGCGATTAGCTTTCGTTTCATCGGTTTTCGGTTCTAGTGCGGTGCTCTTGTGCGTCTGCCGACAGCCAAGATGGAGTCGGCGGCTTTCGAGATGCGCGATCAGGCACGGCTCGCGAGTGCACGCTCGATCTTGCGGTCGGTCTTGTACTGGCTCAGTGCGAACACCGACCAGATGGCGGCCGGAATCCAGCCGATCAGCGTGAGCTGCAGAAGCAGACAGATGATTCCGGCGATCGGGCGTCCGATCGTGAAAAACTGGAGCCACGGGATGATGATGGCGAGAAAGAGGCGCATTTTGAGTTCCTTGATGGTTCGATGAGACCGCCGGTATAACGGCTCACTTAAGCAAATCCTTAACCGGGCGGAAGTGCGGGTACTGCCTGCCGCCCTAGCTTGTTCAGTTGACGACGAGTGCGCCTCCGTTGCCGAGGCCGCCCTTGACGTTCTGCGCGCGGTACTGGCGAACTGCGCCAACGAGGTTGTTGAGCGAGTCGGTGAATGCGGCGACGACAATCTTGCCCTGCGCGGTCCGTGCGTATGCACCACCGCCCGCAGCGCCAGCGCCGCCGAACCCGCCCGCGAACACGCCGGAGAGCATGCCGAAATCGACGTTACGCGCCGAACCTTCGGCGGCCGCCAACTGGACGCTGGAGCGGTTGTCGACGAGCGTCAGCATGGTCGAGGCTTCCTGTGCCTTCATCGTGCCAGCGGCACCGGCGAGCACCCCGCCAACCACTGGCACGAACGCGAGGAAGTCCCGCTGCGCCGCCGCCCGCGTCGCGGTTGCTGAACGTCACGCTCGGGCTGATCGTGTAGTCGGCCGCGACCATCTGGCCTTTGTGCATCTTGGAGGTCTTGTGTTGATAGGTGCGCAAAACTGACCCACTTCCGCTAGAAATTTGCATCGAAAATTGACCCACATGTTCAACTTCCTGCTTGGACGCCAAGCAGGAGAACGGAGTGATAACCGTGAGCATGTTGGCCAAAGTTCGGCGGATGCATTTCCGCGACGGCCGTCCCGCTGCGGGACATTGCGAGACAGACGGGGCTCTCAAGAAACACCATTCGACGCTGGCTGCGCGAGCCGTCGACCGGCGAGCCGAAGTATCCGAAACGCGTCAATAACAGCGTTGTCGACCCCTGGTCCGAGCAACTGCGGTTGTGGCTGCTCGCCGACACCAAACGTCCAAGAAGAGAGAGACGTTCGGCGACTCAGATGTATGAGGATTTGCGCGCCTCCGGGTACGACGGCAGTTACGACCGCGTATCAGCGTTCGTTCGCAACTGGAAGAAGGAACGCGATGCCGGAGCGCAGCGTGGCGCCTTCGTGCCGCTAGCGTTCGAATACGGCGAAGCGTTCCAGTTCGACTGGAGCTGCGAATACGTCTTCATCGGTGGCCTCAGGCGACGAGTGGAGGTCGCGCATCTGAAGCTTGCCGCGAGTCGCGCCTTCTGGCTCGTTGCCTACCCGACCCAAAGTCACGAGATGTTGTTCGACGCCCATGCACGAGCGTTTGTTGCACTCGGTGGCGTCCCTCGTCGCGGCATATACGACAACATGAAGACTGCTGTCGACAAAGTCGGACCTGGCAAGGAGCGCGCTATCAATGCGCGGTTTCACGCGATGTGCGGTCATTATCTGTTCGAGCCGGAATTCTGCAACCGAGCCGCCGGCTGGGAGAAAGGCATCGTCGAGAAGAACGGTCAAGACCGGCGCCGACAGATTTGGCACGATGCAATCGCGATTCGCTGGGAGTCGCTGGAAGTTCTGAACATATGGTTGGCCGAGCGATGCCGACAGGCGTGGAAGGAACTAAAACATCCTCAGTGGCCTGAACTAAGCGTCGAGGATGCTTTGGCAGACGAACGTCCACGGCTGATGCAGATGCCGAAGCCATTCGATGGCTACATCGAGAAGCCGGTGCGCGTGTCGCCCACGAGTTTGGTACACCTCGACCGAAACCGTTACAGCGTGCCGACCGAGTACGCACATCAAATCGTGAGCCTGCGCTGCTATCCGACGTATATCAGCCTTGTGGCCGACGGCATCGAGATTGCCCGCCATCCGCGCAGCTTCGACCGCTATCAGACCTTCTACGACTGGCGCCACTACATCGCCTTGGTGGAGCGCAAGCCCGGCTCGTTGAGAAACGGTGCGCCGTTCTTGACGATGCCCGAACCGATGCTTCGACTGCAGAGACACCTGTTGAAGCAGACCGGCGGCGACCGCGTGATGGTGCAGGTCCTCGCGGCGACTCCAATCCATGGGCTGGAGGCTGTGTTGGTGGCGGTTGAGCTAGCGCTCGAATCTGGGCGTCCGAGCGGTGACCATGTCCTCAACATCCTCGCGCGGATAAAGAGCCCGACGGCTCGACCTGGTGACGTGGTGAGAACGGCAATCACGCTCAAGGTCGAACCGGTTGCGGATGTTCACCGATACGAGCGGCTTCGCGTTCGCAACCAGGAGGATGGTCATGTCGAATGAGACCGCCGCATTACTGAAGTCGTTGAAGCTCCACGGTATGGCGCAAGCGTGGCCCGAACTGCTCGCGCGGGCGCGTCACAACGAGTTCGAGCCGGAGAAGTTCATGCAAATGCTGCTGAAGGCCGAAACAGCTGAGCGTCAGGTGCGGTCAATCAACTATCAGATGGCCGCTGCGCGTTCCCCTGCGCACCGCGACCTCGCGGGCTTCGACTTCGAGCAAGCGAGCGTCGATGAGAGCCTCGTTCGTGAACTTCACACCGTACGATTCTGCGAATCGGCGCAAAACATTCTGTTCATCGGCGGACCCGGCACGGGGAAGACGCACCTTGCGACGTCAATCGGAATCGAAGCGATACAGCACCACGGCAAGCGGGTTCGATTCTTTACCACCGTCGAGCTTGTGAACCAACTTGAAGCTGAAAAGGCGGCAGGCAAACCCGGCCAACTCGCGAATCGGCTGATGTATGTCGACGCCATTGTGCTGGACGAACTCGGCTATCTGCCATTCACGCAAACCGGGGGCGCACTGCTGTTTCATCTGTTCTCGAAGCTCTACGAGCGCACGAGCATCCTAGTCACAACTAACCTAAGCTTCTCCGAATGGTCGAACGTATTCGGCGACGCCAAGATGACGACTGCGCTGCTCGACCGCCTCACACACCACTGCCACATAGTCGAAACAGGCAACGACTCCTGGCGCTTCAAGAACAGCACGGCGGGGCAGCCCGCTTCGCGGGCTGCAACCCGAAAAAGCTCACCCAAACGACAGAAAGAGGAGGAAATCGACGCCCCGAAATGACGTTTTTGCACATTAGGGGTGGGTCAGTTTTAGATGCAAAAAGTGGGTCAGTTTCCGGCGCAAATCAACACGCGAGATAGCCAAGCTGCTCGGCGCGGAGGATCAGTTCTTCCGAGTGCGAGGCGCCACGCAGGAACGTGAAGTTGGAGAAGCACTGCAACTCGGCATAGCCGGGCAGCATGGAGGTGTACACGTCCATCGCTTCACCCGAACAGGCCGTGCAGGAACCATCGTGGATCTTCTTCGGCGCGGCTGCCGACCCGCTCACGGTAGATCCAGTAGCAAGTGTGGTCGTCGGCTTCCGCGACAAAGTAATCGCGCGTGACGAGCTCGCCGCCCCACCATCCAGCTTCGACGCGCTCACCGGGCGATACCGTTCGCAACGGACTGCCGTAGAACGGCCGGTGCTGGCGCGTCATCAACTGGATGGGCGTTTCAAGCAGCCATGAAGGCCGCGGCTGATCGCCGGGCAGCGGACAGCCTTTGACGTCGCTTGCGACCGGCACCCAGTTCGATACGATCTCGGGTCGATGGTCGGCCACAGGTGCCGCGCGCAAGACGTTCTCATGGCCAAGCCGCGCGACGAGTGGTTCCATCAACCGATTATGGTCGGCCGCGCTGCCGCCTGGCTCGGGAAACATCGTGTCCGACGGCGGCTCGGCCGCTTCGACGTCATTGACTTCGAGGCGCACGGCGATGACCGCGGCCGCCAGCTCGACGCGTCCAAGCCGCTCTTTCAGCAAGCGCGTGAGGTGTTCCTCGTGCCACGTGGGTTCCGCGAGCGCGACCTCAATCTTCGTTGGCGGCAACGCCGCGCGCCCGCGCTCATGTTCGAGTTCGATCGAGAAGCGCGTGAGCGCCAATTGCTTGCTGGCGAGCCAACCGGTCAACTGCACGATGAGCCGCCGCGCGACAAAGAGCACAGCTTCCGCATGCTCGACGCGATCCGGTAACTCGATTCGTGCGTTGAAGGACGGCGGCGTCTGGACCCATTCATAGAGTTCGGGCGCCTCGCCCACGGCGCGATCGAGCGTATCCAGCAGCGCGGTACCGCAGCGTTTCTTGAGACCGACGCGCGGCAAGCGCCGCAGGTCCGCGACGCTCGTGCATCCGAGACCATCGAACCAGTCGGCATAGCGTCGCGCTTCCAACACCAGCAAGGCGGGCAAGCGCGGCAATTGACGCATCAGCGAGCGGATGGAGAGACGGCGGCCGCCGCGATAGCGGGCCATGAGCCATGCGCTTCGGCCGGTGGGCGCGACGCTCATCCGGACCGTGAAGCCGAACGCGGCGAGCGACGCGCGGATCGCGCGGCGCAGTGCTCGCACGCCACCAAAGAGCCGCAAGCTCGCGGAGACGTCGACCAGAACCGTCTGCTCCTCAGCGATCGACACTTGCGGACTGAACTGCATGAGGGCGGTGGCCACGTCCGCGACCGCCTGCTGCTCCTTCAGTTCGTCTTTGTCGTGAATGCGCGCATCGGGCGCGAGCGTGAGAACGCCGCCTTTGCGCATGCCTACGCGAACGCCTGCGTCGTGCGCTGCCTTATCGAGCGCGACGACACGCTCGTGATCGAGCACGACCAAGCCCATGCCCGACCCCAAGCCCGCCTCACTCGTGGACGACCAGTTCGGCTGGAAGACTTCTCGGCTGAGGTGCGGCAGATACACGCCGATCCACACTTGCATGGCGATTCAACAGGATAGGCGAATGGGTCAGTCCAACGACAAGCGGCTCATCACGCGCGGGGCCGCGGCACTTGACGAACTCCAATGAAACGCTGTCGCGCGCAGGGCGCACAGCGCTGCGAAGCGGGGCAGGCGACGTATCACTCGCAGCAGCGAGCGGCCGGACCATGAAGAACAGCGATTCGCTCGTCTGCGCGGCAAGGTGCAGGCGGCGTAGCGCTTCCGGTCGCACATGCGTTTGCCAGAAGATCAGTGCGCCGAACGTCCCCGCTCGCAGTATCTGCTCACCCGCCCACAGCGCATCGGCGGTCTTCTGAGCGCGCACGACGTTGATCGACGTCTCAGGCAGACCCCAATACGCCGCCGCTTCGGGTTGAAAGCGGTGAGGCGGCTGCAGAAAAGCAATGCGCCGTTGCGCGACCGCCTTTAGCGCCGGCAGCAGCAATCGCATTTCACCCACGCCCGGCTGCCGGCTGCTGCACCAGCAGGTCGGTCAGCGCGCCCTTGGGCCAGCCACCCCCCGGCAGCTCTGCGGCAAGCGTCTCGGATCCACACGGCACGACGTTCACGCGAGCAGAGGCCAGTTGCGAACCTCGACACAAACTTGGATGAATGTCTTCGAGGGCTAACGCTCCCATGTCGAACCCCATGCTGTATGTTTGTACAGTAGTCTACCGGAAGGACAGCGGTTTGGTATGCCGGAGAAGTGCAACAACTTTCTCAGCGCGAGTAAGCTTGTCGCAGTAAAACGTCAGTCTTAATTATCGAATCGGTATGAGTTACTCAGATTCGGCGACGCAGGTTTCCGTCCGCGCCGAAGGCGACTGTGCTTGCGTAAGTGCGAGCAGTGCGGCAAAGGGCGCGCAGACCCTCCGAACGAAGAATATTTCGTCGTGCAGGCATGGTAAATGAGAAGAATCTTATTCCTCGCTAACGATTGCCAAAAGGCTGACTGTCTGTCGCAAACGTTTACCCTGTGTAACTAATTGTTGCAAAGCGGCTTTTGTGATCAGACAATTCGTTTGCGCCTTGATTGACAGCGCGACGAGCAAGTCGAAATTACTCACTGGTCTGCCGCCATGAACACCACCTCCGATCTCAGTGCTATCCGCGAACTGAACATGTCGTACCTCACGCTCGCGCAACGCGTTCTGGCATCGGACCGGGAAGCGGCCCAGTCGCACTTGGGTCTCTCGGTGGATATGGCGGACATGCTTCTGAAGCTTTCGCCCGAACAGACGCTGAAACTCGCATCGTCGTCGCAAGTGCTGTGCTTCTTCCGCATGAGCACGGATGCGATGCTCGCGGGCCTCGCCGGTCGCAGCCACGACGTTGTGGCGTCGCCCGTCGCTAACGACGTCCTCTTGGCGGCCTGATGATGACCACGACCACGCCTTCAAAGAGCCTCGCTGACGAAGCTGCACAAGTCATGCGCGCCATCACGCTGATCAAGCTCGGCGCGCGCATGCAAGTGCTGGAGTCGGAAATTCCGACGATTTCGCGTGAACGGCTCATTCGCCTGTATCGAGAAGTGAAGGGCGCATCGCCGCCCAAGGGCATGCTGCCGTTCTCGGAGGACTGGTATCTGACGTGGGCGCCGAACATCCACACGTCGATATTCGCGAACGTCTACGCCTTCCTCGAAGCAAATAGCGAAGGCTTGGACCGAGTGGATCTGCTGACTCGCGCGTACTCGCTTTATGCCGAACACTTCGACATGATCGGCGAGCCCTTGCAGATGGACCTGACGCGCGCCTGGACCTTCATCCGTTTCAAAGACGCCGGGATCCTCCGTCTCGCGGGCTGCACGCGTTGCCGCGGCAAGTTCGTCGCGCACGCCCACGAGCCGTCGCATCCGATGGTGTGTGGCATCTGCCAGCCGCCGTCGCGAGCAGGCAAGATGAAGGCGGCTGCAAAAGCGGCGCTCGAGCGTGACGCCGCGTTGCAGGCGAAAGCGGCCTAAGCTCTTATCCCGCGAGCGGCTAGGCACGTAACGCCGACGCAGGTCGTCGCGAACCTCCAAGATGTCTAGTACGTGTTGTGCGCTCGGGAGCGCCACGTAAGACACTCATGTGCTTTGGCGGTCAATGATCTCGAACAGCTGCTGGCAGGATTGGGCGACGTATTGTTCGGGTGCAGTAGCAACGCCGAGCAATAGACCGTTCAAGCGCCACGACGCATCCGCGAACCACAGGGACAAAGGCGAGGGCGCAATGCCAATGGTCTTCGCTTCCTGAACTACACGCACGTCGGATGCCTCGTCGGGAAGCCGAAGAAGTACTGCGAGGCCCGCATTCACCCACTGTGCGTCGCGCATCCGCAGTTGCTTACCCAGTCCATCGCGCTGGGCGGAGTATAGGCGCTTGAGCCGACGCAAACGCCTCACGAAGTGCCCATCGCGGATGAACTGCGCCGTGGCCAGTTGAACCACGGGTGAGGGCGCTGGAGCGAGCGTTGCGGTACCCTCGGCGAACGCGTTGGCCAATTCCATTGGCGCTACGACGAAGCCCAGTCGCAGCGCCGGGCTAATAGTCTTGCTAAACGAACCGATGTGGATTACTCGCCCACCTTCGCCTAGCGATGCAAGTGCCGGCGCCGGTCGTCCTTGCAGTTGTAACTCGCCTAAGTAGTCGTCTTCAATGATCCATGCACCGCTCTGGGCTGCCCAATCGAGGACCTGCAGGCGTCGTCTCAATGACAACGTCGAACCTAGAGGCGCCTGCTGACCGGGAGTCAGAACAGCTAAGGCCGCGTCTGCCGCCTTTTCTATGCCATAGTCGACGTTGAGGCCCTCCCCGTCCACTGGTACCGGCACGATATTCATTCGAGCCAGCTCCAACCCTTTGCGCGTAACCCGGAAGCCAGGCTCTTCCATCCAGACTTTCTTTCCGTCCAGACCGAGCACACGCAGGGCGAGACCCAAGCCCGCGGTGTAACCGGAAGTGACAAACACTTGATCGGGGTGGCAGTGGAAGTTTCTGGCGATCGACAGGTTGCCGGCAATCTCCCTTCGCAGCTCGAGCTCACCTCGCGGGTCCGGATACAACAGCGACGATAGGCGACATTCCGTTTTCAGCACATTCGAGGAACGCGCCCGCGAAAACAGCTTTTCCGGAAGGCCTTCGAATGCCGGCACCCCGAGTTGGAAGATCGACGGCCCAGCCATCATCTCCCCGTAAGACTTTATGAACGGACCGAGCAGGGGCGCTTTCGGCTGCGCTGTTACTAGGTACGGTCGAGGCGCGACGCGAGTGCCTCCTGCGCCAAATGTCTCAATCATCTGGCTATCCGACAACCGTTCATATGCCGCCTGAACGGTGCCGCGTGCCACACCGAGTTGTGCGGCTAGATCCTGCCACGACGGTAGCCGTGTGCCCGGCGCAAGAATGCCTGACTCTATGGCCTTTGTAATGCTTCGGCGAATTTGTTCTGCCAGCGGCAGCTTGGCTGCTCGGTCGAGTTCGATGCGAAAGTCTGGGTCCACGGTCTTGGTACACACAAAATAGATTGTCTTGGTGCTTTTGTTCGCACCGTCCTTGGTACAGAATTCTCGCACCCAAGCGACGCAAAATGTGAGTTCAAGACGCAGATTGCCGAATATGAATTGGCTTATCGCCGGCCGTGCTATTCCTGCCGCGCCTATGTCCAGGCGCAGTTTGACGTGCCAGTCGTTCGTCCTCACGCATTCACACCGCTATTGACGCTGAAGCGCACCGAGAGATAGGTATGGAAATACTGCACATCGATTGCAGCCCTCGACCGGAATCGTGCAGTCGACGACTATCGGCGGGCATCGTCTCCAAGCTTCTTGAGTTCATCCCGGAAGCGCAAATACGGCGCAGGGATTTGGGATTCGAACCGATACCTCATTCCGACGCAGCCTATGCCGCGACGCTCGCTACGCCCGCATCGTTGGCCGCTGAAGGCCGCTGCGCCGACGCTCTCCGTCTCGCCGAACAACTCATCGAAGAGGTCGAGAACGCCGACCTTATCGTAAATGGAACGCCGATGAATAACTTCACGGTTCCATCCGTCCTTAAGGCGTGGATCGATCAGATTCTTCGTGTCGGTCGCACGATGAGGTCGACCCCTGCTGGCAAAGTTGGGCTGCTGCGGGACCGTCCGGTTTTCGTCGGCATAGCTTCGGGCGGTGTGTTTATGGCCGAAGGATCCAATCAGCCGGACTTCCTTACGCCCTATTTGTCTGCCGTACTGAACTGCATCGGCATACAGACCGTCTACTACCTGCCGTTCGAGGGCACGGCCTTTCTCGACGACGCGCGCGCGGCACAGTTGCGTAGTTCGCTGATCGCTACCATCGAACCGACGATGGTTGGCCTCCTGCGTGACCGCGTTGGCATGTCGGCAAGTCAGTGACGGTAGGCCGCAAACGGCAAACCTTGATATGAGCGCTACCCGGCTTATGGATGACGAACGCCCGCCGTTGCACCTATCGATCGTCGAAAAGCTGTCGTCCTCAACCATCAGCGTACGCTGGAGCGACCCGTGTTTTGGTCACTACGCAAACCCGTTATGGGGCATGTGTTCAGCCCGCACTGATGCAATCTGTGCGCTTTCCGGTGCGCGCATTCGCCGTGGGGATACGGTGTTTCGTCCACGCGCATACGGCTCGCAGTTACCGATCATTCGCAATCGGATGATTTTAGCTTCCGCGGTGTCCAGCGTTTTCGAGAATTCAACATCGTAGGAATTACTCAAGTATGAGCACCCCAGCAAAGGTTGTCATCGTTACCGGCGCGTCGCAAGGAATCGGGGCGGCGATCGTTCTTGCGTTCCGCAAGCTCGGTTATGCCATTGTCGCGACTTCGCGCTCGATTAAGCCCTCGGATGATCCGGACGTGCTAACGGTAGCTGGCGACATCGGTTGCCCTGCGACCGCGCAACGGGTTGTTTCTGAAGGCGTCGCACGGTTCGGCCGAATCGATACGCTTGTGAACAACGCCGGGATCTACATCGGAAGGCCGTTCACCGAACATTCAACGTCCGGTTACAACGCCGTAGTGAACGCAAACGTCGCGGGGTTTTTTCACATCACGCAGCTTGCCATTGCTCAGATGCAGCAGCAGTCGAGCGGCCACGTCGTGAGCGTCACGGCAAGCATCGCTGACACAGCGTACAGCGGCGTCTACTCGGCACTAGCGGCTCTGACGAAGGGCGGAATAAATGCTGCGACGAAGTCTCTTGCGATCGAGTACGCGAGGAAAGGGATTCGGGTCAACGCCGTTGCGCCCGGAATCATCAGGTCACCCATGCACGCGGCGGAGGCGCATGCTGTGCTTGGAGACTTGAATCCGCTTGGCCACATAGGCGAGATGAACGATATCGCTGAGGCGGTTCTCTTTCTGGATGCAGCACCGTTCATCACCGGCGAGATTCTCCATGTTGATGGCGGGCAAAGCGCCGGACGCTAAAACCCGCATTTTTCTGCCAGCAATACGGCGGGCGGACAGCTCCGTCTGCACCTGTGGTGGCACAGAAGCCCGATGGGTTCTCGAATGTTCTTGATCTCAACGTCCTGACGGAGTCCTATGTCGCACGTCGACTGGCTGAGTCGCCTGCTGCAAATGATCACCGTCACCGGCCGTCCGGAGGTGCGGTGTGCCTATGGCGCGCCCTGGCGTGTCGCGTGGGCGCAGTGCGCGGCGGCCGAGATCCCCTATCACGTCGTCCTGAAGGGCCGCGCCATCATCGAGGACCACGGTGCAGGCACGACTATGGAGCTCGAGGCCGGCGATATCGTTCTGCTGCCGCACGGGTCGGCGCACGTACTACATGACGGCAGTGGGCAGACGCCCGGACCCACGCGAGAAAGGGAAGGCGCCTCCGGACTGATATACAGCGAGAACGACGCCAACGGCGAAGCTTTGGACATGCTGTGCGGGCGGTTCTTTATCGGACCACCTCATGATCGGCTGGTGCGCAATTACTTGCCTATCAATCTCGTGGTGCGGGCAATGGATGAAGTGCCGGGCAGTTCGCCGACTCGAAGCCGCCTTGCGCACTTCGTCGAGCTTATGCGCGACGAGCGTAGCTGCGAGGACGTGGGCGCATACGCCATGCTGAACGCGCTCAGTTGCGCACTCTTTACGCTCGTCTTGCGTGAGGCGAGCAAGTCGGACCGAGCACCGACGGGGCTGTTGGCGCTCGCCGGCCATCCACGGCTCGCCCCAGCTATCTCCGCGATGTTGACTGAGCCCGCACGCCCTTGGACTTTGCCCGACCTTGCCGCGTTGTGCAGCATGTCGCGCGCGACGTTCATGCGGCACTTTCAGGAGACACTTGGGCGCTCGGCCATCGATTTTCTAACTGATGTACGCATGGGCCTGGCGGCTAACGAACTCAAGAAGCCGGCGATCTCGACGGAAGCCGTCGCAGAGTCGGTGGGATATCAATCAGTCTCGTCTTTCCGACGTCTCTTCGCGGAGCGAATCGGCATGACTCCAGGACACTGGCGCCGCCTCGCACGCGCGAGCCAATAGACGCGAAGGGGGCAAGAGCGTCACGCGTTGGCTTGATCCTTTTGGATACGTTTTTGAGTAAAACACGTCTCGAGATTCTGCATTCGAAGGCCTAGAGTAGAGGCTCCGAACCACCTGATGACAGCCACGCACGATGAGCCGAATAGCCATTCCTGCCATTGACACCGCCACGGGCGCAACTGCTGACGTCTATGCGCGCGTAAAGAAAGTTTCTGGTGGCCGTGTTTCGAACACCTACGCCGCGTTGGGCCATCTTGTGCCCGCGTCGTTAGCCGCAGTGTTGGACGCGCAAGCAAGTCTGAATGCGGGCACTCTGCGGATTGGTACAAGTGCGCCGACTTCCTTTCACTTGCAAAATTGGCGCTTCATCGCGGTGCGCACGCCGGAAGCGAAAGCCCGGCTCAGCCCGATCGCATGGAGCCAGCCCGCAGTAACCGATGCCGCGGTCACTTTTATCGTGGTCGGCCAGCTCGTCGACACCAGTGTCATCCCTGAGCGTCTGGACCCCCTTGTGAAGGCAGGGGTCATGCCCGCGGCGATGGTGTCGGATTGGGAGAACCCCGCGCGCGAACTTTACATGGCTTATCCGCAGCGTCGGCGCGACGAGGCTGTACGAACCGCCACGTTTGGCGCGTCGGCAATCATCTACGCGGCACGCTCAATGGGGCTCGGCTCAACGCCGATGATCGGGTTCGATGCAGACGCGGTGCACCGGGAGTTCGGACTTGCGCAGGACGAAGTACCGGTGCTGTTGCTGGCTGTGGGACCGGAACGAGCAGGGAACTGGGCGCAGAAGCCTCGTCGCCCGGTGGACGAGGTGTTGGACCTCGTATAGACGCGCGGTGCCCCTCACGTCGCCGATGGACAAGCCCACAATGAAGCGATTACGCCACACAGTAAGCCTGTATTACGTACGCGGCGCGTTCGAGCGGTCCGCGGTGAAGAACTAATCGAAGGACATTTTTCCGACGACTCATTGTCGTACAACCAGCTAACATGGAGTGCATCATGTCAAGGACTACTATATTGCGTGCCAATGAAGTACCCGATGCATCGAAGCCGACGCTCGACGCGTTCACGAAGAACATTGGGTTCACCCCGAATATGATGGCGAGCTTCGCCCAAAGTCCAGTCACGTTCAACGCTTGGGCAACTTTGTTGGGCTCGCTGAGCAAGGTGCTCGATGTCAAGACGCGCGACAGCATCGGCCTGGCGGTCTCGGAGGTGAACGGCCGCAACTATTGCCTGAGCGTTCATAGCTTCACGGCCGAACATATGGCGAAGTTGCCGTCCGAGGAGATCGTGCTCGCTCGAAAAGGGCATGCCGCCGACCTGAAGCGGGACGCCGCCGTCCATTTTGCGCGCAAGGTCATTGAGAGCAGAGGTCACGTCAGCGACGACGATCTGAAGGCGGTCCGCGATGCGGGCTACACAGACGCGAATTTGATGGAGATCGTTGCGCTCGTGGCTATGTATTCCCTGACAAACTTCTTCAATAACGTGTTCGATCCCGAGAAGGACTTTCCCCCTGTCGCGCCCGCTGGCGCGATCTAGGACGGTTCGCATTTGGAGAGGAGCTTGGCATGAAGGCGGTCGTTGTGACGGATCAAGCTGCGGGCATTCCTGGGATGAGGCTCGCTGAGCGGCCTCAGCCCCAGCCGGCAATTAACGATGTGGTTGTTCAGGTACGCGCATCGGGCTTCGTCGGGACCGAACTGACGTGGCCCTCGACGTGGGCCGATCGTCTCGGGATCAACCGGACCCCGTCTATCCCCGGCCACGAATTGGCCGGGGTCGTGACAGAAATCGGCTATGGGACCACGGGCCTATCGCTGGAGCAGCGGGTGTTTGGTCTCACCGATTGGTACCGGGACGGCACACTCGCCGAGTATGTCGCAATCGAGGCACGCAACCTCGCGCCGCTACCCGGCGACGTCGACTTTACCGTTGGCGCCAGCCTCCCCATTTCCGGACTTACGGCATGGCAGGGGCTGTTCGTGCACGGGCGGCTGCGGGCCGGACAACGCGTGCTGGCCCATGGCGCGGCAGGGGCGGTTGGGACGATGGTCACACAACTCGCTCGGGGAAGCGGGCGCTTTTGTCATCGGTACTGGCCGTGCCGCTGATCGCGAAAAGTCACTTGAGTTTGGCGCGCACGAGTTCGTGGACCTTGCCAATGACAGGCTGGAGGACGTTGGTGAGGTTGATTTGGTTTTCGATGTCATTGGCGGTGACATCGGGAAGCGCTCCGCGAGCCTTGTGCGAGCTGGAGGGACGCTCGTCTCCGTCGTCGGGCCGATCGAGGCCCCCCCAAACAATGGCGTCGCGGTTGACTTCGTTGTTGAGTCGGATCAATACCAGTTGAACGAGATCGTCCAGCGAGTAAGAGACGGTCGACTAAGAACAAACATCGGTCAGGTCACGACCCTCGAGGATGCCGTCGCCACCTTCAACGGCAATCGTCGGATCAGCGGCAAAACGATAGTAACGGTTCGTGCGTAAGAGAAGCAAATGAAAACTCATCATCCTGTTTTCGCGCGGTGGCCGGCGACGTACCCCGATCGGTTGCAACTCTTCTCCTTACCCACGCCCAACGGCGTAAAAGTCGGAATCATGCTAGAGGAGACGGGGCTTGCCTATGAAGCACATCGCATCGACATCCTGGCTAACGAGAATCACGATCCTGCATTCCTTGCACTCAATCCCAATGGCAAGATTCCGGCGATCATCGATCCCAACGGCCCTGGTGGCCGGCCGCTCGCGTTGTTCGAGTCCGGTGCCATCCTGCTCTACCTTGCCGAAAAGACCGGGCAACTTCTGTCCGCTGATTCGGCTTCTCGCTACGAAACGATTCAGTGGGTGATGTGGCAAATGGGTGGTGTAGGGCCGATGTTCGGTCAGGTCGGATTCTTCAACAAGTTTGCCGGCAAGGCCTACGAAGATAAGCGCCCGCGCGACCGATACGCGGCTGAATCGGCGCGTCTGCTCGGTGTCCTCAACAAACGCCTCTCAGAGCGGGCATGGGTAATGGGCCCCGAATACAGTATCGCCGACATCTCACTGCTTGGCTGGGTGCGCAACCTAATTGGCTTCTATGAAGCCCGGGAACTCGTCGGCTTCGATCGATTCACGCACGTGCAGCGTTGGTTGGACCAAGGTCTCGCTCGGCCAGCGGTGCAGCGCGGTTTGAACGTGGCCGCGTTGTGAAGCACAGGGCCGCTCGCGAACGATGACACAGGACGCATCGGAATCCAAAAAGGAGAAGCCCGTGAACATCAAAAGCATTCTCATCGCGGCTTGGCTAGGGACCGCAGTTGCAATGACGAGCCCCGCTTCTGCTCATGTCGACGGAAAGGAAACCGTCACTGAGAATTTCAAAGCGGCCGTTCCCAATATTCCGGGAAAGTCACTAGTCGCCGTTGTAGTGGAATACGCGCCGGGGGCGGCCTCTCGCCCTCATACACACGCAAAATCGGCCTTCATTTACGCCTATGTGATCGACGGTGCGATCGAGTCAAAGGTGAACGACGGTGAGACGCGTACCTATCGGGCGGGAGAAAGCTGGTCGGAACCGCCGGGCGCAGTCCATTCGATCAGTCGGAATGCGAGGACCAAACCAGCCAAGTTACTTGCCGTGTTCGTCGTGGACACCAGCGAGCAGGCATTGACCACGCCGGTCAGATAGCTAGCAGACAAAGCGTGCGACGGTAACCCGGCCGATAGGGCCAAGGCTGAGCCGTCCATCTACAACGGAGGTCATCCCATGACTGCCATTAGAGCCGACGCAGAGTCGATCATCAGAAAGGCGATACTGTCGTTTGTCGCAACGGTGAACGAAGACGGAACGCCCAACCTCTCGCCAAAAGCTTCGTTGATCGTGCGAAACGGAACGCTCTATTTTGCCGATATCGCATCGCCCAGGACGATCCGAAACATGAAACGGAATCCCGCCGTCGAGATCAACGTGGTCGACATCTTCCAAAGGCGCGATTATCGCTTCAAAGGCCGGGCGCTGATACTCTCGGCAGACAATCCAGAGTACATGGCCATTGCCGAGTGGGTGAAGGCGCCCAACGGCCATGAGTATCCCGTGAATCACGTCGTGAAAATAGAGGCTATTTCCATTACGCCACTGCTGTCTCCGGCGCATGTTTATGCCGATCCCCCTCGCACCCAGGAGGAGATCGCAGCTATCTACTATGAGAAGTACGGTCTTGGACAGATTGAAAAATGATCGCTGACATCAGAGAGTCAACCTAAATGCAGCGTTTTCGGCAAAATGCAGCAATTGCAATATTGGGCGGCCATGCATTCGGGCTTGTTCATTGGGTCTACCATCGGTCCACCTGGACACTCGACGACTATTGCTATCTTCAAGATTTATTCGTTGCACCCGATGCACGCGGCGGCGGTATAGGCCGTGCCCTAATCGAACATGTTTATGCCGACGCGAAACGGCGCGGAACATCTCGCGTGTCTTGGCTGACGCACAAGACGAATTACGCCGCCAGGCGCCTCTACGACGAAATCGGTGATCGTTCAGGCTTTATTCAGTATCGAAAGTCGTTACCCTAAGAGCGGAAATTTTGCGGCGATAAGTTGTCTCTCGGTCCCATAAACATTCACATGGAGCAGCAAAATGAGCATCCAGCGAGATCGATATCAGTTTCGGATAGCAGAGAAGGGGGTCGGCACGGATTATGGTTTAAGCCTATTGAGATGGGCGCTTGTCCTTGTTTTTATTTGGTTTGGCGGGATGAAGTTTACCGCTTACGAAGCGAACGGGATCGCTCCATTTATCGCCAATAGCCCAATTATGAGTTGGCTGCATGCCCTATTCAGAGTTCGAGGTGCGAGCTATGTAATAGGGGTCGTCGAACTGTCAACGGCTGGCGCGCTGATCGTTGGAGCGTTTTGGCCGCTTTTCTCCGCGTTAGGAGCGGCGATGTCGGCCGTGACCTATTTGATCACTCTCACATTCTTTGTGAGCACGCCCGGGGTGGCCGAAGCGACAGCAGGTGGTCACTGCGCTACAGGAGGACGAAGGCGTTCTGTACCTTACTGCCGGGGTATGGGCAGCTTTCGGTCTTGGTTGTCCTCGGGCGAGCTGAGCGAGACAAGTTTGAGGAGCGCCGTTACTTCTGGAGCACACAGTTGCTCAAGCTCTATGACGACGCGCCGACACATCCAGACGGAAAGTGGCTCACGATTCCCATTTCGTCGACCGGTGATCGAGAGGAGGTGATGGAGCTCCTTCAAATGAAGCGCCCCGCACGTTCGCGCAGCTAGATCCGGGCCGCAGCGAAGTCGGTTCGAGCCCGTGCCGCTTTACGGCGACACGCGGCCTGACCCGTTATCCGCGAGTCGTCTTCGGCACGTTGAAAAGCCGAAGCAACTCGTCGCGAACATCGGAGATGTCGAGCACGTGTTGCGCGCGCGTGAGCGCCACATACAGCAGCCGCATCTCGTCCTCGTCCAACGTCAGCCGCCCATCGACCATCTTGAAGCGGAAGTCGTTGACGATCCGCACCCGCTTCCATTCCAGTCCTTTCGCCCGATGGATGGTCGAGATGACATAGTCAGCTTGGCCTTCGGGCGTCTGACGTTGAGCGAGCGCGCGCAAGTAATCCGTGCCGCGATCGTCGATGATCTCAACGACAGGCAGCAAGTCGCGTCCGACTGCGCTGCGCGCGAAAGCCTGCGCTTCTTTCCAGTTTTCGAAGAGCGATAGGGCTGTTGGCCGGAAAGCTCGCCTTCCGTTGAGCAACTGATCGGCGCCGTCCGCAAAGGCAATGATCTCGCTGGGGTTCATGCGAAGCGCCGGTCGGTGCCCCATCTCAATGCCCGCCGCGAACTGCCAGATTGCCGTCGCGTTCTTCCGGCAAAGCACTGCGTCCACGGGCGGCTGCACTGACGGATCTTCGACCATGATCGAGCCGATGGTCGGCTGGCCTCGGATCGGTGTGCTCTCTCCAAGTAGCGCAAGCACGCAACTCGCGAGTCCTGCGAAGGTCGGCCCAAAGCGGAACGATTCGGTCAGCTGCCGCTCTGACGCAGCGATCTGCGCCATCGCGTTGACTGCGCCGCGCCACTCGTAGATCTGCTGGTATGGGTCGCCCACATAGATCGTCTGCGCGTGCCGTTGCTTAGAGAGGACGGATAGCATGATGCCGTCGCTATCCTGGGCTTCGTCGAACAAGATGAAGTCGGCGTCGATGCGCGGATTGGACTGGCCCCACACCTTCAGAGAAACGTCTGGCTGTATCGCCTTCAGCCCACGCGGGTTGATGCTTTCCGCCCACAACCGCCCAACGCTGGGCGCGAGCTGCTCGCGCAGCCAGTCGGCCGCGTCGTCGCGGATCTTTTCATCGACCGGTATGTGGAAGGGCTGTGGCGTATCGTCAGCGGACCGACAAAAGCGGCCGAGAGCGTCAGCAATCATCCGGCCGATCTCGAAGGGCGCGACTTCCGCATTCTTTCCCGTGATGGTCGGCACCTCGATAGGACCGAACCCATATCGCGCGGCCAGTTCGTGCGGCGGCTCGGACGGCCGATTGATGCGCGCGGTCAGCCTCGCGGGGGTGCTAGCGTAGGCGAGCGAATGGACGGTGCGGGCTGAGACGTTCGCCGGAAAGCCGCGGCGCGCCGAGTCCGCGATCTCCTTATTGAACGCCAGATAGCTACCGCGCTGGCCAGTGAGCTGCTGGGCGACGAGCCGAAGCGTCGAAGTCTTGCCTGCGCCCGCATACGCTTTGACCTTCAGATCGCCACCACCTTTTGCGGCTTCGACGACGGCTTCCTGTTCCGCCGTGGGTTTGTATGCCTTGGCCACCGATCGCTCTTCCAACGAAAAGAAGCAGTTTGCCCCAAGTTCGACCGACCGGTGCCGGCGCGGCCGCCACGCTCGCTGTTGCTACTTGCGTCCGTCGGCGATGAAGCGCGGCGGAAAGATGATGCAGCCGTGCTCGTCGCGCTCGACGGGCAGGTCTGAACTGTCCAGCATCTTCTCGACGTCCTGGACCTCGGGCAGTAGGGGCCACGGCCACGCTTTTGTCGCCCATGATGGAATCCAGTCCTGACAAACAAAGCCAGAATTCTTCTGGCTCGTCCCATATCGAATCGAACGTTTCATCGAGAAGTTGCTGCATATAGGAGACGTGCTCAAGACGCATCGACAACCAGTGACGTCGGACGCGGTCTTCGCCGGCTATTACGGTGCGCGACTCAAGATCGAGCACGAACCGGTGCTTCATGTAGGGGTCACTGGCCCACAGCGATTCCCATTCTCCGACCGCATATCGTTGCATCGACGCTCCTAGTCCCAGCCCCAATCGTGACGCTCTTTCGCATGGAGAGCCAACCCAAGAATATCCGGTAAGCCAAACGACGACGCCCTTCGTTTTGCTGCGATGAACTGGTCAACGAGTGTCGGCTTCACCCTGAGCATCACCATCGCCTTCAGTTCGTCATAGTCGAAGAGATGGATCATCGCGGGTCGGTTCGCGACCAACGCGCTAATCTCCCGACAGCGAACGGCTTCGCGAGCGCTCGCCAAGCCGTACTTTTGCCGCACGTGCTCATGGACGTCGCGACGTGCCTGAATGCGGTCTTCTTTCGTCTTGTACTGCTCGAATACGTCAAATTCAATGTCCAAAAGCGCGAGGCTTATCTCGTTTCCTGCTTGTATACATCTCGGCGGCACAGCAGATCCTCTCTCCTAAAATAATTTCGGCGGTAGAAGACGTCATAGCGGCCAAACCGGCGAGATTCTTAAGGGTTTGCCGAAAAAGCCTTCATCAGGACCGGCGTTTGAGCACCTGCAACAGCCCCGCGTCGACGGGGCGCGCACTTGCCAGGTCTACGAAAACGGGCAGGCTGCCGCCGACGATGTCACGCGACTCTACGGCGACGACCGGCGGTTTCCAAGGTTCGCCAGATGGTCGACTGGACGGCAGGTCAGCCGCGTTGAAGTCGAGCGAGTATTCGGTGAATCCCCGGTCTGTTTCCACCACTACGCGCGTGCGGTCCACGCGAATGCCACGAAGCTCTTGGCCGACAATGCGTCCGATGACGACGTCGAGTTCTTTTTCTCTCGCGAGGCGCACGCCTCCTGCGTGGTGCTTACGATGCAGATGGATCACAACAGCAGCTGTAGGCTCTTCTTCAAGTAGCACCAAGCGGTAAGTTGCGACGCGAGGCTCTCGTTTCTCATTCGCGTAGACGATGTCTCTGAATTGACCTAGATACGCCATGCTCGCTCCGTTAGCTGCCGCGACACTATCGTCACGCCTCACTACCGAGCCTACGGAGCGGCCAGCGAAGTCAAGGCAAGGCGGCAAACCGATCTAGGGTGCGATGTGGCGTTCATAATGCTGTCGAGCAGCCATATGCCGCCGCAAACTTTACCGACAAAAAATGGACAGCAAACCGCCGAAGCCAGTAATCAAGCGTGACCCCGAGGGGACCCGCCGCCGCATTCTAGCCGGCGCGCGGACCGACGCAATTGCCCAGGTCGCGGGTACGAACGAACGAATGCTGTACTACTACTTCGGCAGTATGGAGCTTCTCTACGTCGCCGTATTGGAGTCCATGTACGCGGATTATGCGAAGAAAGAGAGCGAGCTCGACCTAAGCGGCCTGCCACCTCGCGAGGCGATGGCAACGCTCGCCAGGTCGATCTGGGCGCACTTTTGGGACAACCCTGAATGGCTTGGCTTGATCAACAACGAGAACCTGCATCAGGGCCGGTACCTGAAGACTTCACAAAAACTTAGCGAGACAATTTCGCCAGTGGTTGATGTCGTCAGGTCGATTCTTGCGCGCGGAGCCGATGCAGGGCAGTTTCGTAGCGGAATCGACCCGTTGGACTTTTATGTCACGCTAGTTGGGATGGGCTACTACATCGCTTCGAACCGCTTCACGATCAACACGTTCACCGGTCGCGATTATGCGCACCGGTCTGATCGGCAGAAAATCTGCGAAATGCATTTGGAGATACTGGACGCCTATCTGCGTTCCGCCACGTAGCCGCGCAGACGCCGATGTGTCGAGCCGCCACCGGCTGTTGCCGACCCGGAGCGGACTTTCGGCTCTCTCAAGAGCAGCCGTTCGAAGACGGTTGATCCGGCCGGCCAACGGCCCGCAGAGCGCTAAAGGTACTTGAACTTTATGATCTGCAATTTGTTATTGAATCGCGCAGCTTTGAACTGAACTGGCTCCGTCGAGTTCGTAGTTGTGCGCTCCATGATCCACGGAATCGGTCGATACTTCGCTGTCCGACCATTGATAATTAAATCCAAGACCTCGTATTCCTCCACATAGGCACGCGTTAAAAATCGTCCACGAGATTGCCACTCCCAATGCGCCGGCACAGTTCGCTTAGCTATGACCGTTGCGCTTCCCGTCTGTGCTTTCACGCCAGCAAAATTGGCAATCTCGAACAATGTTCTGGCGATGCAGGCAATGACGACCGCGTAGAAGAAGAAAAGCACGCCTGCGCCGCCAAGTTGACCGCGATTGAGTAGCGTGAAGGGAAGCGACACAAAGTTAAGCAAAGACAATCTTGATCCCTACCGTGGAAGGAAGAACGGTGCAACGCGCCGACCGGCACTTACGCACGAGGCCGTCGATTCTCCCTCGGGCTGGCCGAATTGTCAGCAATCCCGCCTCACACGTCGAACGTCGGTTTGTGGCCGAGAGCGCCAGCTCGATGAACGGTCTCCGAAGCGGATCTTCAAGTCCTCAACGTGAGCTGGAGCGATGCGTCCCAACGCGAACAAACGGCCAATTCCGGCCATTGGCATCGGCCATACGGTGGTCGTTCGAATGACGGGTAGTCTTTAAAAAACCGCCGCATTGGTGCGCGCTCGTCGGCCCCGTGCGGACGTTTGGCGAGGTTCATCTCTACGTAGCAATACCGGGGAGCGAGTTCCCCTGCTGGACAAGTTCGATCGATGCCGCCTAACTACGGAGCTCCGAAAATCGGCTACTGAAACGGAGCGAACCGAAGAGAGTCAACATTTCGGTCCACCGAGTGGCCGCATCCCACGAATTGGGGAAAAGCACGCTTGAAGAATCAGGCTGAATTTGCTCTCTCTCATCAGAGATCCTTGAACTGGCGACCGACCAGCGCATCGTACGTCTTTGGCTCGGCCGTGACGATCGCCCGCATCAGTTCGTCAAGCGCCGTGCGGCTGGCAAGTTCGCGGGCGAGAACTCGAGCGGTGCGCACCGACACTTGATGCGAACGCAAGATTCCACCTCCGTCCACGTCGAAAGTAAAAAAGTGAAGATCAGGGTTACCGTTCGGCGCTGCTTGATGCGCTGCGATCGTCGCAATCATGGCGAAGGTCGAGTTTTCATTGCGAACCGCATACGTTGACCAAAGGCACATTTTTGACGTAACGGCCGAAACACGGGGCGTCCGTATTAGACGCCTTCCGGAAACGTACTAAAATGTTTTTAACGGAATTACATCGGCGGGAGTTCGAATGCTGACGCGAGAGGGCGCTGACGAAGCCGAAATAATTGTCCGACCGCGCACCGGTGGCGGCTGGCAGGTCGAATTTCCGTCGCCCGTGGGGGTCCGTATCACGACGGCGCATACGGAGCAGGAGGCGCTCGCCTTAGCGCGGTCGTTAGGTCCTGACATGCAAGTGCGGCTTCTTCCTGCCGCTGATGGCGTCGTGCGGGAGCGGTCGCGGGCCGACGGGCCCGACTGAGATTGTGCTGCGTCTTTGATCAACAATGACATGATCGTTGTGTTCCGGAATGAGGGAAGTGTCGGCCACGAGTATGCGGCCCAAGCCCTACGCGCTGTCGACCTCGAAGTTTGCGATGATGTATTCGTGGGCGCTTCGTCAGTGACGACCCCAGCGCGCGAAAGGCCGACCTTGCGATGTGTCATTGATCGACTATGGCCGAACGACATGGTTGTCGTTTTCGATCTGGCGTCCCTTGGCAACGGCTACTCCGATGTTCTCGCTACCTTACGGACGATCGCGGAAAAAGGCGCGGCGGTTGCCTGCCTTAGCCGGACAGTTGCAGGATGGACGATCGTTCGACACGAAACGTTAATCGCCGCGCTCATTTTGGTTGCAGACACGGATCGAAAGATCCGAACAATACGAGCGAGAGACGCCTCTCGGCGGTTGAGTGACCTTGGAGCGAAACTAGGGCGCCCCTGTTCGCTGAGCGCGGAATTACAGCGTGAGGCGCTCGCAGCGTTGGCAGCAGGAAGCACGGTCTCGGAAGTTGCCCGCGCCTTGAACACATCACGACAGACAATTTTACGACTTCGCCGATCGCAGGAAACGAGTGAAGGCAGCGCTTGAACTGTCGCACCAATGCAGCGCGCTGCCCTGGAGTGATTGGTCCACCTCTAGGCGCGCCTGCTAATTTGAGGGCATTGAGGCGCCGGGATCGAGGAAGGTGACCGCTACGTCGACGCTTTCGCCTGTGTCTGGACTATAAGGAAAGATGTTTCGAACAAAGGTATGCGGTCCTTCGTGGACGCCCTAGCAATGGACAAGTGATTCTCTGATGCTAAAGGCGGCGATGTTCGCCATGCTGCCGCCCGGCGGCGTGCTCACGCTGCACCGCGATCCATACGCGGGATCGCTGCGCTATCACCTGGGACTCGTGACGCCGAACGACGACAACTGCGCGATCATCGTCGACGGCCAGCGCTATTCGTGGCGCGACGGCGAGGAAGTCGTTTTCGACGAAACCTATCTGCACTGGGCCGAAAACAAAACGGACAAGGACCGCATCATCCTACTCTGTGACATCGAGCGGCCGATGAAATACCGATGGGCGCAGGCGTTCAACCACGCGGTAGGCGGCTTCCTGATGCGCGCGGCTACCTCACCGAACGAGATGGGTGACCGTACCGGCGGTCTGAATCGCGCGTTCAAATATCTGTATTCGATCCGGCTCGTCGGCAAGCGTCTGAAGGCATGGAACCGGATCGTCTACTACATCGTGAAGTGGCTGCTGTTCGGCGGGATAGCAATTGCGATTTTCTGGCGCTACTGAGGCCAGCCGAAGGCAAGCCAGCCCAGACAAGGCGGTGCCGTAACGCGGCGAGCATCCCCAGATGAGCGGAATTTTCAGTGGAGCGGCCATTCAAACGGCGCCAGGTCTCTCGAAGAATGGCCGATCAAGGCCGCACTGGGACCTGGTGTGCTGGCTGCCGCCCAACGACGCAGAAGTTCCCTTCGCTTGCATTTCGCTCCGGCAAGCCCTTGCCTCTGCAAAGCTGAGCGGCCACCGGCATGACTTCCGACCGCGAGTTGACGAGGTCATTGGCGCAACTGTGACAAATCTAACACGGTGCACGCCGACAAGACTTTCCGATTGAGATACAAGGTAGTCATCCGTATTATCGGCAACGCGCGAGGTCACGGCTCCCCATCGTCGAAGGCGCCGAAGAGCAACATCAACGTGACATGACGGTCTGACGGGTTTTATCCGCGCGATTTCCTCCGGTAGACTGGGCGCTTCATCGATCAATCGAAGCGCCGAGCCGACATGGACCGAATAGACGCGATGAAAGTGTTCATCGCCACGCTCGACGAAGGCAGCTTGGCGGGCGCGGGGCGGCGTCTCGGCCGCTCGCCTGCAGCCGTTAGCCGGGCGATCGCCTTTCTCGAGGCGCATACGGGCACGGCGCTGCTTCATCGCACAACTCGCACCATCAAGCTGTCCGAAGCCGGCGAACGTTATGCCGTTGCTTGCCGCCGCATCCTCACTGATCTCGAAGAAGCCGATTTGCTGATCGCGCACGAACGCGCCGCGCCGCGCGGGCTGCTGACGATCACCGCGCCCGTCGCCGCGGGCGAAGATATGCTGCGTCCGCTGCTCGACGACTTCATCGCGCGCTTTCCCGCCGTGTCGGTGCGTCTGCAACTTCTCGACCGGCCCGTGAGCCTAATCGATGAAGGAATCGATGTCGCGTTGCGCATCGCGCATCTGTCGGACTCGACGCTCGTCGCGATTCCCGTCGGTGAAGTGCGGCGCGTCGTGGCTGCGTCACCGGGCTATCTCGCGAAGCATCCGCGCATCGAAAAGCCCGCGGATCTTGGGCAGCATCAGATCATTTCGATGACGCACTTCGGTCTCGATTCATGGAGCTTCCCCACCGCAGGCGGCTCGACGATTCCGCAAGTCGTGCAGTTCGCGCCGCGTTTCATCGTCAACACGGTGCGCGCGGCGGTTGCGTCCGCTGTCGATGGTAATGGCCTCACACGGCTCTTTTCCGATCACGTCGCCAAGGAAGTAAAGGACGGGACGTTGCAAATCGTGCTGTCCGACAGCGAGCACGGGCCGTTGCCGGCGCATCTGCTGACGCCGCACGGACGGCTGTCGGTGCCAAAAGTACGCGCGTTCGTCGATTTCGCTATGCCGCGCCTGCGGCGTCGGTTCAGGGAACTGCAACTCAATTCAATCGAATAGCGGAAGATTGTCTTCCCTTCAGCATCGATTCTCTCTCGATGCGATCGAATATAGACTGGCCTTCATCGAGGCGCGCACGCCGCGTCTCCGGCAAAGATGGAGGGGGGTATGCGTTACGCAGTCTTGAACCCATCGGAACCCGAGCCGTTCCAGGTCTGGCGCGGCATGCTCGCAGGGGCGAGCGCGAGTCTCGTCGGCATCGGGCTCGCGCGTTTTGCCTATACGCCGCTCTTGCCAGCGATCATCGGCGCGCACTGGTTTCCCGCGTCGACGGCCGCTTATCTCGGCGCGGCTAATCTCGGCGGTTATCTTGCGGGCGCGCTGGCCGCGGGCTTCTTCGCGCGGCATGCGCGTGCCGCTACGGTCTTGCGCGCGATGATGGTCATCGCGACCATTGCGTTAGTCGCGTGCGCGTTTCCGGTGTCGTTTCTGTGGTTCTTCGTGTGGCGGTTCCTGTCCGGCATTTCTGGCGGCGCGCTGATGGTGCTCGCCGCGCCGACGATCATCGCGCACGTCGCGCCCTCGCGTCGCGGCTTTGCGAGCGGGGCGATTTTCACGGGCGTCGGGCTGGGCATCGCGGCGTCGGGGACGATCGTGCCGTTATTGCTGCGACAAGGTCTGACGCAGACGTGGCTGGGCCTCGCGGTGGTCTCGTTGCTGCTGACCATCGTCGCGTGGAATGGATGGCCCTCGCAGGATGCACCGGCGCCCGCCGCGCAGCAAGCGAGCGTCAAGGCGCCGCCGCCCGCATTGCGCGCGCTGTTCGTCGAGTACGCGTTGAATGCAGTCGGTCTGGTGCCGCACATGATCTTTCTCGTCGATTTCGTCGCGCGCGGTCTCGGCAAAGGTGTCGATGCAGGCGCGGAGTTCTGGGTGCTGTACGGGCTCGGTGCGATCGCCGGGCCGCTGCTTGCCGGTCATCTGGCGGATCGCGCGGGTTTCGGGCCGGCGCTTCGGGTCGCATATCTGCTCCAGTTGGTTGCGGTCGCGTTGCCCGCGCTGTCGTCGAGTTCGAGCCTGCTGATGGTGTCGAGCGTGCTGGTCGGTGCATTCACGCCGGGCATCGTGCCGCTCGTGCTGGGGCGCGTGAATGAGCTGCTCGCGCATCATTCGGCCGCGCAGAGGGGCGCATGGCGCACCGCGGCGACGGGCTTTGCGGTCCTTCAGGCGCTCGCGGCATACGGTCTTTCCTTTCTGTTTTCGAGCAGTGGCGGCGATTACCGCCTGCTTTTCGTGATCGGCGCGGCGGCGCTCGCGATTGCCCTAGCCGTGGATCTTTTCGCTGCGTTGAGGTCAAAATGAGCCAGGTCGTTCAACCCTCGGGAGCCCTCGGCCATGCAGAACGCAATGGCCAGTACTGGCGACGCAATCTCGCAGTCTGCGTGTTCGGTTCGTTCACGACGCTCGTGAGTCTCAGCATGTTGCTGCCGTTTCTGCCGCTCTACGTGCGGCAACTCGGCGTGAGTTCGCAGTCGGCGGTGATCGAATGGTCGGGCGTCGCGTTCAGCGCGACGTTTCTTGGCACCGCCGTCACAGCGCCGCTCTGGGGACGTCTCGCCGATCGCTACGGCCGCAAGCCGATGCTTGTGCGCGCGGCGGTCGGCATGGCCATCGTGATGTCGTTGATAGGAGTCGCGCATTCGGTGCATCAACTCGTCGCGCTGCGTCTGCTTGCCGGTCTGATCGGCGGCTACGCGTCGGCGTCGACGGTGATGATTGGCACGCAGGCGCCGCGCGAGCGGGCAGGGTCAGCGCTCGGCATTCTGTCGACGGGCGCGCTCGCGGGCAATCTCGCCGGGCCGCTCATCGGCGGCATGCTGCCAGGATTGATCGGCATACGCGGGACGTTTTTCGCGGGCGCGGGAATGATCGCGGGGGCCGCGCTACTCACGATCGTCCTCGTGAAGGAAGACTTCCATCCCGCCGATGCGAAGAAACACGCGGCGGATCCTGCTTCAAAGTCGGCGCATCGCACGAATTACGTCGTTGTGGCCGCGCTGCTCGCCACCGCGATGATGGTGCTGCTCGCGAACATGTCGATTGAGCCGATCATCACCGTGTATATCGGCGGTCTGGGCGTGACGGCAGACCATGTGGCGCGCATCGCGGGCGTCGTGATGGCGTGTTCCGCGCTTGGCAGCATGCTGACGGCGGCGCGGCTCGGCGCGCTCGCGGATCGCATCGGAAGCTGGAACGTGATCGTCGGATGTCTCGTGCTGACTGGCATCGCGATGATCCCGCAAGCGTTCGTGCATCAGTGGTGGCAGCTCGCCGCGCTGAGGGTGCTGATGGGCATGACGCTCGCAGGTCTGCTGCCGTCTATCTCGAAGCTCGCGCGCAGCGCCGTCGATGAGAACCGAAGCGGACAATTGCTCGGATATCTGCAATCGGCACAGTTTAGCGGGCAGGTCACAGGGCCACTGATTGGCGGCCAGATTGGCGTATGGTTCGGGTTGCATTCGGTGTTCTTCGCGACGGGAAGCCTGCTGATCATGTGCGCGGGCCTCGCGTATTGGGCGCGCACCCGCTGAATCGTGCAGCGCGGTTTGAGTTCGGACTCAAGAATTCCAACTCAAGCAGCGGGCTCATTCCCCGCTTCTGCCCCATGCCGCCAGTGCTCTCGATGGCGGGTAGCTTAGCGCGTCATACAGTTGTTGCTTCTTTGGGGGCCGGGGCGGAGCGAATCGGTCCGACGTTATGCGATGGGTTCGCCCGACGTCCCTTGTCGCCTCCTATCGACCCAAGGGACTTGATAAATATGCACTAAAACTTTGTGGACGGCTCGGAACGGGTCGCATCGGCACTTGCTCGGAAGGCTGGCGCTCAGCCCCGCTATGGGCGTACGGTGCGTCGAAAACCGGCGGCGATTATGGTCACTGTGTGGGTGGTTGGTGAGTTCGACGCGAAACGGCGCAAGGCTCATATCGGACCCAATGCGGCTTTCACGCAGCAGGCCGACGCGTACGGCAGCTCACGTGGACATCGCGAAGCCGCTCGCCTTTCAAGACGGCCTCGCACGCCTATGTCGCGTGGCACGACATCGCGCAGAGAACGCTAAAGGACAGCACGAGCACATTGCGCTAAAGTACTCCTACTGGTCCCCCCGGGAGGCACCATGCCGGCGACACTGAATGCAGGGAACACCGAACGCGAGGCGGTAGAGCGCATTTACCGCGCGTTCGCCGCGCACGACATCGCGTTGCTGCGCGAGGCCGTCACCCCAGACTGGGAATACGTTCCCGAGCCGCCCGGCCGGAAGCCGGGCCCCGATCAGATGATCGCTATCTTCGCCGACATGGCTACCGCGCTGCCGGACCTGCGCATTGAGATCCTGGACATGCTGGTGCAGGACGACCGGGTGGGCGTGCGCGCCGAAGTGAGCGGGACGCAGTCCGGCCCGCTGATGGGCATCGCCGCGACCAGCAAGCCGGTGCGCTTCGCGATCCATTCGTTTCATCAGGTGCGCGACGGCCGCATCGCGAAGACATGGCATCTCGAGGACTGGCTGAGTGTATTTCACCAGCTCGGCCAGATGCCGCGCAGTGCCAGGCGCTGAGCCCCGAACGCCGGACGTCTTCGACGCCTCGGCCGACTAGCCGAGCATCGAGCCGTTCGAGTTCGCGCCGCGCAAAGCGGTGGCCATTGCTTTCGAATGAATCGGCGAGCGGGCATTGAGCAATTGCGTGGAATCGCAAAGCTGTCGAGGGTCGGGCAACACTGGGCTTATTCCGCGAATCAGGGCTCGATGAACCTAACTGATACCGGAGGCACTGCATGGACGAAGAGAAAATTCGTGAAGCCCTGAATCTGCACTGGCAAGCGTCGGCGGCCGGCGATCTCGATACAGAACATGACATCTACGACGACGATGCCATCTGTGACTATCCCCAGTCAGGTGAACGAATCCTCGGGCGAAAGAATTTGCAGGCACTGCGCAGTCATCATCCAGGGAAGCCCGCAGGTTTCGATGTCAGGCGAATCCTAGGCGAGGGCAGTCTATGGATCACGGAATACTCCATCACTTATAACGGGCATGCGGCTTACACGGTAAGCATTATGGAGTTCTGCAACGGCAAGGTTCTCCACGAAACACAATATTTTTCTGATCCCTTTGAAGCGCCGGCTTGGCGGAGTCAATGGGTTCAGCAGACCGAGTAACGACGCATTTTTCGAGAGAGATGCGTGATGCGTCAATTCGATATGAAGAAGACTTACTCGAGGAGAATCTCCGGGCTTGAGAAGCCGAAGTTCTTAATTTAGCTCCTGCTGGACCGCTTCAATGGCGCGTCGTCTATGTGAGATATTCGAGTCGATCATTCGGAGATCGAACGCCCCAAGAGGTTGTTGTCTCGCACCACTGCGGAAACGCGACGCGGAGCACGTTCGTACTAGTCGACTGCGTCATTAATTTGGCACCTGGCGGATTCGACGTGAAGGATCGTCATACTTCCACTTGATCGGCTTTGGATGTTTATTGTGCTCGC
>NZ_JALQDV010000070.1:0-14191 GCF_023631045.1 Caballeronia sp. AZ7_KS35 | reverse complement strand
TATCCAACGTGATGTGATCGCGCGAGGCGTCTTCACCACTGTGAAGGACTTGGACCGTAAGCTGATGCGCTATATCCACGAGCACAACAAGAATCCGAAGCCGATTAAATGGAAGTACGACGACCCATCGCGCCGAATTCGGCCGGTGCCATTTCAATGATGCAGTGGACTAGTCGGGGACGGCGCACTCGTCGAATATAACGCCAGTACCGGAGTCATCGAAGAGTCGTTCAACGTCGGGCGGTCGAGTGAAAGACCGACGCCCGATGTCAACGGCGCCATCGCGACGCAAAACTCGGGGACGATTCGCAACGACGTGTACTGGAACAAGGAAACGACGAATCAGCTTAACGCGGTGCATTTCGCCGAGGGCGGCACGGCACCGCCCCCGACGAACGGATTGACCACTGCGCAAATGAGCAATCCGGCGAGCTTCGTGTCGTGGAGCTTCGGTCCTTCAGGCGTCTGGGCGATGCCGGCGGGCGCGACGTATCCGGTGTTGCGGTGGCAACTGACGGCGCATTGAGAAAACTTCGCTGCTCGTAATAAGCCGCATGTCAAGACCGGAGATGTCCATGATTCACTTCCAGTACCGCTGGCCGGCTCGTTTAAGTTACTAACTTCTAGCGCGGCGCTGGACGCGAGGCAGCTCAATGTCGGTCGGCCAGCAGGCACGGGTAGGTATCGCGTCGCATCGCCGCGCTAGAAGAAGACCTCGGCGTACGGCTGTTTCATCGGACGACGCGATCGCTCACGCTGACCGTCGAGGGCGAGGCATTCGTCCCTTTCGCCACCGCGATGGCCGATGCGGAGTCGGGCGCGCGCGCCGAACTCAGCCCGTTGCCGGGAAAGGCGTCAGGGGTGCTTCACGTGACCGCGCCGAGCGGGTTCGGGCAATCCGTCGTCCTGCCGATGCTGCCTGCATTGCTGGAAGCGAATCCGGAACTGCGCATCGATCTCGATCTTTCCGACCGTCAGGTCGATATCGTCGGGCAAGGCCTCGATCTGGCCTTGCGCATTGCGCCGCTGGAAGACTCCGAACTCGTGGCGAAGAAGATCGGGCCGAACCCTCGCCTTATCTGCGCGGCACCGGTAAGGCCGAGTGCCAATTTTGCAGCAGGACGATGGGCGTCGATCGCGCGGAACGTACGATCGTACGCCGGGTACCCGAGTTCGCAATCTCCAGACTGACGAAACGTTGCGAGCTTGCTAGTCGAACCCTTGCGCACGACGCATCGAGGGTCCATCTCCATGTCGCCGCTGCTGGTTGAGCCGCGGCCGCCGGACGCCCTGTCGCTCGTGTGACGTCTTGCGTCCCTATTGCGGATCCCACTGACTCTCGCATTCACTCCCTTCATACTTCAAACCGGTGCATCGCCGTGCGCGGCGGTGCATTCGCCCGCTTCTACACCCCCCTTTCAGTGCATGTCGGAAGACGAAGCCCCGCAGGTCCGGGCGCTCCGCGTTGGCACACTTCATGCCTAATGAAGCACATTCAAGTTGCTTGAATGTAATTCCGATTGCTTTCAACATAGCCCATACGCAAGGGAAGTGTCATGAACAAACGTCTTCGCCATTTGCTGACCGCACTGACGGGCGCGCTCGCGCTCAACGCGGCCGCGCCGTCGCTTGCGCACGCGGAAGATCTGCTCGCCCGCATCAAATCGAACAAGGAAATCACGATCGCGACGGAAGCGCGTTACGCGCCCTTCGAATACGTCGATAACGGCAAGATCGTCGGCTATGACGCCGATCTGATGGCCTACGTCCTCAAGTCTCTGCCCGATGTGAAGGTCAAGCAGCTCGACCTGCCCTTCCAGGGTCTGCTGCCCGGTCTCGATGCAAAGCGCTTCGACCTCGTCGTGACGGCCGTGACCGTCAACAAGGACCGCGCCGATCATTTCGCCTTCACTGTTCCCGTCGCCGACGCGACCACCGGCGTACTCACCCGCTCCGCCGATACCTCCATCAAAGCGCCGAACGATCTGAACGGCAAGGTGGTCGGCTCGCAGACCGGCTCTGCACAATTGCAGGCGCTCATGGCGCTCGACAAGAAGCTGAAGGAAGCAGGCGGTCCCGGCATCAAGCAGATCAAGCAATACGTCGCGTTCGACGAAGCCTATGCCGACCTCGCCGTCGGCCGGCTCGATGCCGTCGCGCAGTCCGTCGCCAATCTCGGGCCATTGCTGAAGTCGCGTCCAGGCGTTTTCGCGGTGCTGCCGCAGACCATCGGTCCGAAGAGCTACTTCGCCTGGGTCGCACGCAAGGACGCCGACAGCGCTGCCCTCCTCAAGCTCTTCAGCGATGGCATCGCGAGAGCGAACAGCGACGGCACCATGAAGAAGCTTCAGGAGAAATGGTTCGGCTCGACGATGGACGTTCCGGCCACGCTTCCCGCACCGTCTATCTGACATCGCGATGAACGGTCCCGATCTGCTTACGCGCTGCATCGGCTACTTGCCGCAACTGCTCGACGGCGCGCTGACGACACTGGTGCTGTCGGCGGTTGCCGTCGGCTGCGGCTTCTTCGTCGGCGTGTTCGTCTACACGATGTCAGTCAGCGACAGCCGGCTGATGCGCGGCACGGCGCGCGTGTATGTGAGCCTGCTGCGCGGCACGCCCGTACTCGCGCAACTGCTGGTGTTCTACTACGTGCCGTCCGCGCTCGGGCTGGAGTTACCGGGGCTCGCTGCCGCCGTGATCGGGCTGTCGCTCAACACGGGCGCGTATCAGTCGCAGATTCTGGGCGCGGGTTTTCGCTCCATCGCGCCGCGGCAGATCGAGGCGGCATCGACCTTCAATCTCACGCGGCGTCAGACCTTGTGGCATATCGAAGTGCCGCAAGTCGTGCGCGCGACGCTGCCCGCGCTCGTCTCCGAAATGATCGATATCGTCAAGGCGTCGGCGGTGGTGTCGGTGATATCCGTAACGGATCTGATGCGCGTAGGACAGCAGCTTTCGTCATCGACGTATCGGCCGCTCGAAGTGTACGCGCTGGCGGCGATGTTCTATCTGGCAATCACGTCGCTGCTCGCGGGCGCGGGTCATGTGTACGCGCTGCGTGTGGCACGGCGTCCGTGAGGCATCGGCATGAACAACTTCATCGCACTCGTTCCGCGCTTCATCGAAGCGATGGGCATCACGCTCGAAGTGAGCGTGCTGGCGGCCTTCATCGGCATCGTCGCGGGCTTCGCGATCAACGCGATGCGGCTCGCGTTCGGCCGTCCGTTCGCGCTCGTCTATGGCGCGTTCGTGTGGCTGGTGCGCGGCACGCCTTATCTGTCGCAGCTCGTGATCGTGTACTTCGGGCTGCCGGTTTTAGGCGTGACGTTGTCGGCCGTGCAGGCCACGATCCTTTCGCTCGCGTTCTATTCGAGCGCTTATTTCGCGGAGCTTTTTCGCGCGGCATGGGCGAGCGTTCCGCGCGGTCAGCTCGAAGCCGCCGCCGCTTTCGGCGTGAGCCGGCGAGACGCGTTCCGCTCCATCGAGCTGCCGCAGGCGCTCGCGTTCGCGGCGCCGCTGATCGCGAACCAGACGATTCTCGTCATCAAGGAGAGTGCGGTCGCGTCGATCATCACGGTGCCCGAATTGACGATGACGGCCAGCGATATCGTCGCATCGAGCTACACGTATATCGGTCCGTATGCGCTGCTGATCGCATGTTACTGGCTGCTGACGCAAGCCGTGTCGCTGATCGCGCAGGCCGCGACTTCCCGCATTCCGTTTCTGAAGAAGACATCATGAGCGACCTTCCGATACTCAAGCTGCGCGCCGTCGGCAAGTCCTACGGCGAGAACCGCGTGCTCAAGGGCATCGACCTGGATGTGATGCGCGGCGAGATCGTCACGCTGATCGGGCCGTCCGGTTCGGGCAAGACCACCGCGCTGCGCTGCATGAATTTTCTCGAAGCCTATGACGAAGGCGAAGTGTGGATCAAAGGCCAGTTGCTGGGCTATCGATCGACAGGACGCACGGCGAAAGATCGTGACAGCGAAGCCAGCATCGCCGACGTGCGCCGTCCTATTTCGATGGTCTTCCAGCAATTCAATCTCTGGCCGCACATGAACGCGCTGGACAACGTCGCGACGCCGCTCGTGCTCGCCAAGAAGATGAGCAGGCGCGACGCGCGCACGAAAGCGTTGGCCGCGCTCACGCGTGTCGGTCTCGAGCACAAGGCGGACGCGTATCCCGCGCGCGGCTGAGCGGCGGGCAGCAGCAGCGCGCGGGCATCGCGCGGGCGCTGGCCATCGAACCCGAAGTGATTCTGCTCGACGAACCCACATCCGCGCTCGATCCCGAACTCGTCGAGGAAGTACTCAACGTGATCCGTTCGCTCGCGCAGGAAGGCATGACGATGGTGATGGTCACGCACGAGATGAGCTTCGCCGCGAAGATCTCCGACAAGGTCGTGTTCATGGAAGCCGGGAAAATCGTCGAAGCCGGACCGCCCGCGCAACTGTTCGGCAATACGCGCACACCGCGCTTGCAGCAGTTCCTCAAACCGTGGCTGGAACGCAGCCTCGATTTCGTGAGCGAAGGAGTGACATCGTGAGCGCAAGAAAAGTGGCGCATTTCGTGAACGCGGCGCGCCTGCTCGAATCGATCGAAGCCCTCGCTGCATTCGGCGCGCGCGATGACGGCGGCGTGGACCGCCCCGCGCTCGGCGAACGCGATATCGAAGCGCGGCGCTTTCTGATCGACCGCGCGCGTGCGCTCGGCTGCAGCGTGCATGTGGATGCGTGCGCGAATCTGTTTTTCCGCCGCGAGGGCGACGCAGCACTTGCGCCGGTGATGACCGGCAGCCACATCGACACGCAACCTGCCGGCGGCAAGCTCGACGGATGTTACGGCGTGCTTGCGGGCTTCGAAGTGCTCGCCGCGTTGAACGATGCGAACGTGCCCACGCGCCGTCCACTCGAAGTCGCGATCTGGACCAACGAGGAAGGCACGCGCTTCTCGCCGGGCGCGATGGGATCGAGCGCCTTCGTGGAGCCGTCGCGGATGGCGCGTTATGCGCACGTGCAGGACGCCGAAGGCACAACCCTGAGCGCGGCGCTGCAACGCCACGTCAGCGCGTTCCCCGAACTGCCGCCGCGCGCGCAGCAAGACGCCGCGCATGCCTTCGTCGAACTGCATATCGAACAAGGTCCGCAACTCGAAAAGGCCGAGGTGCCGCTCGCTGTCGTCAGCGGCATTCAGGGCGTGCGCTGGTACGCGTTCCATGTGCAGGGCATTGCCGCCCACGCGGGCACCACGCCGATGCCACTGCGCCGCGACGCGATGACGCTCGCCATCGCGCTGCATCGGGAACTCGATGCCATCGCCCATGAACTCGGCCGCGCCGATACGCGCGTCACGTTCGGCCGCTGGAACATCGCGCCGAATTCGATCAACACGATTCCGTCGGCGGTGAGTTTCACCGTCGACTTCCGCCATCCGGACGCGCGCGTGCTCGGCGCGTTCGATGAACACGCGCAGGCCATCGCGCAATCTCATGGCGCGCGCATCGAAGCGCTATTCGCCCATGCGCCCGTCGCGTTCAATCCGTCCGTGTTGTCGCGCATCGACGAAGCCTGCCGCGCGCTCGATACCCGCGCGCTGCATCTGACCTCGGGCGCATTCCACGACGCCATGTATCTCGCGAAACATTGCCCGAGCGGAATGATCTTTGTGCCCAGCATAGACGGCATCAGCCACAACCCCGCCGAAGCGACGGACGCCGGACATCTCGTGCTCGGCGCACGCGCGCTCGCTCATTGCCTCACCACACTCTGCAACGACTGAAGGAGCCCACATGAACGCATCCGCAACGACTCTTGCAAGCACCGAAGACAACGGCCAGGAAACCGGCGTCAACGCCACGCTCAACGAACCCATCTCGCCGGACGGCACGCCTGAAATCGGCATGCCGTATACGGTGCCCGCGCGGTGCGGCCGCGCGGTGCGCGTGCAGGCCGGGCAGACCATCCGCATCGCCAATCCGCGCGGCACGCAAGTGTGCGATACGTGGATCTTCAACGCGCAGCATCTGAACGAGTTTCTGTCGTTCGAACATACGCGCGCGTTCATCGACAAGATCATTCCGCAGCCGGGCGATCCGCTCGTGACCAACCAGCGCCGCCCGATTGCCGAACTCGTCACGGATACGTCGCCGGGCGTGCACGATACGCTCATCGCCGCGTGCGATCTGTACCGCTATCGCAATCTCGGCGTCGAGCACTATCACGACAACTGCGCGGACAACCTGCGGCTTGCGCTGAAGGCTATTGGCCTGCGCACGAAGGAAGTGCCCCAGCCGTTCAATCTTTGGATGAATATTCCCGTCAAGCCGGATTATTCGATTGACTGGCTGCCGCCCGTGTCGAAGTCCGGCGATTACGTGGATATCAGGGCCGCGATGGACTGCGTCGTGGTCATGTCGGCGTGCCCGCAGGATATCATTCCGATCAACGCGCTCAACCCGCTCGAAGTCGAGTTCACGGTGCTCGGATAAGCGCGCCCTTCTTCTTTTCGATGGTGTTCATTCGTGGCCAGCAAGCGACCTTCCTCAACTGCAGCGCGTACTTCACCTAAAGCCAACGCCGCGCCGGCGTCCGCCGCCGATGGCCTCGGCACGCGTCTGCGTCATGCGCGCATGGTGCGACAGATGACGCTCAAGGTGCTCGCGGGAGCGGCGGGTTGCTCGGAAAGTCTTCTGTCGAAGGTCGAAGGCGGCCACGCGACGCCTTCGCTCGCCATGCTGCACAAGCTCGCCATTGCGCTAGACACCAACATCGCGGCACTGCTGTCCGCGCCGACCCTCACGGCTTCGCCCGTTCAGCGTGCGAGCGAGCGGCCCTCGGTGCGCTTTCCGGGCGCGCGGGCCGCTCCGGCGGCCGGCAAACGCAGACGTGCCGAGGGCTCCATCATGCTCGAACGCCTTGTCGTGCCGAGTCCGGGCCAGTTGCTTCAGGGCGACATCCACGTACTGGAGCCGCTTGCCCGCAGCGACGAGCAGATTCATCACGTCGGCGAAGAGTTGGGTTATGTGCTCGAAGGCGAACTGGAACTCACGCTCGGCGATCAGAGCTATTCGCTCAAGGCGGGCGATTCGTTCTATTTTCCGAGCACCGAGCCGCACAGCTATCGCAATCCGGGCGATGCGGTGACGCGCATACTCTGGGTCAACACGCCGCCCACGTTCTGATCAGCGGGAACTCATCATGGCCAGCACCGATGTTTCGCAGATGCAGTTGCCGCGCTTCGCCGGCATTCCCACTTTCATGCGCGTGCCGTTCGAGCGCGACCTCGCGGCGCTCGATATCGCGCTGGCGGGCGTGCCCTTCGATGGCGGTGTCACCGCGCGTCCTGGCGCACGCTTCGGGCCGCGCGAGATCCGCAACATGTCCACGATGATGCGCGCGATTCATCACGTCACGCGATTCAATCCGTTCGAAGCGTGCCGCGTGGCCGATATCGGCGATGTGCCCTTCGAGCATCTCTACGATCTAGAAGCCGCGCACGCCGATATCCGCCGCTTTTTCGAGCCGGTATTCCGCGCAGGGAAGATAGCGCTGATCGCGGGCGGCGATCACTCGATCACCTATCCGGTCTTTCAGGCGATCGCGCCGAAGCAGCCGCTCGCGCTCGTGCATATCGACGCGCACACGGACACGTGGGACGCGTTCAAGGGCTCGAAATTCACGCACGGCGCGCCGTTCCGACGCGCGGTCGAAGCGGGTCTTCTCGAGCCCACGCGCACGATTCAGATCGGCATACGCGGCGCGCAGAATACCGACGAAGGCTGGCGTTATTCGTTGGATCACGGCATGCGCGTGGTGTTCATCGAAGAGTTCGAGGAACGCGGCCCGGCGGCGATCGTCGAAGAAGCGCGGCGCGTGGTCGGCGATGCGCCCGTGTATCTTTCGCTCGATGTCGATGGGCTCGATCCGGTGTTCACACCTGGCACCGGCACGCCGGAAATCGGCGGATTGACGACGCGCGAAACGCTTGCGTTGCTGCGCGGACTCGACGGGTTGAACTGGGTCGGCGGCGATGTGGTTGAAGTGTCGCCGCCGTATGATCCGAGCGGCAACACCGCGCTCGTCGCCGCAACGATGATGTACGAGATGCTGTGTCTGTTCGCGGCACGTCAGGCGGGATCGAGCCGACGCTAGCGCAGCGTCGAACGCGCTGCCGCTCGATGGTCCCGGCGTTAGCGAGCGACGTACCCGCGTCGCGGCCATACGCGGCCAACCATGCGTCGACTAACAGCTTCTTGCTGCCGGACCTGCTCTTTCAGGGAGCCCGATAAATGAACCGCTCTCCGAGAACTTCCTTTGACGCTGCTTGCAGTGTTGTAACAGCTCGCTAACAATGATGCAGGCGTGCTATTACGCGAATGTCTCGAAGCGCAGATCACATTGCTGTCGGGCTTTCGGTCGTCAACCGACACATCGCGACTGCGGCGCCCTCCGCGATGCGCGCGCTCCATGGATCGGCCGGCAAAGTCCGCCCGAGCAATGCCTTGCCGGAAGCTGCCACAAGCGTCTCCCGATGCCTCATTGATGCAGAATCGGCGCAAAGACCACACCGACACGACCTGAATACCATGGACGACGCAGAATCGCTTTCGCTCGCACTACCCGACGGCTCTAAGGTCTCTGCGCTCCTTCAAGTGCCAGCGCACGCGCGAGCGCTATACGTCTTCGCGCACGGCGCTGGGGCGGGCATGCAGCACGCCGGCATGTCGTCTTTGGCCGACGCGCTTGCCGCGGCGAACGTCGCCACATTGCGCTACCAGTTTCCGTACATGGAGCGGGGCTCCAGGCGGGTGGACTCGCCGGCCGTGGCACATGCTGCCGTGCAGGCAGCCGTCGCAGAGGCCCGCCGGCGGCTGCCAGCCCTGCCGCTCTTCGCGGGCGGCAGGTCGTTCGGCGGCCGCATGACGTCCCAGGCCCAAGCCATCTCCGCGCTCGATGGCGTGCGTGGCCTCGCTTTCGTCGCGTTCCCGCTGCACCCGGCGGGCGCGCCCGGCGTCGAGCGGGCGCGGCACTTGGCGGACGTCACGGTGCCGATTCTCTTCCTGCAGGGCACGCGCGACAAGCTGGCCGAGCTTCACCTGCTGAGGTCGGTCGTCGAGACGCTGGGGCCGCGCGCCACGCTGCATGTGGTGGACGACGCAGATCATTCGTTTCACGTGCGCGCATCCTCCGGCCGGACCGACGCGGAGGTCGTGCGCGAACTAGCGCGGACGATGTCGGAGTGGTTCTTCGCCGAAGGGTAGTTCGTGCGCGTTACCTGAGCAAGCGCAGGAATGCTTGTAGCAGAGTCGGGACGGGAAGCCGGCGAACTCGCCGTCCTGCACTCGCCCTCTCAACGCTTTGCTATCCGCAGACGGTCTGTCGCATAGCCACGACAACCGACGCCTGTCGCGTCGGCGGCGTTTTGCCAGTGCTTAGTGAGTGAATTTGTCAGATCGATCTTTTCGCGGTGCTTCCGCCCCCGGAAATCGCGGCGGGCCATCTGCTTTGATTTGGCCGGCGCCGATCCGTGCAAGCCGCTTAGGGACGCGGCCGGAAAGCAATTAAGACATGGCGAGCATCAACTCCGTGCTGCACGGATGCGATCCGCGGTCGCTACCCCATCGGCGCCCCAACCTCTACTAAACTGGGTAGCGTACTCCTGCAAGCTCAGTGAGGGCGGCGCGCAGTTGGCTAGCTGATCCGCGCGACCGAACGCCACGGTGTCAACCCCGGAGTTGACTTGATGAACAGCGTCGTTACCAGGATGCTGATTGCGATTTCCGTCGGCTATCTAGTGGTCGGTTGCGCTGCGGTTCCGCCAGAAGCCGCAATACCGGCTTACCAAAACCGGGCCGTGACACGCGACGAGGCCGGCATCGAGGTTTCAACAGCCGTGCTGTCCTCAGAGGAAAGCGCGGCGGTGTACGGTGTCCCGCTTGCCGAAAGAAGAATTCAGCCCGTCTGGATCGAGGTCCGCAATCGCGAGGACCACAACTACTTTCTCCTGTCACCCGGCCTGGATCCAAACTTCTTTCCCGCATCGGAGGCGGCAGAGGCTTTCAGCAGCGATGCTTCGCCCGACCAGCGTTCCGAGCTCGCGCGCCGCTTCCGTAGTCTCGCTTTTCATAACCCCGTGCGTCCCGGAGAGACGGTCGCGGGGTTTGTGCTGACGAATTTCAACGCGGGCGCGAAGCTGGTGCAACTGGATCTCGTCGCGAGCGGACACGCTCGGACGTTCTCCGTTTTCGTATCCGTACCTGGGTTTGAAGCCGACTACAAGCGTAGTCAGGTCTTCAGACGGGCGACCGATCCGCAGGAGCCCACTGTAAATTACACGGACGACGCGAGCTTTCGAGAAGCGCTCGAAGCACTGCCCTGTTGCGCAACTGACGAGGACGGCTCAAAGAAGGGCGACCCGCTCAACCTGGTGATCGTCGGCAGCCTCGACGACGCCTTTCCCGCACTGGTGCGGCGGGGCTGGAGCCTCACGGAACGAAAGTGGTCGGGGGCAATCGAGCGGATGATCAGCGCCGCGTTGTCGGGCCAAGCGTACGTCAACGCGCCGGTGAGCGACCTTTACCTGTTCGGACGCGCCCAAGACCTCGCGCTTCAAAAGGCGCGGGGCGACATTCACCAGCGCAACCATATGCGGCTCTGGCTCAGCACGATGCGCTATCACGACAAGCCTGTGTGGGTTGGACAGATCAGCCGCGATATCGGGATTCGCCTGACGTGGCACTCGTCAACGTTCACGACACACAAGATCGACCCGGAGGTGGATGAGGCACGCACTGCGCTGACCGAAGACATGGCGTATTCCCAGAACCTGTTCAAGATGGGACTAGTGACGGGAGTGGGTGCCGTGTTGGAAGCTGCGCCGCGAAGGAATTTGACGACCGACCCGTATTACACCGACGGCTTCCGCGTCGTGCTGGTGTTCGATCGCACGCCGAGGCCGTTATCGCAGATCGAAATCTTCCCGTGGATCACTCCGTACAAGGTACTGCGGGTGACGCCAGGAGCGAGGCCATGACCATCCAGCAGACCTTGCGCAGGCGACGGTCTAATGCAGGACTCGCGCTATGCCTGGCGCTCGCGCTGGCCGGCTGCTCGACATGGCAAGTTCCGCCCGAGGCGGACGCTGAGCCGTTGCGTCAGCGCGAGGTCAGCGCCTCCAGTCGCGGCGTACGCGTGAGCGCAACGGTGCTTAGCGAGGAAGACAGCAAGCGGATGTATGGTGCCGACGTCAACAGAACGGGAGTGCAGCCGCTTTGGCTCGAAGTGCAGAATGGGACGTCGCAGGCGCTGTGGCTTTTACGCTCGGGCACGGACCCGGACTACTTTTCACCTCATGAAGTCGCATGGTCAATGCATACGCTGTTTGGCGGCGCAAGCAACAAGCGCATGGACGACTATTTCCGTGATCTCAGGTTCAACAACCCCATCCCGTCGGGGGAGACACGATCGGGCATTTTGTTCACCAACCCCGATCAAGGCATCAAGCTCGTCAATGTCGATCTGCTGGGAAACCAGACGCTGATGCCCTTCTCGATCTTTCTGCGTGTGCCAGGCGGCACAATGGATCCACGGCTGTCGCAGATCCCTCTGCCACCCTCTGCCACTGGAATCACGGACTACCAGGACCTGGCGTCGCTGCGCGCGGCGCTCGAGCGCCTACCATGCTGTGCCACCGACCCGAGCGGGACTATTCAGGCCGATCCGCTAAATGCCATTGGCATTGGCCAGCTCACCGACATCGGGGCAGCGCTGGTGCGGCGCGACTATCGGCGCGATGCGCGGGAGTTTGACCTCGCGCAGCGCGTCTTCGGTCGGGAACCGGACTTTGTCACGCGCAAGCAGGCGCAGGCCGGGGCGCCCGCAAACTGGATCCGGGGATGGCTCGCTCCTATCCGCTTTCAGGGACAACTGGTCTACGTCGCGCAGGTCGGCCGCCCTGTCGGCGGGCGCTTTGCACCCCGCGATAAAAAACGCCTCACTCTCCACGAGAACGTCGACGAGGCACGCAACTTTCTGATGCAGGACCTGATGTATTCGAGCGGCCTCGAAAAGCTCGGATTTGTGAACGGTGTTGGCCCCGCACCGCCGACTCGTCCTCGTATAACCCTTGACGGTGCGACTTACTATACGGACGGATTGCGCGCGGTCGTGTTCTTCGCCACCCGGCCGCGGAGTCTGTCGGATGTCGATTTTCTTGAGTGGGTCCCCTATCTGGAAGAGCCAGATACTCGTCAAACTGGAGCAACCGGCAATGCGAGTCAGTGACTCGAGATCGAGATGGGCGCTCATTCAATTCAAGCGTCAGGTTGCCGCTGCCTTCGATGCGTGCCGCCAGATCAGCGCTTGGTTAGCGACGATCACGTCGTGCGTTCTCTTCGGCGCATGCGCGGCGAAGCCGCTTATCCCGTACTCGGCCGATACACCCCCGATGGTTCTCATGCCCGCGTCTCAGGCTGGCGTCATGGATAAGCGAGGGCGCTTTCGGGAAATTTATTGCGCGGTCCTCGAAGCACGCGGTGCAGCGCTACCCGACTACCGCCCGTGCGAGCAAGCGCTGACGCGGGTCGGCGCAGAGTCCCCTGGCACCGGCGAGCCCGTCGAACTTGGCCAGTCTAGGCGGCACCTGATTGGGGCGGTGGTGCATGGCGTCGGCTACGATTGCTTCGATCCCTGGCTGGATACGCCGGATACCGTCGTGACGCATCTTCGCGAGTATGGCTTCGATGCAGCGCTCATCAACGTCGACGCGCTGTCGAGTTCCACTAACAATGCACGGCAAATTCGCGACGCGATCATGGCTATGCCGGCATCGGAGGACGCGCCGCGGCTCGTGTTGATTGGTTATTCGAAGGGGGCGCCCGACATTTTGGAAGCACTGGTCGCCTATCCTGAGATACGAAGCCGCGTGGCGGCGGTGGTGAGTGCCGCCGGTGCAATCGGCGGCTCCCCGCTCGCCAACGACGCCGACCAATATCAGGCCGACTTGTTGCGCTATGTTCCGGGCGCAACCTGCACATCGGGCGATGGTGGTGCCGTAGAGAGTTTGAGACCTGCGACTCGCAAAGCGTGGCTCGCGCAGCATCCGCTTCCGGCTGATCTGCATTACTACTCGGTCGTGACGTTCCCGCAGCCCGAGCGAATCTCCTCGATCCTGAAGTCGAGCTATGACAAGCTCGCGCGCGTCGACTCGCGGAACGACAGTCAGGTCATCTTTTACGATCAGGTTGTCCCCGGCAGCACGCTTCTCGCCTACGTCAATGCGGATCACTGGGCGCTCGCGGTGCCTGTTGCGCGGACCCACCCTACGATCGGGGCGCTCTTCGTTACACAGAATGCGTATCCTCGCGAGGCGCTGGCAGAGGCGATTCTGCGCTTCCTGGAGGAGGATCTTGGCGTGCCGATCCGCTGATTAGCTGGCAGTCGTCTGTCAACGAACGCGTTCGGGGCCGTTTCAACCGGTTGATGCAGCCCCATGTACACCGGTCCGGCGTCGGTCCGGCCTCGACCTGAACCGGCCGCTGGAGCGGTCACACTGCGACTTGGTCGAACGGCAGAAACCGGCCGGTTGCGGAATTTAGCACAACGGCCAACCAGCTAACGAAAGGGTGAGGAAGTAAATCCGTGCAGCCATATGCGTTAAGCGGCAACCATCTCTGCAGACGTCGTTCGTCCGTCAAGGCTGTAACGTGTCCGGAAGGCGGCCCGTTCGCTGGCTCGTGCGATGGACAGCTTACTGCGCCCCGGATTGCGGCGATTCCAAGCTTTTCACGGCGTTCCTGATCTCTTGCAGAAGCCGGCTCTGTTGATACGGCTTGCGTAGTCTCGGTAGATCCGCTCCGGTGCCCTCCGGCAGTTCCGCGTAGCCGGTTGCGAGTATGACAGGCAGGACGGGCCTGAGTGCCCGCGCCGCATTGGCTAATTCAACGCCGGTCATCTTGGGCATTGAGAAATCAGTTAGCAGAACGTCAACTTTCTGGCCTGCGCGAAGGACTTGGAGCGCGGCGTCCCCTGATGCGGCCTCGATCACCTCATGTCCAAGGTCCTGCAGGAGATAAGATGTGCTTGACAAAATAAGTGGGTCATCATCGACGACTAGTACAACATCCCGTAATTACCTTTAATAATTATCGGGCTGCAGATAAGGCTGTAGGAGCGTGACGACGACCTCG
>NZ_JALQDV010000069.1:0-1368 GCF_023631045.1 Caballeronia sp. AZ7_KS35 | reverse complement strand
CATGACGACCTTGGCTCATTTCGAAATGATAGCCAAGACAATTATTTAATCAAGCTATTTAGGGGATGTCGTACTAGTACGGTGGCGCGCAGCTCGCTGGCGTCGGCCGGAGCGTCGTCCTTCGGGTCATCGGCGATACGCTCCTCGGCAGCCGGGCGATCCGTGACAGGAAGCCAGAGCGATGCACGCGTGCCCTTTCCATACGTGCTTTCTAGACGAAGCGCGCCTTGTAGCTGACGCGCGAGACCGTGAATCATCGAAAGGCCAAGCCCCGTGCCCTTCCCCACTTCCTTGGTCGTGAAGAAGGGTTCCGTCGCTTTGGCGAGTGTCGCGGCGTCCATGCCAGTGCCTGTGTCCCTCACTGTCACCCGCACGTAGTCGCCGGCTCGCAGGTCGCCATCGCCCGCAGAATGCGCGGTATCGACGCTGATTTGGATTGCGCCGCCATCGGGCATCGCATCGCGCGCATTGACTACCAGGTTCAGTATCGCCAGTTCAATCTGATTTGTATCGACGCGAGTAAACGGCACTTCTTCGGGCGTATCGATGACCAGTTCGATCATAGAGCCAATCGACCGGTCCAGAAGGTCGGCCATGCCGTGAACCAGCGCAGACATCTGGACAGGCTCGACCTTAAGGACCTGCTGTCGCGCGAACGCGAGCAGCCGTTGAGTGAGCGCGGCGCCGCGTTGAGCGCCTTTCAGCGCGCCATCGACCAACCGACCCACTCGCTCTTCCGGCGGCACTTCCTTTCGCACGAGTTCGAGATTCGCCATGATCGCCATCAGCAAATTGTTGAAGTCGTGCGCGATGCCGCCCGTCAACTGGCCGATCATCTCGAGCTTCTGGACCTGCCGCAGCAGCTTCTCTGTGTGCTCGCGCTGCCGTATTTCCTCGAGCACCGTTCGATGCGCGTCTTCCAGTTGCGCGGTGCGCTCCAGCACCTTGACTTCGAGCGATTCGTTCACCCGGCGCAGCTGATCTTCCGACGTTTTGCGCAGCGTCACGTCGGAGCAAACGCCGACGAGCCGAACGATCCGGTCGTCGTGCACGACACGCGCCCTGACTTCAACCCAGTGCACGGTCCCGTTCCGCCAGACGTTGCGATACTCGATCGCATAGTCGCAGCCGGTTTCCGCGCTGACCGCGATGGCTGCCTGCACCCGCTCGCGATCCTCGGGATGAGTGCTTGCAATCAGTTCTTCATAAGTAAAGTTGTCGGTCTCCAAGCGGCCGAATATCGCTTTGCAAGTCGTCGATGCTGTCAGCGTGTTGCTGGAAAGATCGAGGCTCCAGGAGCCGAGGTGTCCGGCCGTGAGTGCTATGCGAAGATGCGCTTCGCCCTCATCGAGTTCTCGGATTCGAGCC
>NZ_JALQDV010000068.1:0-2241 GCF_023631045.1 Caballeronia sp. AZ7_KS35 | reverse complement strand
TCCAGGAGCCGAGGTGTCCGGCCGTGAGTGCTATGCGAAGATGCGCTTCGCCCTCATCAAGTTCTCGGATTCGAGCCCGAGCCTCGAACTGGCGATTCCGGCCCCGCACCGCTGTTTCGACGACGCTTACGAACGTCGTCGGATGAAACGGACGCTCGATGAACGTGACGTTGCCGAGTGCCGTAATCAACCGCTCGGCCATCGGTCTGCGAACGGGACCGCTGCGCTGTGTGAGTACGACAAATGGAAGATCCGACCACGGCGGCTGCGACGACACCCATCCCGCCAGCGTGGCGAGGTCGGCGCCGTTCAACGCTTCGTCGGCGACGATAACGCAGCAGACGTCGTCTCTCAACGTCTCGCCGAGTTGCGCTACGTTCTTGCACGGCTCTGCGTCGATCCCGGCCGCCCCCAACAGCGCCTGCGCAACGACGCAGTCGCGTCCCGACGGGGTGAGGAGCAGCACGGGACATCGCTCGGTTTCGGCCATGCGATCGTCAGTCCTTGGTTGCAGTCTTCGGCGTCAGCAGAGGCGCCGACTTTCCGACGAACGTCGGCACGCCTCGAAGCACCCCCTGGAAATCTTCCAGCGGCTCTCCGAGCGTGAGCCCCTCCGAACCGATACGGAACTCGCGGATCGATTCCTCATGAGCCCCGGTGCGCTTCTTGATGACCGACACCGCGCGTCGAACGCGCCCGATCGCTTCGAAGTAACGAAGCAGGATGACCGTGTCGGCAAGATAGGTCACGTCGACCGGCGCCTTCATGTCGCCGACGAGGCCGTGCTGGGCGACCGTCAAAAAGGTGTTCGCGCCCTGCCGATTCAGATACTGCAACAACTCGTGCACGTGCAGTACGAGCGCGTTTTCCTCAGGCATGGCGGCCTGATACCCGTTCAAACTATCGATGACAACCGTCTTTACACGCGCGCGATCGACGCTCGCACGCACGCGATGAGCGAACTCGCCCGGCGACAGCTCTGCCGCGTCCAGTTGTTCGACGTGCAGGTCACCGGCATCTCTCATGGCTTCGAGGTCGATGCCCATTGGGCGCACACGGTCGAACAGTAGGCCGAGCTCTTCATCAAAGACGAAGAGCGCAGCCTTCTCGCTCCGCCGCACGGCCGCCGTGACGAACTGGATCGCGAAGAGGCTCTTGCCGGTCCCTGCGGGACCAAGGATAAGCGTGCTGGATCCTTGCTCGACACCCCCGCCGAGCAAAGCATCGAGTTCCGCGACGTCGCTTGTCATTTGCGTGCGCGCGTAACTGGTTCGATGCTCACCGGCGATAAGTCGCGGGAACACCGCCACCCCGCCGTGTCGGATAGCAAAATCGTGATAGCCGCCACGAAAATGCTGACCGCGGTATTTGAGCACCCTTAGGCGCCGGCGTTCAGCGCCATATTGCGGCGATAACTCCTCCAGTTTGATGACGCCGTGCGCCACGCTATGCACGGTCTTGTCGGCCGCATCTGAGGTGAGATCGTCCAGCATGAGCACCGTGGCGTCGCGGCCCGCGAAGAAATGCTTGAATGCCAGGATCTGCCGGCGGTAGCGCAGCGAGCTTTGCGCAAGCAAGCGAATCTCCGAAAGACTATCGATGACCACGCGCTTCGGTTTCACGCGCTCGAACTCGCCGAGGATGAGCCGCGTCGTCTCGCCCAGCTCGAGGTCGGAGGAATAGAGCAGCGTCTGCTGCTGATCGGCGTCAAGCAGATTTTCGGACGGGCTGACTTCGAAGATGCTGATCTGTGGACCGAGCCGCCATCCGTGCGACAAGGCGCCGTTGCGCAGTTCCTCCATCGTCTCGGAGAGCGTGATGTAAAGGCATGGCTCCCCCAGCTCGGCGCCAGCCTGCAGGAAACTCAGCGCGATGGTCGTCTTGCCTGTGCCTGGACTTCCTTCGAGAAGGAACAAGTTGCCCCGGCTCAGTCCGCCAACGAGAATGTCGTCGAGCCCCGGGACGCCCGTGCGAGCGTATTGAGGCATTACGGTACTATCGTTCATCTGTTGCTCCAAGCTGCTTCATTGCAAGACGGGAAAGTCTGTGCTTCGGGATTTTCGTCAGCGCCTGCTCGAGCGAAGTACGAGCGTCGCAGACATCATGCGCGGATTGCAGTTCCAACCAGTGCATCGCCGGCACGCCACAAAAGGCCTCGAGACGCACCGCCATTTCGGGCGTGATGCTCGCGCTGCCGTCGAAGATCCGGTGAAGCGTTTGACGAGCCACGCCCAGATCTCG
>NZ_JALQDV010000067.1:0-104364 GCF_023631045.1 Caballeronia sp. AZ7_KS35 | reverse complement strand
ACCGCCATTTCGGGCGTGATGCTCGCGCTGCCGTCGAAGATCCGGTGAAGCGTTTGACGAGCCACGCCCAGATCTCGGGCCGCCTGGCTCACCGAGAGGCCCAAATGGGGCAGCACAAAGATCTTGAGAAGATCCCCTGGATGGTGTGCCTCGTCCTGATAGCGGGTGGTGCCGGGAATCGACGTGGAAGCCATGGTGGCAAGCGTAACGCGTTGCGTGACAAGTGATCAGGCTACCATGAAGCTGGGTGAGCCGCGCCGTGAGCGTCCCGGCCCGGCCAGACCATCTTTTCACAGATTCCCTCGCTCTGAGCCGCGACAGTGCGAAGCAAGATGCGGCGCAGTTAGCCTACTCACGCCGATGCTGATGTCGCAGCGGCCTGCCGCCGCTTCAAAGCGGATTGCCTGGCAAGCTGCAATGGATAGCCGTCGCGGCGATCGCGGCTTCGCCGACTGCCACGCAGATCTGATTCAACGAATTGACTGCATCGCCCGCGGCAAATATGCCGGCCACGCTAGTGCGCTGCCGCTTATCCGCCACGATCATGCCGTCCTCATCCCGTTCGACGTTCAAGCCACTCAATAGCTCAGTTTCTTCGCGAGAGCCAAGCACAGGATAGACAATATCGAACCTCTGTCGCCGCCCATCCGGGCAGACAACGCTCAAGCGCCCGTCAGCGTTAGCCGAAGCTTCGAGCGCACCCAACGGCACCAATTCTATGGCGTTCTCTACGGCCGACGCGCGCTCCTCTTGCGTCAGCGCCGAAAGGTCGGGCGCGACGACAGCTACCTGCCTGCAAAACGTTCGGAAGAACAAAGCGTGCGACAGCGCTCGTGACGCGGAACCCAGCATCGCCGCCCGTTTGCCATGCGCCTCGAAGCCATCGCATATCGCGCACAGCCTGAGCAATCCTTTTTCGGTAAGCCGTTCGGCTCCGACGATCGGCGGTAGCCTATCGCGGATCCCGAACGCGAGCAGGACACGATGTGCCAGAGCGCTCTGCCTGTCAGCATCGCCGCTGCTCCTGTAGTCCACGACGAAGCCGGCGGACACCTGTCGTATCGCGACGACTCGGCCGGCGATTATCGGCACCGGGTAGCAATCGACCTGCCGACGCATCTTGACGATGAGTTCCTTGCCGCTGATGCCGCCTTCAAAACCAGCAAGGTTACGCACGATCGGGATCCGCGACGCTCTGCTCTGACCGGCATCGATAACCAGGGTCGAGCGCCTGAACCGGGCAAGATAGAGTGCGGCGGTCAACCCAGCCGGACCGCCGCCGATAACAACACAGTCAAAAGCCTGATCCATCATCGATTCCTTCTTGCACAACCGACATAGCCGAATCAACACGGTGCGCGGTTCATTAACAAGCCTTCGTGGCAGGGTTGAGCAATTCCGATTCCCAAAAGTCCCATGTTGGAACCCGACAATCAAAGTGATCGCGACAGTGCGTAAGGGTCGCAAGCACCCGCCCCGTCGAGCCACGCTGCCGATTCGACATGCCCGGAGTTAGCAAGCGGGTCTCGTGCGCGGCAGCCCAGGCAGCCGTCGACTTCGTCGAAAAGCGAATCTCGTCTTTCGTCTCAGTCTCAGGTCGAGGCACCGAAAGCGCGCTTCGTGGGAAGGACACCGACGTTCGCGCGGGCAGCGCCGCCGCCCGCTTGTGGGTGGGATGATCGCGACGCCAGATCAACCAGCAATCAGAACGGGTGCGCGGTTCGGTGGCCAAAGGCAACCCGCCGTCCGCCTGTCACAGCGTTCCGACCGACTGTGTTTCACACTGAACGGTGCACCGATGTTCGGACATTGTGTCGCGAGCCGGTCGGCCAACCGTCTGTGGATCGGTGGCCGTGCAACTTTCAGCACGCGTCTTGAATATAAGAGGCCGGGTTCACTTCTTGAAACAGCGGCAGGCTGACGCCGGTCGCCTTGTCATCCGCGAGCGCTCTGCTGCCCGGCAGACCCTCGGTGTTCGGATCGAGCGGTTTGTGGACGCCCGCGTTTGTACTTCCGCGTTGACGTTCCGCTTCCTCGCATTTCGTACATGCGCGCTGAGTTGTGACGCGCGGCAGTGCCCGTGACAATGAGCACGTACCTGTGGTGAAACCAGTCGAACATGCCGAAAGCCAACATCACTATTCGAACCATGACAGCGGAGTCGCTCCCCGAGCACGACCTGATAACCGCACTGATGCAGCGCCACGTCGCCGTTCTCGATGCCCGCGTCGCACCCGATGGCATCAACTTCGTTTGCGAGGCCGACGTCGGCGCGCTCAGGCGCTGCGCCGAGCATCTCGCGTCGCTTTCCTTCGTCGGCGGCGTCTCGCTTCAACTGTGTCAGGCCGCGGCATCGCCCGGCGGCAGCGGAACATGAATCCGGCGCTCGCGCAGCACTTCCTGCTCTACGGCGTGCTTCCGTTGTGGCTCGCCGCCGGCACCGCGGACGCGCTTTGTCACCGCTGGGCGAATCTTCCCGAGACTGCCGGCGTGCGCGAATCGCTGATGCATATCGCCCAGCTAACCGAAGGCGCCGGTGTCGTGCTGTGCGCATTGTTCCTGCAAATCAACGCGTTCGCGATCGTTGCGATGGCCGCGCTCATCGTCGTCCACCATCTCACCGTGTATGCGGATCTGCGCTACGCATCGGCGACGCGCGTCATTACACCCGTCGAGCAAATGGTACATAGCGTTCTTGAGATGGCACCGATCGTCGGGCTAGCCATCATTTGTCTCGCACATCCCGATGTCTTCGCCAGACTGTTCGATAACGCCGCTAGTTACACGCCCGCATGGCGCGATCCTCCGTTGTCCTCGACGACCGTCACAGCCGTGCTGATGCTCTGCGCGATATTCGGCGCCGTGCCGTACGCGATGGAACTCGCAGCGTCTATCCGCGCTTCGCGCAAGCGGCAACGGCGGAAGACGGGTGCCGCCAGCGAGTCCGTCATGCGCTAGGCACGCGCCATGCGCAGACCGAGTCGTGCAGCGAGAAACGACGACTTGGAGCAAGCATGCAGAACGCCGAAGGCAACCCGACCCAGGCCCAGCAGAACGAGATGGCGGCAAAAAGCCCCGCCAAGACACCAGCGACAGGCACCGCATCGCCCGATGCCGCCACGCAGGCAGCGGAGTTCGGCCGCGACCGCAATGCTGGCTCGGCCGAGCCCGGGCAGCGCAATGACCCGTCGCCGCTGCCCGACATCGACCATGCTTCGATCGCGCGGGATTCCGGCGATCCGGTGCAGCGGGCGAACAGCCGCATCGTCGGCGTGGATTCGCAAGGCATGGGCTCGACGGACGATACCGTGGACGCGGACGCCAAGTCGATCGAAGCGCGCCGCGATCTGTCGGGCTGGCACGACAACGTCATCACATCGAACGCGACGCTCGAAAACAACGTGCCGGCGCCGGCCGCAGGACTGGGCGGCATCGATAGCCGCGTGACGGGCAATCTCCCTTCCATCTTGCCGAAGCCGGGCTATCGGGTCGTCGTTACGGAAACGGTGTACGCCGAAGAGCGCAACGGTTCACGCGCATCGCACGTGTTCAGGCTGGAGCGCGAATAGCCCGGGCCGCACCCCGAGGAGCAAGCGATGAGTTTCTTGCAGCGTCTCTTTCATCGGCGCGAGCACGCCGTCAAGACCGATCTCTATGTGTCGGACTTCGAGCAGTTTCTGAATCGGCTCAAGCACGACCATCCCGAACTGGATCGCGAACAGATGCTCGGACGCGCGCTGCTGTGGGACAAGCTTCCACAGTTTCCGAATTCCGGCGATGTCGCCGGGAAGGAAGGCGAGCTGAGACAACCTTCGTATGTTTATTACAGCCGGACGGATTGAACCGCGTGCCTAGAGCGTCTTCGTGACCATCAGCCAGAAGATGCCGACGAACGCGACGAACGCCATCACGCCGAGCGCGATCCATGCGGACATGAGGCGCCAGTAGCGCCTCGACAGCCCGGCGTCGGATACGGCGCAGGCTTGCGCCTCGGCGGCGAGGCGCATCTGCAGCCACACGACGGGCAGCCAGCACGCGATCGCGAAAACGTAGAGGCCGATCGACCAGGCGAGCCAGGGACTCGAAACGGGAAAGCCCGTGAGCCGCATCATCAGATAGCCGGTGAGCGGTTGAACGATGGCGGTCGGCGTCGTGAAAAGCCAGTCGGCCAGCACCACGAGCCGCGACACGCGCGCGACGGTCCGTGCATCGCGTCCGATGCTCGCGGCGAGCAGATAGAACGCGGAGCCGATTCCGGTGCCGAACAGGATCGTCGACGAGATCACATGGATCCACTTGATCGTCAGATAAGTCACGTCGAGCCCTTTCCATCAATGTTCACCAGCAGTAAGAGTGCGGCGATCATCGGCAGATTCTTCGACAGCGGGCCATACGGATGCAGCCAGAACTCCGGCAAGCGCCAGGTAATCAGCACCGAATAGACGACGATCAACCCGATCTGCGCCCACCAGAGACGGCGTCGCGGTCCGAGCCGCGCGGGCCACGCGAAGCACAGCACGCCCAATAGCAGGTCCAGCAGCGCGGCCGAATACAGCAGGAAGAGGCGCGTGCCTTCGGGCGCGCCGACTCGCGCCAGCAAGTCGAGGCTCGCCGCTCGCGGATAAAGCCAGGCGGACACGATCGCGGTCCATATCCACACCGCACCGATCGCGCCCGCCAGCAGCGGCGCGAGCCACGCGAGCTTCGCACGCAGGCCAAGCGTGGCGCGTTTCGACGGCTCATCGCCGAGCGATCGGGGCGGCCTGCCGAGCCATCGCTGCATGCCATCCGCCGATGCCGCGTTGCCCCGTTCCAGCATCGCGAGTGCATCGGGGCTCATCAGCGCGCCGGGCAAGCGCGCGCATAACGCGGCGGCCGTCTTGACGAGCGGCATCGGCACCGGCATGAACAAGGGCGCACCGGCGGAGCAAAGCCGATTCAGCAGACGCAAGTATTCCTTCATCGTCACGGGTCTCGGACCGACAGCCGCCACCGTCTCGCTCGCGGGGGCTGCGCTTGCGCGCGTCAACGCGCCGCGCGTCACGAGGTCGACCACATCGTCCACATGAACCGGCTGCACGACCTGCGCGCCCGACCCCGGCAGCGGCACGACCGGCAACGTCGACCACGCGGCGAAGAACTGCGTGCTGCGTCCGTCTTCGGCGAACACGAGCGAAGGCTGCACGATCAACGACGACATGGGCAACGCGCGCAACGCGTCGTCGGCGGCTTTCTTGGAGCGGTGATAAGGCGTCTGTGCGCCCCCATCCGCGCCGAGCGCCGATATCTGCACGATGCGGCCCACGCCTGCCATCACGGCCGCCTGGAATAGCGCGATCGGCGAACGCGTATGGATGCGCGAGAAGTCGTGTCCGGTCCGGTCCTCGAAGATGCCGGCGGCATTGATGACCACATCGACGCCTTCGAGCAGCGGCATCACGCTTGCTGGGTCGAGTTCATCGCTCAAATCGAGCGCCACGAAACGGCAGCCTCTCACGGCGCCTTCGCCGCCAGGCGCATGGCGCGCGGCGCACCTCACCGCGTGTCCTTGCGCAACCAGCGCCCCCGCGATGCGCGAGCCGAGGAGCCCCGTGGCGCCTGTCAGAAAAATGACCATGACTGAAGACATCGACCCTGTGACGGATATCCTGATTCCCGGCTCCGTTGCCGGACTGTTATCGACGGCGGCCCTTGCGATCTGTGGGCGTCTGCACGGCAAACGCGCAAGCGCGCCGATCAGCGCCGTCAGCCACTGGTTATGGCCGCAAGAAGCAAACCAGACCGCGCGGCCGGAATGGCGCCATCTGCTTGCCGGTCTCGCCATTCACCAGTCGATGTCGATCGGCTGGGCCGCCTGCAATGCGCTGGCTGTCGCGGCCGCGCGCACATCGCCGAGACTGCGCGGCGGTGCCGCGCCGACTCACGGACAACGCGTCGCACTCGCCGCAGCGACGACGCTTGCCGCAGCGGCCGGCGATTATATCGTCGTCCCCAAGCGCTTCACGCCCGGCTTCGAATATCACCTGCCCGCGGCGCACATCGCCGCTGTCTATTTGGCGTTCGGCGCGGGACTGGTTGTGCCCTTTCTGCCGAAGCGCCGCTGAATGCGCAGCCTCGCTCGCTGCAATCCGCGTCGTGGACTCGACGTATCCGCTCGCGCGTGCAACCGACGCGCATCGGCGGATGGAATCGTCGACGAATGTCGGCAAGATCATTCTGTCAGCGGCTACGGCAATCAGTCAGGCGTGATCTCGCCATCCTCCTCGCCCATCCAGTAGTGAATGCGCTCGGCGCGAACCTTGATGAGTACGATCCCCGGCGTTTCGAAGCCTTCCGAGAACCACTTCTCGATGTCTTCGTTCCAGTGATCCTTCATCGCCGGTTTCTCGCGAATGAGCTCCGCGCGACCCTCGACGGCCACGAAAAGCGGCGGCGCGCCGTCCGTGTTCGCGCTGCTCGTGAAAGTCAGCGCCACGGTCGCATCGGCCTTGATCTCCTGCACCGTATGCGTTTCTTCGAGCGTGAAGAAGTAGCTGTCGCCGTCGTATTCGACATCGCGGTTATTGCTCATCGGCCGCGCGGCGATCTTGCCGTTCAGCGAGCGCGTCGAAAGCATCGCGAAGTCGATCTCCGCCATCTTGGTTGCGAGATCGTGCAAAGTCAGTTGGCTCATGGTGCTCTCCGTGGGTTGATCGCGTATCTTCCGCAACCCGCGTGCCGGTTCGCATCGGAGAGCCGCGCCTTGCAGGTCTGCTCAGTCCGCCGAACGGTGATAGCGCGCCACGTAGCGCGCCTGGCCGATGACTTTCCCATGCATCTGATAGGCGACAAGCGCGGGACTTGAATCCGCTTTGACATCGAGGCTCGAAACGGTCAAAGCCGAAGCCGTCACGATGTATCGATGCGCTTTGCCCGGCGGCGGGCACGGTCCGCCATACGCCGAAGCACCGAAATCGGTCAGCGTCTCGATTGCACCTATCGGCAGCACTCGGGCATTGCCCGACGCGCCTTTTTCAATCGATGTTTGCGACGGCGGAATGTTTGCCACTTGCCAGTGCGTCCAGCCCAAACCGCCGGTGGGTGCATCCGGGTCGTAGATGGTGATGACGATGCTCTTCGTGCCGGCCGGAACATGCGACCACGAAATGCGCGGAGAGACGTTTTCGCCATGACAGCCGAATTGACCGTACACCTGTTCATTTTCGAACCGACCGCGATTCAGCCCATCGACCTTGACAGTGAAGGAATCTGCAACCGCAATGGCGGGTACTGTTGCAAGCAAAGCCGTGCAGCACACGGCTGGCAGGAGACCGTTGAGTTCCATATCGTGTCCGTTGTATAGAACCAGTAGAAGAAGGCCGCTCACTGACTATCATTGCCAGTGACGCGGATGTCCTCGAATCCAACTCGCAATGCGCCGCGAAGTATCGATCAATAGTCCCACTGCACCGGCACGAAGCGGTAACGCTCACCGCTCTTTGCAACATGACCGATCGACGGAAACGCGACGTGCGCAGCAGCGAGCAGCGTGCCGGTGTCAGCGGCGGCGTCGAGCAGCGCAATACGCACGTCCACACAGGCTTCGGGATCATGTTCGAAGCCATTCTGCCAATCGGGGTTGTCGAAGTTGACTTCGAAAATGGCGTCGCCGACGAACGTCAGCTTCTCCCCGTTCGATGCGACATCCACGACGCAGTGCCCCGGCGTGTGGCCACCCGTCACCCGCGCCGACACGCCCTGTGCGACTTCAACTGTCTGATCGAACTGCACGATGTTCTCGCTGTAGCGTTTGGCGAACTTCGCAGCAGCCTCGCGGAGCGCCGGAGGAACCGCTTCGGGCATCACCGTCTTGCTGAAGTCCGGATTCTTCCAGAACGCGATTTCAGCGGCGGACACATGAATGCGCACGTCGGGACGCAGCTTCGCCTTGACGCCATCGACATTCAGCCCGCCGACGTGATCCATGTGCATATGCGTAATCACGATATCGGTGATGGCAGCCAGGTCGATACCGGCCGATTCCAGGCGCATTACCGACTGACCGGCGCGCGAGAAGTATTCGAACCCATCGCCTACGCCCGAGTCGATCAGGATCAGGCGTTCGCCGCTGCGCACGAGCGCGATATTCAGCGCCCAGTCGAACGTGTCCCGTTGCAGGAAACGGCCATCGAACCATTCGTTGCGATCGGCTTCGCTCACGTTCGTGGACATGGTGGAGGTCGGCAGCGGCAGCACGCCGTCGCTGATCAGCACGACATCGATATCGCCTATGCGAACTGCGTATCGGGAAGACACGAGCTCGCCCGATCCTTCTTTGCCGAGCTTGGCGATAACGGGCTGCACATTGCGGGTTGTCTGGCTCATCTTCGATAGTCCTGGAAATTTAATGGCGTGCGCGCGCGTTGCGCTTCCTTTCGCTCGCGTTCGACCGAGCGTGTGACGGATTGTAGGAAGCGGTAGCGAAGGCCAGTAGGGTCGCGAGTGCGTACACCGTGTTGCCTGAGTGGCGACAATGGACGGTCGCGCGACGGCCGTCATCCGGTGAGTCCAGACTGAACGGAAGATGCCGGAACCGGCATGTGAGGCGCTATCGAAGATGTGAGGCCGCGTCGCCGCGGCCATGTCACGCTCAGATCTTGAAGCTTTCCAGCGTCGCGGGATGAAAGAGTTCCTCGGGCTGCAGCAGCCGGCTGGACAAGCCTTCCTGATGATGCCGCTCAAGGAACCGCGACAACACGTGCCGGTTCGGCTCGAAGCCATACGACCAGAAATCGTGGCCCATGAGACGCCGCGCATTGCGCAACTGTTCTTCGACGAACGGCAGCGTCACCTTGGTCGCGGACGTATCGCTGAGTCTGGCGAGCGCCAGCGCCTTGCTCTTCTCGAACGCCTTCGCCACCGCGCCGGGCAGCCACGGATGCTGCTCGGCGAGCGTGCGCCGCACGCCCAGCAGATGCATGATCGGGAACAGTTTCGTGCGCGTGTACCACTCGGCGGCGGCCTTTTGCGGATCGTCGAAAAGGTATTTGACGTTCGGATGCCCATTCGCGAAGCACGACGGCGCGCGCGGGCCGATGAGCGCATCGATCTCGCCGGATGCGAGCATGCCCGAGATCGTCTGGTTCTCCGGTGCGTTTTCGAGCCTCACGTCGCCGGGCAGCTTGAGACTGATCTTTTCGAGCCGGCCGGCTTCCTCATAGCCGCCGCGAACCCACGTGACGTCCGACGGCTTCAGACCGTGATCTTCCTCGAGAAAGAGCCGCGCCCACACGTTCGCCGTCAGCTGATATTCCGGCACGCCGATGCGCTTGCCCTTCAAGTCGGCAGGCGATTCGATGCCGCGATCGTTGCGCACATAGATCGACGTATGCCGGAACGCGCGCGACGGAAAAATCGGCACGCCGATATACGGGCTCGTGCCCGCCGCCGTCTTCACGCTATAGCTCGACAGCGACAGTTCGCAGATATCGTAGTCGGCGTGGCGAAACGCGCGAAAGAAGATCTCTTCCGGATCCTGCAGCATGAAGGTCGGATCGACGCCGTCGATCTGCACTTCGCCATCGACCAGCGGCCGCATGCGATCGTAGTTCCCCACCGCGACCGACAGATTGAGCTTGCCCATATTCAACTTTCCTTTGTGATTGACGTTTCGCCGCCGATGAGCACGTCGCGCTGTTCGGCGCTCGAACGCAGCATCGCGAGGCAGATCTCCAGCGTGCCGCGCGCCCAGACGCCGTCGTGCAGCGGAGCGGTCTCGCCGTGCACGGCGGCCATGAGTTCGTCGATGACTTCCGCGCGCGGCACCTCGGGCGCATCGAGCTCGATGCGCTCGCGCCGTTCGTCTCCATACACGACGATGCTATCGGGCATCGGCCGGAGATCGCCGCGCTCGCACGACACGATCAGCGGCCCGAAGTGCTGATGCCTGCGGGTATCGGCTGTCTTGGCGGCGGGCGCATAGGCGTTGCCGCCGTACGTGCCCGCAGCCTTGAGACGCGCCTCTTCTTCGCGCGACGCCACTTTCGCGAGCTTGCGCCGCGCGGCGCCATACTCGTCGGCGTTGCGCGTCTGACCCATTTCGCCTATCCAGCCGGTCCACTCGTCGGAATCGAAATGTCCATAGCCGTTGTAGGCAAGCGTCGCGAATGCGCCGTTCTCGAACCAGAGCGTCGCGGTGTACGCGCCTTCGGTCGGACGCGCCGTATCCCAGTTGCCGACGGCAGCCCGGATGCGCGTAGCACGGCTTCCGGCAAGCATTCGCACGATATCCACCTGATGCGCCGCCTGACTGAAAACCGCGCCGCCGCCCTCTTCCGTTTTCAGTTCCTCCGGACGGCGCGGCCGGTAGAGATAGTCGGTGTAGTTGAGCGCCTGGATCATCTTCACGTCGCCGAACGCGCCCGATGCGATCAACTCGCGCGTTCGCAGATACGGCGTGTCGAAGCTATGGCAGTGACCGACGATGAGATGCACGTTCGCCTCGCGACATGCGGCGATCATGTCGTCGCACTCGGCGAGCGACAGCGCCATCGGCTTCTCGACGAGCACATGCTTGCCGTGCGCCGCCGCGATTCGCGTATGCGCCGCATGAAACTGATGCGGACTCGCGATGTAGAGCGCATCGATATCGGCGCGGCGCGCGAGCGCTTCGATGTCGTCGAAAGCGGGCGCGTCGAAATCCGCTTCGAACTGCGCGCGCGCCGTCTCGCGCGGATCGCACGCCCCGGCGAGTCGCACGCGCGCGTCGCCGAGAAAGGTCGGCAGCATCAGCGAAAAGGCGCGGCCGAGGCCGACGATGCCGAGTCTGATCGTGGTCATCAGACCTGAACCTGATAGTTCGATTCGAGTTCCGGCGCTTCCTTGTCGACGGACTCCATCCAGACCGGATGCGCCGCGTATTGCTTCCAGTCGGTGTCTTTCGGCACCATCGCCTGGAACGAGCACACGCTGCGTGGAATGGCCTTCTCGCCGGTCCCGATGGCCGCCTCGCCGGACTTGAACGCCTCGAGCGCATCGAGCATGCGGCGGCGGAACTCGACCACGGCGACATCGCTCGCGCCGAGGCGCTCTTCGGTGCGATCCGCGATCGCGCCCATCGTCACCCACATGGCGATGTCCTGATTCGGGAAGCCCTTGATGCCGGTGAAGTTGCCGGCCTTCATGGCTTCGCGATCCTGCCAGAAACGGTTGTCGTGATTGCGCAGCGGCCGATAGTACTCGTCGAGATCGATGCCGACCTGCTGCCCCAGGAACTTGCGCCACGTCTCGGTTTCCGGCGTCTTGTCCGGATGGCCCCACGCCATGAAATAGAACGCCGTGCTGTGGTCGTCGCAGGGCACGTTGATGTTCGCGACGTTGTAGAGGTTGTTCGGCGGGATCAGCGCGGTTGCCGGCGCGACGAACACGGTCGAGCGCACGTAGTCATGCGTAGCCGCGTTCTGTATCGGGCGGCGCAGCGCGGCATAGCGAAAGCCGTATTCCGTGCGATGCACCTGGAGGCGCGGCGCCTTGTCCGTCGATGGACGCAGCCAGTTCTTCGAGGTCGCTTCCGCGCCGCCCACACGCGCCGGCACGAAGTCCGACGAGTGCAGACTGGAGCTGTGCGCCGAATCGATCGCGCCTTCGAGAATCTGCGCCCAGTTGCACGGCAGGATCGCCTTGGCGATGCTCACGCGCGTGTCTTCGGTCGGCGCCCATGCCGGCGGCACGAACTCGGGAATGGCGTCCTGCGGGCCCATGTAAGCCCATACGAAGCCGCCCCACTCTTTCGTTTCATAGGCCTTGTGCTTGACCTTCTTCGTCATGTCGCTGCACGAAGGCTCCGAGACCATCTCGATCACATTGCCCTTCACGTCCATCTTCCAGCCGTGATAGAGACAGCGCAGACCGCAATCTTCGTTGCGTCCATAGACGAGCGACACCCGGCGATGCGGACAGTACTCGTCCATCACGCCGACATTGCCGTCGGTATCGCGGAAGACGACGAGATCCTCGCCGAACAGACGCGCCTTCACCGGCGCCCCGTCAGGTTCGCTGACTTCTTCGATGAGACACACCGGCGTCCAGTGACGGCGCATCAACTGACCCATCGGCGCATCGCCTTCGACGCGGCACAACAATTCATTTTCTTCATGCGTGAGCATTTACGCTTCTCCTGACCAACCTATGCAGTGGGGAATGTTCTTCAGAGATCCAGCACCAGTTCTTCGCTCTTCGCACGCGATACGCAGATCATGATCTGATCGCGCTTCTCGTCCTCGCCGAGCACCATGTCGCGATGATCCGCTTCGCCCGCGCACAGCGTCGTGCGGCACGATCCGCAAGTGCCGCTTTCGCACGAGCTCGGCGCGCGGATGCCGTTGTCCCGCAAGATTTCGAGAATCGAGCGGTCCTTCGGAATCTCGAAAGAGCGGCCCGAGCGTTCCAGCTTCACGCTGAAAGGCGCGTTGTCGGCTGCGCGCGACTGATCCACGCCGAAGCTCTCGAAGTGCACGCTGCCGGTCGGCCAGTGCCCGGTCATGTCGCGCACGCCGTCCATCAACGCGCGCGGGCCGCAGCAATACACATGAGCGCCGCTCGCGGGCTTCTCGAACACGGGCCAGAAATCGAACGCTTGCGCGAGGTCGCCGTGGTCGTGATGAATGACCACATGCGGCTTCCATTCCGGGCCCGACAGTTCGTCGATGAAAGCGGTGGTCTCAGGGCTGCGCGAGACGTAGATGAGCTTGAAACGCGGGCCGTCGATGGCCTTCAGATAACGCATCATCGAGAGAATCGGCGTGATGCCGATGCCGCCCGCAACGAATACGAAACTGCGCGCGCGCTCGTTGAGCACGAATTCGTTGCGCGGCTCCGAGACGTCGATGCGATCGCCTTGCGCGAGGTCGTCCGCCATGCTGACCGAGCCGCCGCGACCCGCCGCGTCGCGCTTCACCGCGATCACATAGCGGTCCGTCTCGGCCGGATCGTTGCAGAGCGAATAGCTGCGATTCGCGCCTTTCGGCACGCGCACCGTCAGATGCGCGCCGGCCGTGAACGCAGGCAGCTCGCCGCCTGCGCCGTCACGCAACTCGAAACGGAAGATGCCTTCCGCCACCTGATCCTTCTTAGTCACCACGAGCGTCCTGAATGACAGTTCGTCGTTCATTGCACCGGCTCCCCTGCTTGTCGCCTCATTCGATCGAGCCGTCCCAGCGTCGATCACCATGACGTTTATATTAGATATCTAATCATTTATCGGCAAGCGGGTTTTCCCTGAAGCGCGTCACCTCGTTACAAGAAAAAACGGCGCCTTCATTACGAAGGCGCCGCCGCTGCTGCGAGAATCAATGCTTACGAATGCTTTTCCGCGTGCTCGCGCAGCGTGTTGGCCGGCACGCCGATCAGCACGGCGAGTCCGCCCAGCATGACGATGGCCGCGATCGCCGATAGCCCGATGGCCAGACTGCCCGTCATCGTCTTGATCCAGCCGAGCGCGATGGGTCCGCAGAACGCGCCGACTTGCCCCAGGCAACTGATCGCGCCGATGCCCGCGGCGGCGGCGTCATCGGAGAGATAGGCCGGTGGAATCGACCAGATGATCGCGGCCGCGCCGAAGTACGAAATGGAGATCATGCCCAGACAGACGATGGCCGCTGTCGTATTGCCGGCCAGCACGGGCAGCAGGAAGCCGCCCAGCGCGCCCACCGCCGTACACAGGAAGAAATGCCAGCGGCGTTCCAGCGTCACGTCGGAACTGCGCGCGACCGCGAACATGCCGAGCGCGCCGATGATGTACGGCAGCGCGGACAGCAAACCGACGTTCAGCACGTCCGACACGCCCGCCTGACGGATGATGGTCGGCGTCCAGTAGTTGAGGATCGTGCCGCACAAAGGCACCGTGCCCCAGCCCGCCGCGAGGATATACACGCGCGGATCCTTGAGCGCCGCCAGCAACTGATGACGCGTATGTTTGGCGGGCTTTTTCTCGGCGCGGTCGGCGGCGAGCGCATCGAGGATGATCTTCTTCTGTTCCTCGTCGAGCCAGCGCGCGTCTTGCGGGCGATCGACGAGATAGAAGAACGCGACGATGCCCACCAGCAGCGCAGGCAGGCCTTCGAGAAAGAAGAGCCACTGCCAGTTCTTGTAGCCGAGCACGTCGACGAAGTTATGCAGGATCCAGCCCGAGAGCGGCCCGCCGATGATGCCCGCCGCGGCAATCGCCAGCAGGAAGCGCGATGTGATCCGCGCGCGCCGCGCGCCCGGATACCAGTACGTCAGATAGAGAATGATGCCGGGCCAGAACCCGGCCTCCGCCGCGCCGAGCAGGATGCGCGCGATATAAAACTGCGCCGGCGTGGTCATGAAGGCCATCGCGGTCGAGATGCCGCCCCACAGGATCATGATGCGGGAAATCGTGAGGCGTGCGCCGATCTTCTTGAGCCACAGCGTGCTCGGCACTTCCAGCAGGATATAGCCGATGAAGAACAGACTCACGCCGAGACCGTAAGCGGCGTCGGACAAACCGAGATCCTGCTTCAGATGCAGTTGCGCGAAGCTGACGTTCACGCGATCCAGATAATTGAGCACCCAGCAGACGAAGATGAACGACATCAGCCGCCAGGTGACCTTGTGATACGTGGCCTCTACACGCGCTGCCGCCGCGTCCGATTCCGATATGAATTGCGTGACTGTGGATTTGGCCACAAAGCGTCTCCGATTCCCATGCTCATGAGGACGATGCCCTGGCGCAGAAAGATGCCTCCCGCGACCCGGACATACCTTATTTTTATTCGATATCTAATCATTATGGTAAGGAGACCGGCGCGCGCGGACAAGTTCGGGTTTGCACGGAGTTCTGCGCGCTTTGCAACGGATGCGGGCGCGACGGCTGCGCGGCTATGATGTCGGGAAGACCAACTGCATTCGGGAACGAACCGCCATGACACGAAAGAAGGCTGTGGAGGGCGCGCCCCGCGAGACCGCGGAGATGCTGCGCCATTGGCACGAATCGGTGCCCAACGATCGCCTCGCGCACCTTGTAAAGGACGCCACGCGCTCGATGGTGCGCGCATTGCAGATGCGGCTCGCCGAGCACTCGGTGTCGTTCGGGCACTGGACTTTCCTGCGCATTCTGTGGGAGAAAGACGGCCTGACGCAGCGCGAATTGAGCGAACAGGCCGGCGTGATGGCGCCGACGACCTTCGCCGCCGTCACTGCGATGGAGAAGCTGGGACTCGTCGAGCGTCAGCAGCGGCCGGACAACAAGAAGAACACGCATGTGTTCCTCACCGCAGAAGGGCGCGCGTTGAAAGACCAGCTCGTTCCGCTTGCCGAGGAAGTTAACGAGATCAGCGTGACGGGTTTGACTGACCGCGAAATCAAGACAGCGCGCAAGGTGCTGCTCACGATCATCGAGAATCTTGCGGATGATGAGTCGGGCTCGACCAATCCCATGCGACGCGTCTTATCGACGCGCGAACTGGGCAAGCTGATCGCCGAGCGCGGCGAGAGTTTTGAAGACGCGTGATGCGCAGTAGCGCCTCCGCGCCGATCGCGTCATGCGACCTCGAACGGATCGATTGGGCGGTCATCCATCACGATTTCCGCATCGAGTTTTTGGGTGCTGATCGAGAAGCGCGCCTGGTGCGGGAATGACGTGCAAAGGGCGTTTCGGGCGCTTGCTAATGGCCGGTCCCTTGCCGGTCACGATGGATTCGGCGGCGTCCGAGTGTTGCCGTCATCAGCCTCCGTCAAAGGCAAATCCTGTTTCGGTTCAGCGGGCTTCGTGTCGGGTTGCTTCGTCTTGTCGGTATCGACAACGTCAGTGCCGGGTTCGTTCTGCGGAATGGTCATGATCGGCTCCAATCGGTACGTGAATGTGAGCGCCTCGAGGCGCGCAACATCGACTGCAGCACGAAGAATGCCCAAACGGCCGGAACACCGTTTGCTGTTCTTGAGAATCAAGACAACGATGGAGCCGATCATGTGCGCCGCACGAACGGAAAACAGCAAGCCGCCTCAGAATCCGATCGATTTCGACGGGCTCACCGATCTCGGTCCGGCACAGCCCAAGAACCCGCCCCACCGCGCTAACGAAGACGCTGAATTACGCGATCCTCCAAGTCCGGCCGGCGTGCCGTCCACTGGCGCGAATGAAGGACAACGTTGACGGCCGGCTCACGGAGGCTGGTCATGGTCCATCGTCGAATGCAAACGGCGAGCGCACCTGCTCGGGTCGGCGCACGCGATGCAGGTTCAGCGCGACATCCGCAGCATCGGCACGGCCCTCACGCGCGCACCGAGGCGGAATCTGCAGCGACGGCCAGCCAGACGCATCGCGTAGTCGATTAAACGCGAGTCAGCGTCCGGCCACCGGTCGCGCTCCATGCTCAGCGCCCTGCCGTCTTCGCCCCCGGTTATGTAGAAACTACGCTCGAGCGCTTCTCGCAGAAGCCGAAAAAGTCCTCTTGTGTCGCTTGCGAGCGACCAAGCAGAGCGCTCGCGCCATCATAGGGTTCTCTCGAAGATCGCGCCGAAACCCGATGTGTCCTTACCTGTCGGCGCGGCGCTGGCTAAAGGCGGCGCAATTTGAGCCAGCTTGTCTGCGAGCGCGGCTTCTGAAAACGGCTTCACGATATAGCCGCTCGCACCGGCGTTGATCGCGGCGAGCACGTTCTCGCGCCGCTTTTCGGCGGTCACCATCAATACCGGCAGTTCGGCCAGATCGGACTTGCGGATCTCCTGCAGGAGAGTCAGCCCGTCCATATTGGGCATGTTCCAATCAGTTATGACGAGATCGAACTGTTGCGTGCGCAACTTTTCGAGCGCTGACACTCCATCCTCTGCTTCGTCGATGGTCGTATAACCGATCGCTCTCAGCATTTTCCGGATCAGATTGCGCATGGTGGCCATGTCATCGACCACCAACAAACGCGTGTGAGCATTTACCACCCTTTCCTTCTCCTTCATTTAAAGAAGCGCTCGCAAGGATTGGCTATCGCCCCTGCAAGATGCTTCGCACTATTGATTCACTACAACGCCTTTCGAGACGACGGTGTTGAGCGAGCCCAAGGACGTCCGATCGAGACAACGCGTCGAATTCGACGCAAGCCTTCGCCGCCGACTCAGGCCAAGGCATCGGCCGCCCGCCACGCTCAGAACGTCGACCAGTCGCCGTCAGCCGCCGCCGCGACTGCAACCGGCTTCTGTCCGCTCGAAGGCTTCGGCACGCGCGGCGTCGTCCCGCTCTTTTCGGCGAGTGCGGGTCGCGGCGTCTGAGGAGCGCGATGACTGATTGGCTTGACGGCGAGCGTCTGACCGGTGCGAAACACGCCTACGGCGGCGGTCAGTTGCTTCGCCTGATCCTCCATCGAACCTGCCGCGGCCGCTGCCTCTTCAACGAGCGCGGCGTTCTGCTGCGTCACCTCGTCCATCTGCGAGATAGCTTGATTCACTTGCTCGATGCCACGGCTTTGCTCGTTGGATGCGGACGCGATCTCGCCCATGATGTCGGTGACTCGCTGGATCGCCGTGCCCACACGCTTCATCGTCTCGCCTGCCTGTGCGACGAGTACGGTCCCTTCTTGGACTCTTCCGCCTGACGTTTCGATGAGATCCTTGATCTCCCTGGCGGCCGTCGATGACCGCTGCGCAAGGTTACGCACTTCGCTCGCAACGACGGCAAAGCCGCGGCCCTGCTCGCCGGCGCGTGCTGCTTCGACTGCAGCGTTGAGCGCCAGGATGTTGGTCTGGAATGCGATGCCTTCGATAATCCCGATGATTTCGGCGATCTTTTCGGAGCTCTGCTCGATGCCATTCATCGTCTGAATCACCTGACCGATGATGGCGCTTCCCTCGTTGGCGACCGCATTCGCGTTGTCCGCCAGTCCGCTCGCTTGCTGGGCGTTCTCCGAGTTTTGCTTAACCGTCGCCGTCAGTTCCTCCATGCTCGCGGCGGTTTCTTGCAGCGATGCCGCTTGCTGCTCTGTGCGACTCGAGAGGTCGGTATTGCCAGCCGCAATCTGAACAGCGCCCGATGATACGGATTCCGAACTTGTGCGGATCGTGATAACCATGTCTTGCAGACCACGGCGCATGCTTTCGACTGCCGCGAGAAGGCTGCGGTCATCACCGTCCTTCAAGGGCGTTGGCGAACCGAGGTCTCCGCCTGCAATCTCCCGAACAACGCGCGCGGCAAACTCCGGTTCTCCGCCGAGGGCTCCGGTGACGCTGCGTATGATTTTCCACGCCAACGCAGCAATGACCAAGAGCGCTACGCCTATCAAGCCGGCAGTCTGAAGCGTCGTATGCAGGATGGTGGCGCTGATATCGTCGGTGAAGAATCCGGTGCCGATCCACCAGCCCCAAGGCTTGAACTCGACAATGCCGTTCATCTTGCCTGTCATGACGCCGGTCGATGGGTGGGCGGTGACCACCATCACCACGGGGATGTGCTCCTTGGCGAGCATCTCGCGATAGAACTCTGTGTCTGGCCGTCCGTCCGGCGCCTTGCCCAGCAGGATTTTGCCGATGTTCTCCTGTTTGCGATGAACGAGCGAGGTCCCATCCGGAAGGCGGGCCCAGAAGTAACTCTGATCGGAATGATTCATCCTGTTCAAAGCGGTCTTCGTTGCGGACTGCGCTTGCTCCGTAGTCATCGCACCGGCAACTTCCTGATTGTGATAATACTCAGCGAGGTGCTCGGCCATTTTCAACAGGTTGACTATCTCCGCCTGTTTCGCATCGAGCATTGCGCGTCGCTCGCTATAGACGCTGTATCCTCCGACTGCGAGCAAAGCGATAAGCGCTGTGACGGCTAACAGTGTCAGCCGAGTAGAAACTTTCATTGCAGATTCCGTGTGCATGGTTGTGGTCGCGGCAATTCGCGGCGTCCTCCCTGCTAACGGCACTAACCGCAAGCACTTGAGTCGAGGATCGCGGCGGACATCCGGTTTTCGTCTGGCCGACCGCGGGACGCGCTGCGGACACGCTGCCGCGGTACGCGAGCGTTCCCCCGTCGGACGTGTTCAAAGGTCGACTTGACCCCTTTCAAGCCAAACTTCGTCTGCTCGGCCGGTATCGTGATGCCCAACCCCCGCTTGCGAACGCGTGGGCGGCACACCGAATGCTTCGAGTCTTTCCGCCGCGACGCCGTCGTAGCGGGGCCGCGTCAGACGGGTTCGGCGCTCGAGTCAGCCTTGCGAACGCGCGAGTCGTCCGGGCCGTGCTTCGTCGGCTGCCAATGAAGGCGGCACGCAAAGGAAAGGCGTTGCCGTTTTTCGGCCGGTGACTCTGATCTTGCCGAGCGCGAAAGGACTCAGATGATGCTACGTAACAGGCGTAAATCTGCCGACACGGAAACGCATGGTGCCGAGCGCGGACTCGACCGCTTCGAGGGATTCAGCGACGCGGTGTTCGCGATCGCGCTGACCCTGCTGATCGTCGAGATCAAGGTTCCCGGATCCCCGGAGGGCACGCATGACTACAGCGACCTGGCAAGCGCCATGGCGGAGCAGTGGCGCGAATATCTCGCGCTCGTTCTCTGCTATGTCGTGATCGGAGCCTACTGGCTGCAACACCATTATTCGGGTCGCATTTATGCAAAGAGCGATCACTGGTTCGGCGTAATCAACCTCCTGTTCCTGCTGGCGATCGTCGTCATTCCTTATCCGATCCGCGTGTGGTGCTTTCACCTCGGCACGGGCTTCGAGCCCGTCGCATCAGTAACCCTCGTTGCCGGTCTTGCCCTGACCGCCTGCACCTGGATGGCGAAGTGGTTCTATGCAATGCCAGGCCGCCGGCTGATGGACGAACGGCTCGCGCCGGATTTCCTCCAGCAGATGACGCGCCGCTACGGCGCTGCGACGCTGGTTCAGATCGCTGCAGTTCCCGTCGCGATCGCGGCGTGCCGCATCGGCGTGGCCATTGCACTGCTGTCCATCGCCTTCTTTCTGCTGCCACAGCCCACGCCGCGCTACAACCCCAGAGAGGAGCCGAGCGAGGCTGAGAAATTAGGCAAATAAAGGGGGCGCGCTGCCTCGAGCGGGATCGGCCAAATTCGGCCGTTTGCTCAATCCCGCTCGTCATTCCAGCAGAGTTCGACGGCTGTACGGGCGCCGGCCTCGATGCTTCGCCTCAAGCCGGCGAAGCATCGAGCGCCTCGTCCTGCCGCGCCCTGTTCCACAGCACCAATTCCTCGGCTGGGATCGCCGGTGCGAACAGGAAACCCTGCAACTCATCGCAGCCGATCTTGCGCAATACCTGCGCTTGATGGCCGGTTTCCACCCCTTCGGCCACCACGCGCAAACCAAGCTCATGCCCGAGATCGACGATCGCCTTGACGATGGCAAGATCGGCAGATGCGTCGAGCATGTCTCGCACGAACGCGCGGTCGATCTTCAGACGGTCGAGCGGAAACCGGTTCAGATAGCTGAGACTCGAGTAGCCGGTGCCGAAGTCGTCGAGCGAGAGCTTGACGCCTAGCCCGCGAATGGCGTGAATGGCTTGCGCGTAGTGTTCGGCGCCATCCATGAGAACCGTCTCGGTGATTTCGAGTTCCAGGCAATGCGGCGGCACGCCATGCGCGAGCAGACTCGTGCCAAGCGCCGCAACGAGCTCCGGCTCGCGTAGCTGGAGCGCCGAAATGTTGACGGACGCGCGTATTTCGAGGCCCTCTTCGTCGCGCCAGGCGGCAAGCTGCCGGCACGCTTCCTCGATCACCCACGCGCCAATGGAAACGATGAGGCGCGTGTCCTCCGCCACCGGGATAAACACAGCCGGACCGATTTCACCCAGTACCGCGCTTTTCCAGCGCAGCAGTCCTTCGACGCTCGCGAGCGCACCGGACCGCGCTTCGAGGCACGGCTGCCACTCGAGCCGCAACTCGCCGAACTCGATAGCCGTGCGCAAACACGTTTCCAGCGTGAGCCGATGCCTCGCCTGTTCGGCCATGTCGGCCGAGAAAAACTTGACCTGATTTCGTCCGGCAGACTTGGCCTGATACATCGCGGCGTCGGCGTTCTGCATCAACGTATCGATGTCTTCGCCATCATCCGGGTATAGTGCGACGCCGATGCTGCTCGCAACCTGCAGTGTCAGCCCGCTCACTTCATGCGCTTCGCGAAGCAGCGGGAGCAGCCGCTGTTCGATGCTGCGCGCCACTTCGCTCGCGTGACCGACTCCGTTGAGCAGCACCGTGAACTCGTCTCCGCCCAGGCGGCTCACGGTGTCGTGGGTGCCGACCGCATTGAGCAGGCGTCGCGACACGGACCGCAACAGGCCATCACCGATGTGATGTCCGAGCGAATCGTTGATGTTCTTGAAGCGGTCCAGATCGATGAACAGCACCGCGACGCGCTGCCGCGTTCGCTGCGCTGCTGCGATGGCAACGCCGAGTTTCGCGGCAAAGAGTGCACGGTTGGGCAGTTCGGTGAGCACGTCATGCTGCGCGAGAAACTGAATGCGCGCTTCGCTCTTCTTGCGGTCCGTGATGTCGATCAGCGTGCAGATGTAATGCGATACGGTGCCGCGCTTGTCGTGTACCGCGCTGATCATGAGCCACGCCGGATAATCACCGCCCTCGCGGCGGCTTATTTGCGCTTCGCCGTGCCAGGTGCTGCTGCGCCCGACGCGTTGCAAGAGGTTACCCAGCGGACCGTTTTCGTCTTCCTGCGCCTGCGTGTCGATGAAGGCCGGCGGCTTGCCCGCCACGTCGTCCATCCGATAACCGGTTGCGCGAAAGAACGAAGGATTCGCAGTGAGCAGACGCGCCTCGGCGTTCAGGATGACGATCGCCTCGGACGATGCCTCGAACACCTTGCCCCACAGTTCCAGCCGCTGCTCCATGAGCTTGATCTGATTGATCGGCGTGAAGGCGGTGAGAATGGCGTCGCGTCCCTGGAAGTCGAGACGGCGCGCCGACAGCATCGCCCAGCTCGGCTGCGAGGTCGCTTTCCAGTGAACTTCGAATTCGTCGATGGCTTCGCGGTCGGAAAGTTGCTGAAAGAAGCGCGCGCGGGTCGCGGAGTCGAGACCCTGAGCCCACGGGTCGGTGCTGCTCCCATTGAGCCAGAAGAGTCCAGGCGCATTGGCGTGCAATACCTCGTGGCCGGGAATGGCGGTGACGACCATCGGCACGGGCGTGGCTTCCACGAGCGCTGATTGCGCGGCCGACGCGCGGGCGGTCGCCGCCAATTCCTTCTGCACGACGCGTTCGCGATCCAGTTGCGCAAGCATTTCGTTGAAGCCGCGCACGAGTTGGCCGATCTCGTCCTGACTGTCCCAGTCGGCGCGCTTCGTGTGATCGCCGGTGCGGCGCACCACATCCATCACGCGCGCGAGTTTGCGTAGCGGCGACGAAATCTGCTGCGCGACGCAATAAACCAGTGTCAGGATGGCGCAGAGCAGGAAAAGCGCCGTGCCCAAATGCAGCCACATGCGCGAAAACAGGGCTTGCACGCGTGCATGCAGCAGGCCGTCTAGCTGCTCGCCGGTATCGCGCCAGAGGCCGTCTACGCTTTGAACGAGCGCTTGCTGCGCGCTGTCGACGATCATCAGCACAGCTGCATCCGGCGCCACGTTGTCGTCCACCACCACGCGCGCCGCATGCCTGAATGCCTCGACGGCAATGCGCATTCGATCGAACGACGGGCTGAGTGTGCGCTCGAATTGACGATTGGCCGCCCCCGCCTCGGCGTAGTCCGACCGCAAACCTTGCATGACCCCGTCGAGTTGCCCTTCGAGGACCAGATAACGCGAACGCACTTCCTCTCGCGAGCGCGCGTGAGCGCCGTCGTGCAGATGGCGGCCGATGCTGTTCACCGCGGTCAGCAGCGCGGGATAGCGCAAGATCGAGAGCGACATCGCGTAGTAGCTGTCGAGATCCGGGTCGAGAATCAGGTTCGACTGATTACCGATGCGCGTTATCAGATCGCGGGAGGCCGTCAGCGCCTGGTCCGTCGACGCGATCCCGACCTCGCGTTCGTGCGCCATCGTCTGCAGAGCGGTCCGCAGCGCGTTGCTCGGCTCCGCGCTTCCCATTTGCGCGCCGTATTGCTGCTCGGCACGAACGAGCCTGTCGATCTCGGCATCGAGCTGCGCCGCCGTCGGCGGTTTGCCCGCGCCCGCCATCGCGATGGACGTGATGCCATGTTCGACCTCGTGAACATACGCGTTGCCGACAATCTCCTTGTTCGAAAAATCGATCGCCAGATACTTTTCGTGAATCAGAATCCCGCTGATGTAGATCACCGCGCTGAGATCGAGCAGGTAGATGAGCAGCAACTTGTGCCCCACGCGCAAACGCGCGAGCAGCTTGAAGAAAGGATTCCGTTTCATGGGCGAGACGTTTGGAAACGTGCAAGAAGAGTCATGCAGGCGGGCGTTCACAGGGCAGCGAATGGCCGCCGGCGATCGTGTTCGCCCACCTATCTATTACGCCTCTTACGGCTCGCCAAAATTAACCTTTAATTAAAGTCTTAGTGCGCCGCTTTAGCCCCGAAGAAGTGCATGGCCATGCACGCGTTTAGTGCCGGAAAAGTCACGCTCAGCGCATCATCCCCGCGTGGCGAGTCTCTTCAGACCGCACTGAGCGACTCTTGCTTGTTCATCGATCTGAACCGGTTGCGGTAATCGACCGGACTGATCTGCAGACGGCGCAGGAAGGTGCGGCGGAATTTGTCGGTGTCCTCGAAGCCGCATCGGTGTGCGATGACTCTCAGCGGCAAGTCCGTGGCTTCCAGGTAGCGCCGCGCGGCATCGATGCGCGCATTGGCGAGGTAAGTCATCGGCGTGATGCCGCAATCCTTGGCGAAGATGCGCGAGAGATTGCGCGCGCTCATATGCACGCGTTCCGCGAGCGACGCGACCGTATGATCCACATGCAGGTTATCCAGCATGAATTGCTGGACTTCGATAGTCTGCGAACCCGGCGAAGCCTGCGTTTCCAGCAGCGGGCTGAACTGCGACTGCCCGCCCGAGCGCCGCAGATAGACGATCAGATACTTGGCGACATCGAGCGCCATTTGCCGGCCGAAGTCGTCTTCGATCATCGCGAGCGAGAGGTCGATGCCCGCCGTGACACCGGCCGTCGTGTAGATGCTGCCGTCGCGAACGAAGATATGATCCGGCTCGATGCGCGCCTTCGGAAAAGTGCTGGCGAGCCGGGGCACGTCCATCCAGTGAGTCGTCACCAGTTTGTTGTCGAGCAGCCCCGCCGAGCCGAGGGCGAACAACCCGTTGCAGATAGCGGACACGCGGCGGCACTGCCGATGCTGCGCGCGCAGCCAGTTGCTCAGCGCCGGATCGTCGAAGGCGTCGAAGATGCCGAGCCCGCCCGGCACGATGATGGTGTCGAACTCCGGGCACGGATCGAAGATCGTACGATCCGGCACGGTAGTCAGGCCGCTCGACGATTGCACCGTGCCCCGCGTCGTGCCGACCATCATCATTTCGTACTCGCACTCGCCTGAACTCAGCACCTTGACTTCGGCGAACGCATCCTTCGGCCCGGCGATGTCGAGCAGCTGAAATCCAGGAAAGACGAGCATTCCGACCTTGATGCGTTTCATCGCGGATATCCGGATCCTCTGAGAACAGACTTGCTCATGGGCATGCCTCGACGCACGCGCGCAGCGCCGGGCAACGCCATGCGCTCCGCCGCCACGCCGAACGCAGCGCCGATGACCGTCCAGATGATCGCCTGCATGCCGATCGACGCCACCCGGAATTGCCACAGCAACGTGGCGGGAAACTCGGCGGGCACTTCGTCGATAGCCGGCAACAGCGCGAGCATCGCGGCGGCCATGATCGCGAAAGCCAGCAGACCGGCGAGCGTCGCGTTCGCATCACCCCATTTGCGCGACAGGGCTTGGCGCAAAGCTATCGACAGCAGTGTAATGGCGACGGAAATCCCCATGCATAAAAAATAAAGCGCGGTGCGCACGCCGATGGTTTCCGCCGCGCCCACCGAAGGCGGATTCGCCGGATATTTCAGCGCCGGCAGCACCACCAGGGCGGCGAAAGCCGCGAGCGCAAGCCATGCTGCAAGCGGCCGCGCGCCCATGCTTCCCGCGCGTCCCCACGCATAGGCGAAGCACAACGCGAAGAGCCCACCGAATGCAGCGCCGTACGCGAGTACGCCCGTCAGCAAGCCCACGCCCGCTTGCGTTTCACGACTGACGATTTCAGGCTCGGGCGCATCGCCGGCGTGAGCGTGCTCGTGCGCTTCATGGGCCTCGAAAGCGATCGCGCGTTCGACTTGCGGCTCGCCCGCCACCCGCGCGAAGCAGAAGGCCAGCAGTCCCGCGATGAGGCCCGTGAGCATGCCGCGCATCAACAGTTTGCCGACCATCGTCGTCTCCTCGTCAGTGGCAGGGGAAGCCCAACAGATGGCGTCCGTCATGCACGAACTCGTGAATGGCGGTGCCCTGAAAGACCGCGGTAGCACCCTGCTCCGCGCCGACGAAATACAGCGCCAGCAGCATCAGCAATCCGCCGAAGATCGTCCACGGCAGCAGTTCGCGCAGTGGAATCGGTTCGAACGTGTCAGTGGAATGCAGGACAGCTTGATTCATGAAGTACCTCCAAAAGAGTCGGAAAAATGTTAACGGCTGCGCGCCGCGACGATCGCTTCGATCTCCCGGCGCGACAGCACGCCGCTCGTCTCGACCACGTTCAGCAGCGCTTCGAGAAAACGTTCGTAGTAGTCCCAGCGCGGCTGATTCGCGCATTCGATCGCTTCCCACTTCGCGATGGACGCGATCAGGCTCTGGCGAAAGTCCTCCCACTCGAAACATCCCGCCTTCGATAGCGAGAGCGCGAGGCCGAACACATCGCGCTCCCAGCGATTGGTGAACAGCAGTTTGCCGTCGAGACGCGGCGGAGAATCTGGTGCGCCGAGCATCGACGCGGCAGCGTATTCTTCGAAACGCGTGAACATGGCACGCTCCTCAGGCTGCGGGCGCTTCGACGAGTGCAACGCCCATCATCGACTCGGGCGTAACGAGCGCGGCGAGTTCTTCCTCACTCAGATGCTCCGTGTTCGCGGGGCGCTCGGGCACCACGAACCAGCGAATCTGCGCGCTGCTGTCCCACACCTTCACCTCCTTCGTGGCGGGCACCTGTACGCCGAATTCCTGCAGGACGGCGCGCGGTTCGCGCACGCCGCGCGCGCGAAATACAGGGTCCTTGTACCAATACGGCGGCAGGCCGAGCACCGGCCACGGATAACACGAACACAGCGTGCAGATGATGAGGTTATGCACGTTCGCGTCGTTTGCGACCGCCGCCATATGCTCGCCTTCCGCGCCCGCCATGCCGAGCGGAAGCGAGAGTTCGGCGATCGCCTTCGGCGTGTCTTCGACGAGACGTCTCGCGTAGTCCGGATCGACCCATGCGCGCGCGACGATCTTCGCGCCGTTGAACGGGCCGGCCATCGTCTCGAAGTGCTTGAGCACGACATCGACGGACTCGGTGGCAATCACGCCTTTTTCGATCAGCAAGGCTTCCAGCGCACGCACTTTGGCGGCGCTCGATGCTTCGCGGTCGCCGGAAAATTCGAAGAGTTGGCTCATGGGTTCGCTCGGGGTTGGCTTATGTTCGAGTTCATTCGGCGGCCTGCACGTAGGCTTCGTACAGGTCGGCGTAAATGGTCGTGTTCGGCTCGCTTTTGCCGGCGCCCCAGATCGACGCGGCGTCGAAGGCAACGCGATACACAGGCATCGGCGCGCCGATACCGTCCACGCCCGTCGAGACGAAATAGGAGAACGCGCCGGGATAGACGAGATCCACCACGCCGGTCTTGTTGCGCAAATACCCCGGCAAGCGCGTGTGGTCCACCGCTTCGGGATCGGCGATACGCACGGCATCGCCCGCTCGCAAGCGCGCCGCGCCGTCGAGCGCGTGATAGCCCGAGTCGCCGTGCTGCAGATAGGCGTCGATCTGCGCCGCGAGTTCGGCATTGGGGCGATCGGGTAAAGGCGCGTCCGGGTGCGCGCTGTAGTGGGCGGTTTTCTCAGCGAGTTCCTCCGCCGACACATACCCCTGATCGACGAAAAACTGCGCAATGCCGCCGAGCCATTTCTCGTAGTAGCGATACTTGAAGTACTCGAACGGCTGCATGTCTTCGGCGCCGGTGCGCAGCGAGGCCCAGGTCCAGTTGCTCTTGAAGGCGGTGGGCAGCGTATCGACCGGATAGCGATGCGGCGTGTCCGACAGATGCGCGCTCTCCGCCATCATCACCGTATGAATGCCGAAGATGCGCTTCTCCCACGGCTCGACGAATACGCGCTTTTCAGTGCTGACCGGCCCCAAATTTTCGATGCCGCCGAGATGATGTTGCAGCTTCATGTTGTGCTCCGCTTGAATGGAAACGGTCTTATCCGAGCCGATGCTCGCGTCTGAATTGCAGGGCTTCGCCGACCACTTCCGAGACGAAGCCGAACACTGCGCCGGTAACGAGCGCGGCGGCCGCGACCAGCGCAGGATTGCCGATGCCGGCCGTGGTGATCGCCTTGCCCGTTGCGACCATCGTGCCGACCGTCGAGGCGAAGCCCCAGACGATCGCGGGCAACACATCGAGCAATTTGATCTTCGACGCCTGAACCATCGCCGCGCTGCCGATGCCAACCAGCACGGCCACCGCGATCGCGCCGCCGCTCGTCGTCGCAATGCAGAGCAAGGTAAGCGAAGCGATGACGAGTCCCGTGAGATTCGACGCCACGCTCTTGACGAAGCCCGCGCGCCCGCCGCCGAGCACGAAGAACGACGCCCACGCGATGAACGTCACCCAAACCGGAACCGGAAAGATCGTGCCGGTGAGCCATGTATCGACGACCGCCAATACGCCGATGCTCACCGTGTATGCCTCTGGCTTTTTCATGCGTAGCTCCTTGAAGAAGAAATGAATGAAGGCTTCAGTTCATGCAACTCAGAAGGCCGTCGCGCATTCGCGCGGCGTCGATGTTGCGGCCGATCATCACGAAACGGCTCTCTCGTGTTTCGTCGCGCATCCACGCACGGCCGAACGTGGTGTCGAGCAACATATGCACGCTATGGAAATGCAGGCGTCGCGGTTCGTCGTGCATGTTGAGCACGCCTTTCATGCGCAGAAGTTGTGTGCCTTGCGTTTGCACGAGCTGATTGATCCAGCGGTTGAAACGCGTCGCATCGATGCCGCCGGGCACCACGATCGCGCACGATGCAATGCTGTCGTCGTGTTCGTGATCGTGGCCGTCTTCGTCGAGCAGATTCGGCTCGATGGCGAGCAGGTTGTCGACCGAAAAGCTCCGCCTGCCGAAAAGCGCATGGGCGTCGATCCTCGAACGCTGCGCGTACTCGATGCGTGCAGTGGGATTGAGCCGGCGAATCCCGGCGACGAGCGCATCGACGGCATCGGTCGAAACGAGATCGGTCTTGTTGATGACGATGCGGTCCGCGAACACCACTTGCTCCCGCGCGATGTCGTCATGTAGCTGGGATTGCGCGTGCATTGCATCGACCACGGCGACGACCGATTCCAGTTCCACGCGCTCGCGCACGTCGGGATCGGCGAGAAAGGTCTGCAGCACCGGCGCGGGATCGGCGAGGCCCGACGTTTCGATGATGAGACGCGCGAGGCGATCGCCGAAGCGCATCAACATGTCGCGCACGCTGGCGACGAGATCGGTGCGGACCGTGCAGCAGACGCAGCCGTTGTTGATCTCGATCACGGCGCGTTCATCGGCGACGATCAACTGGCCGTCGATACCGACTTCGCCGAATTCGTTCACGACGATGCCGATCTGCATCGGCCGCGTGGATTCGAGCAGGTGATTCACGAGCGTGGTCTTGCCGGCTCCAAGGAAACCGGTAATGACAGTGGCAGGCACTTTGGCGGGTCGCATGAGGGTTATCCTTCGCGTGCGTCGATTAGGAACGCCTACCCTTTAGCGGCTTCCGTTCCGATTTCCCGCGCTTGGCCGCCATCGGGCGATACTTGGCGCGGCGTGCATGAGCGCATGTCCGTTCTGTTCCGAAGCGACACGGACGGACAAAAACGCACGTAAGGCGACGAAACACATTGGTGCGCGACGCGCATCGCCGAAGTGCAGGCGATGCCCTCTTCTCGCCCGCCGATACGAACGGACGCGACCCGGCATTCCCTTGGCGAGGGTTTCGTGAACGTGATGGATGGATGGACAGGCCGCTCGCCTCAGTCAGGCAAGCGACGCGCGCGTGCGCGCGGATTGACAGGCTATGGATCGAGGTCTTGATTCGCGTCGATCAACGCTTCTTGTAGTTCTTGAACACTTCCTTGCGGATCGAACCGTGTACGCCCCAATTCGCGTCGACCACCTGCGTCACGCCGAAGTCCGCCGCTACCGACATCAGCGCAATGGCTTCGTCTTCGCTCAAACCGTGCACCGTCATCAGCAAGCGGCGCAGCTTGCGAAAGGCATCGCGCATGGCTTTGTCGAGGCTCGCATGCTGCGCCACTTCCACTTGCGCGTTCGTCCCGAGTTCGGCCAGATAGTTGGGGAACGTGAAGCCGTACACCGACCATTGCTGATCCGTTTCGAGCAGCGGATGCGTGAGCCCTTCGAGGAGCGTGCCTTCGAGATCCGCTTTCTTGTGCAGGATGAATTCGAAGTCCCCCGTCAACGATGTTTCGATAGCGGTGCCGCCCAGTTCGCTGTCGCCCTGCGCGGCATGCGGGTCGCCCACCGAGAAAAGCGCGCCTTCGACCGCCACCGGGTAATACATGGTCGCGCCCCGGCCGATGCGCCAGTCGTCGATGTTGCCGCCTGTGTAGCTCGGCGGAATCGAACTGACATAGTCCGCTTCGGCGGGCGCGACGCCCATGGTGCCGAAATGCAGTCGCGCCGGCACGCGGATATCCGGCAAGATGTTTTCGCGCTTCGTCACGAGCCGGTGATCCACCTGCACGCCGGGATAATCGATCGTCGCGTGCACGATGCCATCCGGGTCGGTCTGCGGCGTCCACACATAGTTGTAGACCGCGCGCGCATACGGCTCGCCGGAAGTATCGAGTTCGAAGATGGTCACCACTTCGCGCGGCTTCGGCTCCTCGATCAGATCGTGATACTGAAAGCCCCACGACGCGGCCACGTTCGAGCCGAAGCACTTGCCCGCATGACACGCGCTGCAACTCGGCCGCGGCCTGACGTCGAGGATGCGAACTTCGAGCACGTCCCCGGGTTCGGCGCCTTCGATCGCCACCGGACCGGTGAGCAGATGCACGCCCACGCCTTCGCCAGCGCCGAGGCGGAACGGTCCTTCGGTCGGACCCGCGCCGCGCCGCGAAACGGCCTTGTGCTCGCGCGTCCATTCGAACACGCTCTGCGCGCCCGGATCGCCCGCGATCATGCGCTCGTGGTCGTCGTTCGCGTGATGCGTCAGCGTTTCGATGGTGGCGCGGTCGCCCGACTTGAGCGTGAGGCGCGGTTCTACCCGTTTGCTGAAGTATCCCCAATGCACGGTGGATGATGAAACGGGCAGCGTGTAATGCTTCATTGATTCGTCCTCGGCGAGTGGCTGTGTTATCGATGCGATTCAGTGCACGGTTTCGAGCGTGCTGCCCGCGCCCATCACGTTGAGAAAGCGCGCCGTCAACGGATGATGCGGCCGCGTCAAGACCTGATGCGCGGGTCCGTCCTCCACGACGCTGCCGCCGCTCAGGAACACGACGCGGTCGGCCACTTCATCGGCGAAGCGCAACTGATGCGTCGAAATGATCATCGTCAGGCCATCGTCGAGCGCGAGGCGGCGGATCACTTCGAGCACTTCCCCCACGAGTTCCGGATCGAGCGCGGAAGTCGGCTCGTCGAGCAGCAGCACGCGCGGATTCGGCGCGAGCGCACGCGCAATCGCCACGCGTTGTTGCTGGCCGCCCGACAGATGACGCGGCAACGCATCGGCGCGATGCGCGAGGCCCACGCGTTCGAGCAGGGCATCCGCGCGTCGGTTGGCATCGGCGAGCGTCGCGCCGTGCACCCAGACGAGCGGCAATGCAATGTTCTCGCGCGCCGTCAGATGGCCGAAAAGATTGAACTGCTGGAACACCATGGCGACGCCGAGACTCGCGCGCTCCTTCGCAAGCTCGCGCGGATTCATGCGCCGCCCGTCATCGCGAAAGCCCAGGCGCCGTCCGCCCACGCGTATCTCGCCTTGTTCCCACTGTTCCAGATGATTGATGCAGCGAAGCAGCGTGCTCTTGCCCGAGCCGCTCGGTCCGAGCAACGCGACGACTTCGCCCGAGCGGATGTCGAGATCGAAGCCATTGAGCACCGGCTGCTCGCCGTAGCGCTTGTGTACGCCATTGATCTGCACGGCGGTGCCGTTGCGAGACAGCGCGTCGTAGCGGCGTGCGCGGTCGCCGGGTGTCACGCGAGCCGGGACGAAGACCGGCGGCAGATCGGTCGGGCCTGCGGGCTTCGTCGATACGGGCGTGCTCCGGCGTCGTCCCCAGAAGCCGCCGCGCGAGCTGGCGCGGTCCAGATCGAGCGCGCGTTCGATCATCAGCTGAATGGCGGCGATCGCGCCCGTCAGACACAAATACAAGAGACCCGACGCAAAGAAGATCGAAAAGAAGTCGAACGTCGACGAAGCAAGCTGCGTGCTGCGCAAGGTCAGCTCGCCCACCGAGATGACCGAAGCCAGCGAAGAGTTCTTCAACGCGCTGACGGTTTCGTTTCCGAGCGCGGGAATCATCGAGCGAAGGGCCTGCGGCGCGATGATCCGGCGCATCAGCACGGAAGGCGTCATGCCGAGCGCCTGCCCCGCGAGCGTCTGTCCGCGATCCACGCCGAGCACGCCCGAGCGGAATATCTCCGCGATGAACGGCGCTTCGTTCGCGGCGAGCGCGAGGCCCGCCGCGCCGATGGCGCTCAGCTTGATGCCGATATGCGGCAGGGCGTCGTAGGCGAACACGAGTTGCAGAATCAGCGGCGTGCCGCGAAAAATCACCGTATAGCCGCGCGCGATGGCCGCGAGCGGTCCGATTCGGCTCAGTTGCATGGCGGCAAGGACGAGTCCCAGCACGAGCCCGCCCGCGAGTCCGAGCAAGGTGACGGTGATCGTGAAGCGGATGCCGTCGAGCAGATAAGGCAGGCCGAGATAGTGAAGGAACAGGTCCATATGCCGATGCTTCCGCGCTTACTTGGCAACGACGAGTTGCGGCGTCGCGAGATTCTCGACGCCGAGGCCCCACTTCTTCAGCAGTTCGGACTGCGCGCCGCTCTTCTGAATGGCGACGAGCGCGGCCATCACGGCATCGCGGAAATCGGGTTTGTCCTTCGGCACGCCGATGCCCACGAAGTACGGCAAGGTCACGGCGGTCGCTTTCTCCAGCTTGTCCGGATACGCCTTCACCGCCTGGTCGACCGTGTTCACGTCGTTGATGTACGTATCCGCGCGGCCCGCGAGAATGGCCTGGATGCAGTTGGCGTTGTTGTCGTAGAGCTGCACGGTGGCTTCGGGCTTGCCGGCCGCCTTGCATTGCGGCGCCAGTGCCTGAATCAGCGGCACTTCCACATAGCCCGTGTTTTCGGCGGCGGTCGTGCCGCACATCGACGTGTTGATGCCGGTGATCTTCTTCGGATTGCCCTTGGCAACGAGTACGCCGTCGAACACCTTCGAGTACGTGATGAAGTCGGCGGCCTTGGCGCGCTCCTCGGTCGCGTAGATATCGGAGATGACGATATCGGCCTGACCGCTCTGCAAGGTCGTGAGCAGCGCGGCGAAGGTCACGGGCTTGTAGGCCATCGTGAAGCCGAGGCATTGCGCGATCAACTCGCCCAGATCGATATCGAAGCCGATGTACTTGCTCGGATCGTTCGGGTCGAGCGCTTCATAGCCCGGCGTATGCGGATTGATCGCATTGGTGAGTGTCTTGCCCTTGAACTGCGGGTACTTCGCCTGCAACGCGCTGCATTCGGCGGGCGCGGCGGCGTGCGCCTGTCCCGCGAAGGCGAACAACACCGCGCACAGCGCGCCAAGTCCTGCGCGAGATAAACGGCCCATGAGATTCCTTTGCATCGATACGCTCCTGACGGCTGATGACGATTGACTTGCGATGCCCAGAGCGTAGGCGACCGAAATCCCGCGAACTTGACTGGCTGCGCACAACTGCTGGTATTGGCGTGCACGCTCGTCCAAGAACGCATGAGGCCGCGCGTCGGGTGATGCGCGCAAGTGCAGACGTGCGCCGCGATGGCGCATGTATGCACTGTCTTCGATACGCGATGCACCCGCCGCCGTAAGCATCGCGATGGCGCGAAGGTTGCTTTTGAAAAGCGCTTGCTGCTTCGCCTATCGTGGAGTTTTCGTTGAACCTGTCGCGCTTCACCACCGAGTCGTATCCCGAGTTCGAGCGCCGGCATGAATGGAACGCGGCGCTCGCACGTCTCGGATGGCGCGGCAAGATCGAAGGCGGCGAACGCGGTTTGCACGGCACACTGACATCGCGCGTATCGGCGGGCGGGATCGAGTTCACGACCATCGCCTCGGCCGCGCAGACGCTGCAGATGAGCGCGGATCACGCGGACAGTCTCATGCTCGCGCTGCTGATCGATGGCGACGCCACGCTCGTCGCCGATGGTCTGCGCGAGCGCGTGAGCCCGCATGACATCGTCTATGCCGCGCCGGGCCAGAGCGCGTCGCTGGTTTTCGCGGGACGCTTTCGCGCGTTCATCGTGCGGGCGCCCAGGAGCGCCATCAACGCGCGTCTCATTTCGCCGCTCTCGCTGCGCGTGGCCTTGTTGCCGGGCGCGACGGGCATCGGCCACATCTTCTCGGGCTTTCTGCGTTCGGTCGTGGAAAGCCTCGAAACGCTGAGCGCGGAGGAGTTGCGTCCCACCGAACTCGCGCTCGCCGAAATGCTCGTGGCCTGTCTCGCCGGACAGGAACGCAAAGGTTCGTTCAACGGGCTGACGCCGCCGCAGTCGGCGTTGTTCGCGCGACTGTGCCGCTTCATCGAAACGCATCTCGCCGATTCGACCCTGAGCGTGGCCTCGCTCGCCAAAGACGAACGCGTGTCGCCGCGTTACGTGCAGAAGCTGTTCGAACTCGCCGGACAGAGTTTCTCGACGTATGTGCGCTCGCGCCGCCTCGAACGCTGCCGCGCGGAACTGGCCGATCCGCTCTCGGAGAAAGTCTCCATATCCGACATCTGCTTTCGCTGGGGCTTCAACGATCCGGCGCACTTCAGCCGCGTATTCCGCGAGCGTTATGGCGCATCGCCGCGCACGTTCCGGCACGAAGCGAACCTGGAACTCGCGCGCCATCTCGTGCATTCGCTATCGCGCGGGCTGCCGGTGAACGCCGCGAGTCTGATCGCGCAGGCGCGCAGTGAAGAGACGGGCGACACGCTCGTCGCCGTGCGCGACGAAAGCGATGCCGTGCAAGCGCGGCCCGCGCGGACGGGCGGCAGGCCGCGGCATCATTTGCTGCGCGCAACGGCGAACACGGTGCACTGGGGCTATTTCAGCCACGATCTCAAGCCCGTGCTCGAAGTCACGAGCGGCGATACGGTGACGGTCGAAGCGCTCACGCAGCATGCGTCGGATGACTGGGACCGCATGATCGCGGGCGATTCCGGCGCGGAGAGCGTGTTCCACTGGACAGCCGAACGCAAGAACGTGGACCGTCGCGGCGCGGGCCCGATGAACGCCTCCATCTATGGACGCGGCGCGGGCGAAGGCTTCGGCGTGCATATCTGCACCGGGCCGATTGCGGTGACAGGCGCGGAACCGGGCGATGTCCTGGAAGTGCGCATCGTCGATATTCATCCGCGCCGCTGCAGGAACCCGAAGTTCCACGGCCGCGCGTTCGGCAGCAACGTCGCGGCGTGGTGGGGCTTTCATTATCGCGAGCTGCTCACCGAACCGAAGCCGCGCGAAGTCGTGACCATCTACGAGATCCACACGGACGAAGCGCGCGACGACAGCGCCTATGCGCGCGCCGTCTACAACTACCGCTGGACGCCGCAGCGCGATCCTTTCGGCGTGCTGCATCCGATCATCGATTATCCGGGCTTGCCGGTGGATCACGCGAGCGTCGTCGAGAATCACGACGTGCTGAAGAACGTGACCATTCCCGTGCGACCGCACTTCGGCGTGATCGGCGTGGCGCCGCAGCAGAACGGTCTGATCGATTCGATTCCGCCTTCGGCCTTCGGCGGCAATCTCGACAACTGGCGCGTCGGTCCGGGTGCGAGCGTGTTTCTGCCGGTCGGCGTGGCCGGGGCGCTCTTGTCGATCGGCGACCCGCACGCGTCGCAAGGCGATTCCGAGTTGTGCGGCACGGCCATCGAATGCTCGCTCACCGGCGACTTCGAACTGATCCTGCACAAGAAGCACACGCTTGCCTCGCAGTCGTTCGCGGACCTCACGTATCCGCTCGTCGAAACCGCCGATGAATGGGTGCTGCACGGCTTCAGCCATCCCGACTATCTGGCCGAGTTCGGCACCAGCGCGCAAAGCGAGGTCTATCAGAAGTCCACGCTGGATCAGGCCATGCGCGATGCCTTCATCAAGACGCGGCGGTTTCTGATGTCCACCAAGGGACTCACCGAAGACGAAGCCATCTCGCTGATGTCGGTGGCGGTGGACTTCGGCGTCACGCAAGTCGTCGATGGCAACTGGGGCGTGCACGCGATCATCCGCAAGGCGCTGTTCACGGATTGAGCGCGGTCCCGCGCTTCGTGCAGGCCGGGCTTCTGCCCGCGTTCATCTGACCTCGACACGGTTACGCCCCGCCGCCTTCGCGTGATACAACGCCCGGTCCGCGCGGCGCATGAGCGCATCCACGTCGCGCTCGCCGGGCTCGCGTGTCACCACGCCGATGCTCACGGTGAAAGGAATCGCCTTGACGCGCCAGACATGCTCGACATCCTGCCGCTCCAGACGCTGGCGCAAGGCGTCCGCGATCCGCGGCGCGGCACTCGCGTCCGCGCCCGGCAGCGCCGCGACGAACTCCTCGCCGCCCCAGCGCGCGAACAGCATGGATTCGAGCGGGATCGACTTTCCGACATTCGCGAGCACGCGCAGCACTTCATCGCCGATATCGTGGCCGTAGTTATCGTTGATCGCCTTGAAGAAATCGATGTCGAGAATGAAGACGGACAGGATCTCGTCGGTCGCGAGCAGCTTTTCGACGAAGTCGATGAACTCGCGTCGGTTCGGCAGACCGGTGAGCGCATCGGTGACGGCCTGTTGCTTCAGCAGTTCCATGAGCCGCGCGCGCTCGGTGATGTCGCGAATGACCGCGGTGAACTCGACCACGCCGCCCACGTCGATCTTGGAGATGGCGATTTCCACCGGAATGATGGTGCCGTCGCGATGCCGCCCGAAAACGCTGTTGCTTTCGTCCATGCGCGGCGCGGTCATCGCGCGCAGGTTCGTCATCGGCGAATTCGCGAACTGCCGCACGTTGTCCGCGTGATGCGCACGCGCGCGCTCCGGCAGCAACATCTCGATGCGCCTCCCGAGCGCTTCTGCCGATGTATAGCCGAACAGATTCTCGGCGGCCCGATTGAACAGCGTGATCTCGTGCCGCTCGTCGATGCTCACGATCGCGTCGTACGCCGAGTCCACGACCGCGCGAAAGCGCGACGCGTCGAATTCGACTTCGCGCGGGAGCGGCCTCTTCGACGTATCGTCGATGCACGAAATCATGACTTCGTGCACGGCTTCAAGCGCGCCCGGCCCCTTGAGCGGTTCGAGCGCGAGACGCCACGAACGCGCGCCGTCGATGAATCGATGCGTGTGCGTCTGGCCGTCGAAGCACGCCTTCAACTTTTCGATGAGCATCGGATGCGCCTCGGCCGGCATCATGGCATCGACCGCGAGGGGAAGCGCGGGCGTGTCCGCTCGCGAGGCGTCCGTCATGCGCATGAACGCGTCGTTGCAGGTCCTGACGATCAGACCGCCGCGCGCATCGCGGCCCACGATAGCCACGCCGATCGTTGCGCCTTCCGTAATCTCCCGCGATGTGTTGGGCAACCCCGACATACTCCTATCCTGCCGCGCCGTCGTCCGGCACCGATAATCATCCACTTGCGTCGCTGACGCCACCATGCGTTTGTTATCGGCAGCGTGGGCAAAGGCTTGAGGGCGAAGCGTCCGAGCGCGATTCACCGCAGCGCAGCTTGTTGCGGCCGGCTCGAAGACGAACGCAACGGCGAGACCCTCGTATCAGCGCATCGTCTGACGCTCCTACCCGTCGATCAACGCCGCCAATTCCTCCGGAGCGCCGGAGGGAAACGATGCTTTGAGGTGATTCAGGAAAGCGGACACGCGCGCGCTCAGAAAGCGCCTTGAAGGGTAAAGCGCCCACAGCGCGATGTCGGACCCGTCCAGCTCGCCCCACTGTGAAAGTCGACCGGCGGCGATATCGCGGCTGACGAGCGACAGCGGCAGGCACGCGATCCCAACGCCAAGCCGGACCGTGTCGCGCACCATGACGAGCGATGACAGTCTGGCGAATGGCTCGACGAATATGCGCTTTCTCCCCTCGGCGCCGGTGACATCCCAGAACGACGTTTGATCGGCCGCTCCACGGATGACTGCCGGCACGCGCGCTTTTCCCTCGGGCGGCTCCAGTCCGGGCTTCGCCACGACGACGAGCCGGTCGTGCAGGATGATCCGTCCAACCAGATTCTCGTCGGGAGCCGGGTTGACCCGTATAACCAGGTCATAACCTTCTTCGATCATGTCGACCGGGCGATCTTCCGTCGTGACTTCCAATCGAACCTCCGGCCACTTCAGCGCGAACGAGGCGACCAGTTTTCCCATGGCGATTTGCGAGAAAAGCGCGGGTGCGCTGATTCGCAAGCGGCCGCGAGGCTGCTCGCTGCTCGATGCTATCGCTGCGGCACTGGCGCTGAGCTCGGCGAGAAGCGCACCGGTGCGCTCATAGAGCGCCAGTCCTTCCTGCGTGAGCTTTACGCCTCGCGGTCCCCGTTCGAGAAGCCGGATTTGAAGGTCGCTTTCGAGTTCGCTCACCCTTCGCGAAAGCGTCGCCTTCGGGCGACCCGCGGCGCGAGCCGCCTCGCCGAAGCTTCCGTAACGAGCGACGAGGTTGAAATCAGCAAGAGCAAGAAGATCCATTCGCGCTATTCGAGCGTTCCATTGGTGAGACACGTCGTCTCTTTATAGCATCTTCCGGACCAGATTTGGATCACGTACCTTTGAGCCATCCCAACCACGCTCAAGGAGCAACACCATGACTATTCTCGTTACCGGCGCCACCGGCCGTGTCGGCCGCCAGGTCGTCGACCAGCTCGTGCGTCGCAATGCCGACGTGCGCGTACTCGTGCGGGATCCGTCGAAGGCCGACTTTCCCAGCGCCGTGAGTGTCGTGCAGGGCGAAATGCTCGACATCGACTCACTTCGCCGCGCGTTCGCCGGCGTGCGCACATTGTTCTTGCTCAACGCGGTCTCGGGCGATGAATTCACGCAGGCGCTGATCGCGCTGAATATCGCCCGCGAGTCCGGCGTCGAACGCGTCGTGTATCTGTCGGTGATGCACGCAGAGCGCTTCGTCAATGTGCCGCATTTCGCCGTCAAGTCCGGTGCGGAGCATATGATCGAGGCGATGGGCTTCAGCGCCACTATCCTGCGGCCCGCGTACTTCATGGATAACGAACTGATGATCAAGGACGTGGTCATCGAGCACGACGTCTACCCGATGCCTATCGGAACGAAGGGCGTCGCAATGGTGAACACCCGCGACATTGCGGAGGTCGCGGCCCTCGAACTGATCCGTCGGGACGAGGCGGCCGCTCACCTTCCACTGGAGGTCATCAACCTTGTCGGGCCTGACACGCTGACCGGCCCCCAACTCGCCGCCATCTGGACCGACGTGCTCGGTCGTCCCGTTGGCTACGGTGGCGACGACCCGACTGGCTTCGAGCAGAATCTGGCGAGCTTCATGCCAAAGTGGATGGCGTACGAGATGCGCCTGATGGCCGAGCGTTACGTCAGCGACGGGATGGTGCCCGAACTCGGCGATGCCGAGCGCCTTGTCGGCATTTTGGGCCGTCCCCTGCACGCCTATCGCGACTTCGCCGCCGATCTGGCAGAGGGGCAATCGCAGCGCACCATTTGATTGCCGTGAAAAGCCCGCTCGCTCAGTCCAGTTGACGAATCGACCGTTCGACGCGAATGCCGTGCCGCTTCATCTTTGCGTAGAGCGCGGGCTTCGACACTTGCAGGAGCTTCGCGCAATGCGTCACATTGAGGTGGCACGCCTTCAACGCACTTTCGATGGCGAGGCGCTCCGCCTCCTTCAGCGACACCGGCTCGCCATGATGCTCGGCCGACCCACCGCGCGCCGGCGAAACCGATGCGCCGCCCAAAAACGCCGATACATCCGCGACAGGCTCGCCTTCGTTGAAGTTGACGATCTTCTCGACGAGATTCTCGATTTCGCGCACATTGCCCGGCCAGTCATGCGCTTCGAGTTGCCGCAGTGCCCGCTCCGCGATTTCGGGCCTCGGCTTGTGCATGCGCGCGCAATATCGATCGAGGAAGAACGCGGCCATCGCGCGAATGTCCTCGCGACGCTCGCGCAGCGGCGCGATCATAATCTCGATGACGTTGCAGCGATAGTACAGATCCTCGCGAAACGTCTTCGCGAGCACCATCGAAGCGAGATCGCGATTGCTCGCGCAGATGATGCGCACGTCGACGGGAATGCCGCGCGTGTCGCCGATGCGCGTGACTTCGCGCTCCTGCAGCACGCGCAAGAGTTTCGCCTGCACGTCGATGGGCAACTCCGAGATTTCGTCGAGGAACACCGTGCCGCCGTCCGCCGATTCGAACTTGCCCGGACGGCCTTCCCGCGCCGCCCCGGTAAAGCTGCCGGGCGCGTGGCCGAAGAGCTCGCTTTCGATCAGCGCATGGGGCAGCGCCGCGCAATTGATCGCGATGAACGGCAGCGCGGCGCGCGCGCTCGCATTGTGGATCGCCTGCGCGAACACTTCCTTGCCGACGCCGCTTTCGCCGGACAACAACACGTTCGACGCGCCGCGCGCCGCCTTTTTCGCTGCATCGACCGCGCGCTTGAGGCCCGCGTTGGAGCCGATCACGTTGTCGAAGGTAAAGCGCGCGTGATTGCCCGCGTAGCGCCCCGCCATCTTGCGCACGCGCCGCATCTCGCGAAACGTGTTCACCACCGACACGACTTCGCCGCAACGATTCTTGATCGGGATAGCGGTATCGAGCAGGTGCAAGTGGCGCGCGGGCGAATCGATGATGAGCTCGCGATCGACGTAACCCACACCTGTCCGATAGATCGGCCCGACGATCGGCTCGAAATCGATCACTTCGTTGAGCGTCTTGCCGATGCTCGTCCGCGGATCGATGCCCAGAATGCGTCCCGCGACCGAATTGACGTGGCGCAACACTTGGCCCTGTCCGATGACCATCAGCCCATCGCCGATATGATCGATGATCGCGCGCTGTTCCTCAACGAGCGTGTCGTAGGCGGCCAGGTCGAACGCGCTTTGCAGCAGCACGTCGAGCGTCGCGCCGAGCAGCGTGATCCAGGGCGCGGGGGTCGCTTCATTCGTCGCTTCATTCGCCGCTTCATCCGCCGCGTCATCCGCCGCTTCATTCGCCGCCTTCCGCCAGCGCAACGCGACGAGAAAAACCCGACGGCCATGCGCATCGACACGCAGCGCGAACGCCTGCGCGATCGATGCATCGGCGTCCTGCAGCGCCAGCGTCACGCAGCGGCCGTCCGATGAAACGGTGGCGGCTTCGGCGAGCGCGGCGAGCCCCGCCGAAGGACAGCGCGCGAGGAAGGCATCGAGCGCGGCGTCGCCAATGTGCGCGAGCGGTTCGAGCACATGGCCACTGCGATCGAGCGTGAAGATGCACGCGCCGGCCTCGCGCGCGGCCAGGCGGCGCGCATCGCGCCATCTGGGCGACGCGAGCGCGCTCTCGAGTGTGGCGATGCTGGGATCGAGCGCGACGGTGGCCATATCTACCTGCGATGCGGTGGGTCAACGGCTTCGAATGTAACAGGACAAAATCCCGCCGCCCCGCGCATCGCGGCATCGCGCGCTCAGTCCTTCTGTGCGATCGCCGTGAGCGCCCCGCTGTTCAGCCGGTACACCGTGACAGGCGCATCGATCCAGTCGCCGTTGGAATCGAACTTGACGGGGCCCAGAATGCTGTCGAACGACTGATCGCGCAGCGCCTTCACGAATACCTCCGGTTTCGCCGATCCCGCCTTGCGCATCGCATCCGCGACGACGAGCGTCGCCGCATAGAACGCGGGCGCGTAGGTATCGACATCGGCGCTGAACGCATTCCTGAACTTCGCGCGGAAGGTCTTGCCCACGGGCAGCGTGTCGAGCGGCGCGCCGCCTTGCGCGCAGAACATGCGCTTGTCCGCGACGCCCGCCGAGAGCTTGTCGAATTCGGGCGAACAGATGCCGTCGCCGCCGACGAGCGTCGCGCTCAGGCCGAGCTCGCTCATTTGCCGCGCGAGCGTCGCGGCCTGCGCGTAATAGCCGCCGTAGAACACGACCTGCGGATTGCGCGATTTGATCTGCGTGAGAATGGCCTTGAAGTCGGTCGCCTTGTCGGTGCTGTACTCGCGCGCGACGATCTGCAAGCCTTCCTTCTGCGCGGTCTTGATGAACACGTCCGCGACGCCCGTGCCGTAGGCGGTGCGGTCGTCGATAACGGCGGCGCGTTGCGCGCCCAGCACCTTCGACGCATAGACCGCCATGCGCCCGCCCATCACGTTGTCGTTGGTGGCGAGGCGGAACACGTACGGATAGCCGAGATGCGTGAGATCCGGGTTCGAAGAGGCGCCCGTCATCATCACGACTTTGGCGTCGTTGTAAATGCGCGCCGCCGGAATGCTCACGCCCGAGTTGTAATGGCCGATGACCGCCGACACGCCATCGTCGACGAGCTTCTGAGCGACGTTCACGCCGACCTTCGGATCGCCCTGATCGTCCATCGAAATCAGCTCGAATTTCACCGGCTTGCCGGCGATTGCGAAGCCCTTCGCGTTCAATTCGTCGATGGCGAGCCGCACGCCCCGCTCGTCGTCCTTGCCGCTCGACGCCGCACTGCCGGTCAGCGGGCCGGCCACGCCGATCTTCACGACTTCCTGCGCATGCGCCGCGCCGCATAGCATCGCCGCGCATGCAATGAACGTGATTGCCGTCTTCATCGGTTTCATCGTGATTCTCCCGTCGCAGTGAGTGTCAGATTCTCAAGAAGGTCCCGTACCGGCGACAAGGTGTCGAACTCGAAATCCGGGCGCGGCTGCCACGCGCCGAGCGTGTCCGCGCCGCGATTGATCCATGCGACCGCCATGCCGAGCGGCTTCGCGCCGTCGATGTCGGCCCAGCTCGCGAGCGAGCAGTGCAACACGTCATGCGCCGGCAGCGCGAGGCGGTCGAGCGCCAGCCTGAAGATCGCCTCGGACGGCTTGTACGCCTGCGCCATCTCGGCCGTCGTCACATGCTCGAAGTAGCGGGTGAGCTGCGTGCGCCGCCACAGGTCGCTGTCCATGTTGGTGATCGGCATCAGCGGATAGCGCGACGCCGCCCAGTCGAGAAACGGCTCGGCGTCCTCATGCGCGGGCGACGCCTCGACGAGATGCGCGAGAAACAGGTCGGTCAGCTCGTCCAGCGCGTGGCCCTTGCGCGCGCCGGGCCAGCGCGCATCGAGCACGGCGGCGAGCGCCTCGCCCGCCACGTCGCGGTAACGCGCATACGCCTGCCCGCGATACAGCCGCACATTGCGAATATCCCAGTCGAGATAGATGTCGAACATCGCGTCGCCGGTCTCGATCGACAGACGCCGCAACACTTCCGCGATGCCGAGCGTGCCGCCGCGATCCACATCGACGAGCGTGCCGAAGTAATCGAACGTCAGGGCTTTGGGGTTCATTGCGCGCGCTCCTTTCTCGTGGCGAACTGCTTGACGCGTTCGGCGGCGTCGGGATCGGCGAAGGCGTCGATCGTCGCGTCGAACTCGAGTTCGAGACTCCGTGCGAGCGATTCGCTCAATTGCGTGGTGACGAGGCGCTTCAGCCGCGCGATGGATCCCGGCGATTGCTCCGCGATGCGCGAGGCCAGCGCGATCGACGTATCGAGCATGGCGTCGCGTGGCACGACGCGATTGACGAGTCCCATCGACATCAGCGATTGCGCGCTTTGCCGCTCGCCGAGCAGCCACAATTCCATTGCGCGTTGATGGCCGAGCGCCTGCGGCAGCAAATGCGTGACGCCGCCCGTGACGAACTGGCCCCACGCCATCTCCGGAAAGAACGCGACGAGATCGTCGGACGCCACGACCATGTCGCAATTGAGCATCCATTCGAAGCCGCCGCCGACGGCAAAGCCATGCACCGCGCCGACGACGGGCTTCGCGTTGAACATCAGATCGCGCGTGATGCGCTGAATGCGCTCGATATGCAGACGAATGCTTGCGTCAGTCGCGCTCTGCTCGCCGAACTCCTTGAGATCGTCGCCCGCGCAGAACGCGCGGCCCGCGCCCGTCAGCACGATGACGCGGCACGAGGCGTCGTCGTTCGCTTCTTGCAGCGCCTCGTGCAGATCGTCGAGCAGCGCGCCGCCGATCGCGTTCATGCGCTCCGGGCGGTCGAGCGTCACCACCCGAAGCGGTCCTTCCGTGCGTGTCCTGACGTAGCTCATGCGGGCTCCCTGTCGATCCAGCGTGTCTTGCCTTCGGTGCGCGGAAAGTGCTCGAACGGGACGATGGTCACAGCCGCGCTCGCGCCGATGCGTTCGCGCACGGCCGCCTCGATGCGCGCGGCGGCATCGTTCCAGCGTGCGACGGGCAAGCCGTTCGCGGCCTCGACCGTCATCGCGATGCGGTCGTATGGCCCCGGCCCTTTGAGCACGATGCGAAACATGCCCGACGCCCATTGCGGCAACGCCTCGACCGCGAGCCGCACCGCGCCCGGGAACACGTTGACGCCACGCACGTTGAACATGTGGTCGGTGCGGCCCGTCACGCGAAAGCGCCAGGCGCTGCGGCCATCGGGGCCGGCGTCGGTGGCCGTCACCGTGACGACGTCGCGCGTGCGATAACGCACGAGCGGCTGGCACTGCTTGCGCAGATGCGTGCAGACGAGTTCGCCCGTCGTGCCGGCTTGGATCGGCAGACGCGCGAGCGTGTGCGGATCGATGATCTCGGCGAACACCACGTCCGCCGCGTGATACAGCAGATCGGTCGTCCAGTCCGTTTGCCCGCCGAGAATGCTCAGCACTTCCGAAAGGCCGAAGTTCGCATTGCGCACCGCGAAGCCCCACTTCTCCTCCATCGCGGCGCGCAACTCCGGATTGTCGAGACCGGCCTCGCCGCCGAAAAGCCCGAGCTTCAGCCCCAGATCGCGCGGCGCGGGGCCGCCGGTCTCGCGCAGCACCTGCTCGATCAGCGCCGGATAAGACGGCGTGCACGAAATCGCGTCGATGCCGAGATTCAGGATCGAATCGATCAGAAGCCGCGTGTTGCCGACGCCGAACGGCACGACGGTCGCGCCGGCGGCTTCGAGAATCGTGTGATCGGTGAAGCCGCCCGTCCACATGCAGTAGTTGAGGCAGTGCACGACGCGATGCTCCGGGCGCAGTCCCGCCGCCCACATCGAGCGCGCGCCGACGCGGGCGATATCCGCGGCATCGCGCGCGCTGTTGGCGAGGATCAGCGGCCGTCCCGTCGTCCCCGACGTACGATGCAGCCGCGCGATGCCGCTCTCCGTGCACGCGACGTAATCGCCATACGGCGACGCGTTCTCCTGGCTTACGCGCAAGTCGTCCTTCTCGGTGAAGGGCATCTCCTGCAGCGTGTCGAGCGTGATGTCGTCGCGGCCGGCCCAGCGCGCGAGTTTCGTGCGATAGAACGCGGACATCGCGCGCAGATACGGCCAGTGAGACGCCCATAACGCATCCTGATGACGCCGCACTTCGTCGAGCGGGAGCGTCTCGAACGCTTCGTCGAAGTAGACGCCCTGCGCCGGCAAATGAACTGCTACGTTCATGTGTGGTCCTCTGTCGTGTTGGCGTTATTCGGCGCGGCGGCGTTTGGCGGCGCGTGCTTCGATCGCGGACCGCTCGACGATCGCCCGCGCGTGGCTCGCGGTGCCGATCGGCCCGCCCGCATCGGTGGCGACGATGTCGAACCAGTACAGCGCGCCGTCGATGTCGCGGAAGGTCGCCGTCGCGGATACTTCGGCGCCGAGCGGCGTCGGCGCGAGATGGTTGAGATGCGTCGTCACGCCGACGGACAGTTGCCCGTCACCGATGGCGTCGCGCAGCACATCGGCAGAAGCGCGCTCGATCAGCGACAGGAGCGCGGGCGTGGACAGCACGTCGGGGTAGCGCTCGTACGCGTCGCGCGCGTGGGCGGATGCGAGATCCGCGGATGTGACGGTGTGGGTGAGCGTGGCGGCTCGGCCTCGTTCGATCATGTGCGGCTCCGGGTTGTGTAGCCGCCAATAAGGCAAGGTCCGGGCCATATGCGCCGAAGCCCCGTCGGGCGGGGCTTCGGGCGATTTTGCAAGACGTTGGAACGGCGGACCGTTAAGATTCTTGACGTTTCGATTCGCTACGGACGTCTTGGCGGCTGATGCGGCAGTCGCTGCACGGTGATGAGCGTGCGCTGGCCTCGACATCCATCACGGATGAAACCGGGGCGAGTTCCGCATGAAGTCAGACCTCAGCGACAACCCGTCCGAAGGCCTCCCGCACGGCGTCGCAAAACGCGTCGGCCACAACGGGAACGGGCCGGGAGGCATTCGTCACGATATAAAAATGATCGTGCACGGCAGGCGCGAAACGCTTCACCGCCACACGTTGCCGTGCGTAGGCCGCCGTCACCGGGTCGATGAGCGCGACTCCCGCTCGATTGGCGACCAGCGCCACGATCGCTTGCGATAACTGCGCCTCGATCACGAGATTGCGTGTCACGCCCGCTTCCACGAAGACGCGGTCGATCGCGGCGCGGGCGTCGAAGCTGTGCGGAAACGAAACGAAGGGCTCGCCGCGCAGGTCGTCGGGACTCAACGATGCACGGCGCGCCAGGCGATGCCCGCGCGGCACGATACATCGCATCACCGCGTTCGGAAGCCGCTCGCTCTTCACGGCCGGATGCGGGATAGCCTCGGCGGTCAGGCCCACGTCGCACTGGCCGGACGCAACCTTGTCGACCACCGTCGTCGCACTGTGCGCGAGCAGACTCACGTCGATGCCCGGATGCTGCTCGACGAAACGCGCGATCACCGCCGGCAGCAGATCGAGCGCGACGGCGGGCGACCCTGCCACGCGCAGCGAACCGCGTCGCATCGCGCGAATCTGGTGGGCCGCCTGCGTGATCCGGTCCAGTCCGACGAACGCGCGCTCCACTTCCTCGAACAGCACGCGCGCTTCGGCCGTGGGCGCAAGCCTCCCCTGCTGCCGTTCGAACAGCACGAAGCCGACGCGGCTTTCGAGATCGGCGATAAGACGGCTCACCGCGGGCTGCGAGATATGCAGCGACTCGGCGGCGCGCGTGACGGTGTGTCGAAGCATGACCGCGCGAAACGCTTCGATCTGCCGGATTTTGAGCTCGGACATTTCCATAACATTGAATTATAGATGACCGATCATTCGGCATTTGACGGGCGTTTTTTATCCGCCGAAAGTTGCGTCTCGATACATCAATGCAGGCACAAAGCGCAATTCATGCACGTCGATCTCGCCCATAACACATGCTGCCGGTTCGATCTCGTGGTCGCGGGCGGCGGACTCGTCGGCATGGCGATCGCCTACGGGCTCGCGCGTGCGGGCCAGCGCGTTGCCGTGTGCGACGGAGCCGACTCCGCGCATCGCGCGGCGCGCGGCAATTTCGGCCTTGTCTGGGTGCAGGGCAAAGGCGGACGATGCCTGCCGTATGCGCAATGGTCGCGCGAGTCGTCGGAGCGCTGGAGCGCTTTCGCCGCGCAATTGAAGCGCGAAACGGGCATCGACGCCGGATTCGAACGGCCCGGCGGCATCGAGTTGTGCGAGACGGCCGAGCAGCTCGAAGCCGGCCGGCAGCTGCTCCAATCGATTCATGCGCAGGACGCATCGCTCGACTACGAAGTGCTCGACATCGACGCGCTCAAGGCGCGTGTGCCTTCGGCATCGGACGAACTTGCGGGCGCGCTCTATTCGCCGCACGATGGCCACGCGAGCCCGCTCTACACGCTGCGCGCCATGCAGCAGGCCTTTGCGTCGCACGGCGGCACGTATCTTCCGCATAGCGAGGTGCGCGAGATTCGCCCTCGCGCGGGCCGCTTCGAGATCGACACGACGCACGGCATGCTGCAAGCCGGACGCGTCGTGCTCGCCGCGGGTCTCGACAACAAGCGCCTCGCGCCGATGGTCGGCATGAACGCGCCGATCACGCCTCTGCGCGGTCAGATCATGGTGACCGAGCGGCTCGCGCCGTTTCTCGACTATCCGACGCTGGTCGTGCGGCAGACGCGCGAAGGCTCCGTGCTCCTCGGCGACTCCGCCGAGCAGGTCGGCTTCGACGACGGCCAGACACGCGCCGTCATGGCCGATATCGCCCGGCGCGCACGCACCGCGTTTCCGGCACTCGCGCATGCGCGCATCGTGCGGGCATGGGGCGCGTTGCGCATCATGACGCCGGATGGACTGCCGGTCTACGAGGAATCGGCGGCGCATCCCGGCGCGTTCCTCGCCATTTGTCATAGCGGCGTGACGCTCGCCGCCGCGCACGCGGACGTCATCGCACCGTGGATCGCGGGCGGCGCACGTCCCGCGATTCTTCATCCTTTCGTCACCACGCGCTTTTCGAATTAGACATGCCCACGCACTTCGAATCCCTCGCCACGCTGTCGACGCCGCTGGTGTGCATCGACATCGACGGCGCGCATCGGCAGGTGCCGACGCATTACACGGTCGCGGCGGCGCTGCTGGAAAGCGGCACGCTGGCGTGCCGGAACACGCCGGTCAGCGGCGCACCGCGCGGACCGTTCTGCATGATGGGCGTGTGCTTCGACTGTCTGGTCGAAATCGACGGCGTGCCGAACGTGCAGGCGTGCATGACGCGCGTGCGCGAAGGCATGCGTGTGCGTCCGATGTCCGGCAAGGCGAGACTCGCATGACACGGCATCCGGCACAGTCGAAGTGCGATCTGCTGATCATCGGCGCCGGGCCTGCGGGCATGTCGGCGGCGATCGTCGCGCGCCGCGCGGGCCTCGAGGTGTTAGTCGCGGACGAAGGCGAAGCGCCCGGCGGACAGATCTATCGCAACGCGTCGCGGTCTCCGCTCGCGGATGCATCCGTGCTCGGCGACGACTATCTCGCGGGACGCGCGCTGATCGACGCTTTCGAGGCCAGCGGCGCGACCCATCTCGCGCGCTGCGTCGTATGGCAGATCGAGTCCGGAAACGGCCGCGCCGTCGCCATGCTCACGCGCCGCGCGCACGACGGCGAGCCCGGCGGCACGCTCGACGTTTCGGCGCGCGCGGTGCTCGTCGCGACCGGCGCGCAGGAGCGTCCGTGGCCCGTGCGCGGCTGGACCTTGCCGGGCGTGATGGGCGTCGGCGCGGCGCAGACGCTGCTGAAGTCGTCCGGATTGGCGCCCTCGCAAGACGCCGTGCTCGCCGGCTGCGGACCGCTCTTGTGGCTGTTCGCATCGCAATTGCTGAATGCGGGACGCCGTGTGCGGGCCATCATCGACACGACACCGCGCGATGCCTGGCGCGCCGCGCTGCCTCATGCGCTCCCCGCACTCGCCGGCGCCGACTATCTGCTCAAGGGTCTGCGCATGATGCGCGCGGTCAAGCGCGCGGGCATCCCGGTGCATCGCCGTGCTGGCGCTTTTTCGATCGAAGGCGAAGGACGGGCCGAACGCGTGCGTTTCGTCGATGAACAAGGCGCGTCCCGATCGATCGACACGTCGCTCGTGCTGCTGCATCAGGGCGTGATTCCGTCGACGCAACTGTCGCGCGCGCTCGCTTGCGAGCACGAATGGGATGCGTCGTCGGCCTGCTGGCGGCCTCGCACCGATGCGCGCGGGCGCAGCAGCGTGAAGAACGTGTGGATCGCGGGCGATGGCGCGGGCATCGGCGGGGCGAAGGCCGCCGCGCACGCGGGCACGCTTGCGGCGCTCGATATCGCGCGCGAACTCGGCGCGCTCGATGCGCCAGCCCGCGATGCACGCAGCCGTCCTGCGCGGCTTGCGATGAAACGCCATCTCGCCGTGCGTCCGCTGCTCGATGCGCTCTACGCGCCGCCCGCCGCGCTGCGCCGTCCCGCCGACGACGTAATCGTGTGCCGGTGCGAGGAAGTCACCGCGGGCGAGATTCGCGCGATCGCGGCGTTGGGCTGCCAAGGACCCAATCAGATGAAGGCATTCTCACGCTGCGGCATGGGCCCGTGTCAGGGCCGATGGTGCGGCACGACGGTCGGCGAACTGATCGCGCAGGTGCAGGAGCGCGCGGTCGGCGATGTCGGTTACTACCGCATCCGCGCGCCGATCAAGCCGGTCACGGTCGATGAAATCGCCGAGTCCATCGCGCTCGACGACGACTTCGCACGCGGCGAATTTCCCAGTTGAATCCATCCACGACAGACGAAACGACACCCCACACACGGAGCCCCCAATGAAGACCACCCGCGCAAAGACGATGTTGACCGCCGCCGCGCTCGCCCTGATGGCCGTCAGCACGATGGCATCGGCCAAGGAATGGAGCACGATCCGCGTCGGCGTCGACCCGACCTATCCGCCGTTCGAATCGGTCGCGAAGGACGGTCAGGTCGTGGGCTTCGACGTCGACCTCGGCAATGCACTGTGCGCGAAACTCAAGGCGAAGTGCGTCTGGGTGCAAAGCAGCTTCGACGGCCTGATCCCCGGCCTGCAGGCGCGCAAGTTCGACGTGATCCTGTCATCGATGGCAGCGAACGCGAAGCGCCGCGAGCAGATCGATTTCACGGACCGGCTGTACCGCAATCAGACACGCCTCATCGCCAAGGAGAGCGCGCATCTGCTGCCCGACGCGTCGAAGCTCGCCGGCAAGCGGGTGGCCGTCGAACAAGGCACGGTGCAGGAAACCTATGCGCGGGAAAAGTGGGCATCGTCCGGCGTCGAAGTGGTCGCGTATCCGAGCTACGACCAGGCGTATGCCGATCTGACGGCGGGCCGCGTCGATGCGGTGCTGATGGATGCCGTGCAGGGCAAGCTGGGTTTTCTGGCGACGCCCGCGGGCAAGGGTTTCGCATTCGCGGGCGATGTGGTCTATGACGCGAAGATCATGGGCGACGGCGACGCCGCCGGCGTGCGCAAATCGGATCCGGAACTGCGTGAGGCGTTGAATGGCGCCCTCGCCGAAATGCTGCGCGACGGAACCTATCGCAAGATCGAAGCACGGTACTTCGATTTCGACATGTACGGGAAGTAATGTCCGTAGCTTGGCGCGTACACAGGGTCGCTCGTGAGGGCGGCCTCGAACACACGCTACCCGGCCGCGGCGGCGTCCTCGCCTAGTCGAAGCGGCGCGGCCAAAAACGTCCAGCAGTGCGCCGAAGAGGCGACTGTCCGTGGTCTTGCCGCGCCGTTGCTTGACGGCTTTTACGCCGCTTTATTTAGCGATGCCCACGCGTTCGCAGTCCGCGATCGCGCCGTTGCTGCCTTGCGTGTACTGCAGCGTGTAGCCGTTCTTGAGACCGCGATTGGACGCCAGCACGATCTGGCCGAGCGTGGTCGTCGTGGCCGCGCGCGTCGAACGTTGCTCGATGATCAGATCGGCGAGTTCGGGGTTCGCGCGCGCCGCGTCCGCATCGATGATGCGTCGCGCGTTCGACACGCTGCCGCGATACCAGCCGTAGAACGGGCGATACGCCGGACCCGCGTAATGGCTGTCGATGATCATGTACGGATCGAGACGCTTCAGCGCGGCCTCGACGTCGTCGTCGTTGAGGATGTACGCGAGATCGCCGCCCAGACGCGAACCCGGCTCGCCGATGTGCGCCGGATCGTAGCGCCAGCCGTCCGGCCCGTTGCGCAACTGCGACCACGTCTTGCCCGTCCACGTGACGACGTGCGACAACGCGATCGTCGACGTCGCCGTTTCGGGCACCGTCACGCCGTTGACCTTCTTCGGCGCCTGCGTGATATAGAGCAGATCGCCCGGCAACAGCAGCTTCGACGTCGCATCGAAATTGCCGTGGTTGATGTCGAGCAACACGCCCATTTGCTTGACGCCCGCCCATTTCGGCGTCGTCGTGGCGCCCGCGGGCGTCATGCACGCCTGCGTCGTGATGCCGGTTTCGACTTCGCGATTGTCCGTGGTCAAGCCCGCGAAGTTGTAGACCCACGCGGTGAAGTCGGAGCAGTCGACGCCGTGCCACTGAATCTGCGCCGGCTCGAGCGCGGCCGCGTTCGTTTCGCCCTTGCGCTGCACGACCTGCGAGCCGTCGATGCCGCTGCGCTGCGCCGTGCACGTCATGCCGTACTTCTGCGCCGGATCGGTCTTTCCGCCCGACGTGCTGCCCTTGGACGAGTTGCGATATTTCGGATCGGCTTCCGACGAATCGTCGAACGGCAGCCAGCCCGGAATATGGTGGTGGCAATAGTTGATGTTCTGATCGACCCAGTAATTCTCGACCGCGATCACCAGTTCACGCTGGAACGTGCCGCTATCCGCGCACCCGGCGGGCGCCTGGATCGCGCCGTACTGGCCGGCGAGCGGCCCCCAGCTGCTCGGCGTCTTGAGCGTCGACCAGTTGGTCTTCGTCAGCTTGCCGGTGAGCTTCGCCTGCACGTCGTTTCGGCGGCCATCGAAGAGCGCGAGGTTATCGGTCAGAAGCGCGACGCGGTCGCCGCACGTGCTCGCGCTGCCCTTCGCGGTCTGCACCGCGCCTGGCATCACCGGCTCGATCTGTGCGACCGACGTGATGCCCGAGCGGTTGCGCGGATTCGACATGTACGTCGCCGCGCCCGTCGTGATCGAGCAGTTGCCGCCGCCCGGCGCGCTCACCGTGCCGTCTTCCGCGATGTTGCCCGAGCCCGCGTGACACGACGTCAGCGTGTCGCCGTTGGCCGCCTGCGCGACGATGTCCTGCGTGCTCGCCTCGATGCTGCTGCCGTCGGCCGTGCGGCTTTCGGACTCCGCGCCGAGGGCGAGCGCCATCTTCGCGCCGTCCGTGACCGTCGACGCCGTGCCGGCCGCGACGAGTGCCGGCATGGTTTGCTGCACGTCGATATCGCCGGCGAACGCGTTCACGCGCGACATAGCCGCCGCGATATTGCCCGCGATAAGACCGCCCGCGGCGCGCGCATCGGCGACGATCGCGTTCGAATACGCGGAGACGACCATCTGCGAAGGCGCGCTCAGATAGACCGCGTCGAGTTCGCCGGCGAGCGTCGTCGCCGTGCCGTTCGCTTCTTCCTCGAAGCTGCCGCCCTTCACGCGCACGAGCAGCGGATAGCGCAGCGTGCCCGTCAGCTTGAACGTGCCGTCGCTGCCGGTCGTGGCGATGGCGGAAGCCTTGTCGGCGACGGTGCCGTCGGCCGCGATCTCGTGCACGGTCACCGATGCGTTCGCGACCGGGCCCATGTATACGCCGCCCGACGTCGACGGAGTCGATCCGCCGCACGCGGACAGACACAGGGAAAACGCCGCGCTCGCCGCGGCGGTAAAAGGAATGGGCTTCACGATGACCTTACCGATAAGGATGCGGGCGCGGCGATGAACCGCGCTTGATGTGTCCGATGCGGCTTTCGGGAAGCCGACCATCGACGTCATCAGCGTAAGGCAAGCGTCAGCACCGCGATCCGGCGATCAGACTCGAAAACGGCCGGTTGTTCAGCGGATTTGAAAGGCTAAAGAAGAGCGGATCGTGGCCGCGCGGCGCATCCGTGACGTCACGCTCGACCGCCGTGCCATGACAGGGTCTCGCTGATTGCTCTCGGCCACTAGCGGTCGTTTATCGCCACGCTGAGGTTCAGACCGGATCAGGGTCGCCGTTTGCTTCGCCCATCAGCGGATTTACCAGCGGGCTTGCGCGACCCCGCCGCTGGCTTGCCGGCGGATTTGCCGCGTGGCTTCTGTACGCCGAAAGGATTGCTGCCAGGCGAGATCATGCCTTTGTCCGCGGTCGCAACGCGGGACGTCGCGGCCGGCGCGACTTTGGGCTTCTTCGGCTTTTTGGGTTTCTTGATGATCTGGCCCGTCGCGCTGGTTTGCGGCACGCGGTGTTCGGCCTCGAAACCCGGCTCTTCTTCACGCGGCAGCGTTTGCCGGATCAGCGCTTCGATCGCGGCCAGTTGCGGCGCTTCATCGGCACACACCAAGGACACCGCCACACCGCTGGCGCCCGCGCGTCCGGTACGGCCAATACGGTGCACATAGTCCTGCGCGACGATCGGCAGATCGACGTTGATCACCAGCGGCAAGTCATCGATATCCAGCCCGCGCGCGGCTACGTCGGTGGCGACCAGCATGCTCACTTCGCCCGTCTTGAAGCGCTCGAGCGCACGCAAGCGCGCGGGTTGCGGCTTGTCGCCGTGAATGGTGTCGACGGCGTATCCCGCTTCATCCAGCATCGCCGCCAGATAATCCACGCCATTGCGGGTTTTGACGAACACCAGCGCGTGTTCCCAGTTGTTCTCGGCCACGAGATGCATGAAGAGATCAGGCTTGTTTCTCTTGTCCACCGGCACGACCCACTGCCTGATCTTGCTGGCCGTCGCATTGGGCGGACTGACGCTGATATTGACCGGCCCGCGCAGAATGCCCGCCGCCATCGCGCGGATATCGTCGGTGAAGGTGGCGGAGAACAGCAGCGTCTGGCGCTCGGTCGGCAACGCCGCAAAGACAGCGTTGAGTTCGCGCGCAAAGCCGAGATCGAGCATGCGGTCGGCTTCGTCCAGCACGAGCGTCTGCACTTGATCGAACTGCACCGCGTTCTGCCGATTGAGATCCAGCAAACGGCCCGGCGTGGCGACGAGCACATCGACGCCCTTGCGCAACTTCATCATCTGCGGATTGATGCTCACACCGCCGTAGGCGGCCAGATATCGCAAGTCGAGGCCTTTGCCGTATTCGATGAAGCTCTGCAGCACCTGTTCTGCCAGCTCACGCGTAGGCACCAGCACCAGAACGCGCGCCCGGTTGCTGGACACCGGCGGACCGTGCTGCACCAGCCGTTGCAACAGCGGCAGCGCAAAACCCGCCGTCTTGCCAGTGCCGGTCTGCGCCGCAGCCATGACGTCCTTGCCGCCGAGCACGGCAGGAATCGCCTTCGCCTGCACCGGCGTAGGTGTCCGATATTCGAGGTCCTGCAGATTACGTAATAACGGACCGATCAGGCCAAGCGAGGCGAAGGACATGCACGTATTCCGGGCTAAAACCGCAATTTTAGCTTTACGAAGCGCGCATCGGCGGCGCGCGCGATCGAAAGCGGCGCGAAAGCTCGGGTTCCAGATTCGCATCGATGAACCCGCCGCGCTTGCGAGATCGAGGAGACACCGCGATGACCCGCTTCATCGATTGCGATGATGGATGAAAAGGCCCGCGTTTAGAATGCGCTCTTCGCTATCGGCGCAACGGCTATTCGAACAAACGCTGTCACTGCAGCGACAAGGACAATCGAGACCATGCTCAGAAAGAAGGTAATTCCGCTCGCTTTCGCGATTCTTCTCCATGCGTTGCCCGCGAGCGCCCAGCAGACGACGAACCGCGACGAGTTTTACTGGCTCGGCGAAATCAACAAGGCTACCGCGGTCATCAATAGTCAGGAAGGGTTGCTGGACAAGGCGTTGGTGCCCGGCATCGCGGCAGGCCTCGCCAAAGTGATTCACGACGGCAATCAACCCGGCGGCAAGCGCCCTTCCACCGTCATCACATTCGAGCCGCTGCTGATTCAAGCCGCAGGAATGGATGTGACGCTGCTGCACGCCGGGCGCTCCAGCCAGGACATGCATGCCACGTATCGCGCCGCCATCTTGCGCGACGATATGCTGCGCCTCGCCGAACAGTTGAACAAGACATCCGCGACGCTCGTGACGCTGGCGCAAAAGCACGAGCGCACCATCGTGCCGAATTACACCAATGGCGTCGCCGCCCAGCCGAACAGCTACGGGCATTATCTGCTCGGTTACGCTGCCGCCCTCGATCGCGACGCGCAGCGCATCCGCGAAGCGTACGCACGCATCGATCTGTGCCCGATGGGAACCACGGTGCTGAACGGCACGAGCTGGCCGCTGGACCGCGTTCGCATGGCGCAATATCTGGGCTTCGCCGACATCGTCGACAACGCCTACGACGCGCATCAGATCGCCGCGGTCGATCATCCGGTAGAAGTCGGCTCGATCGTGACGAGCATCGCGCTTCATGCGGGCAGTTTCATCGAGGACGTCATGACGCAATATGCGCAGCCGCGTCCGTGGATTCTGCTTCAGGAAGGCGGCAACAACACCTACGTTTCCAGCGCGATGCCTCAGAAGCGCAATCCGGGCCTGCTGAATTCGACACGCGCGGATGCATCGACTGCCATCACGCTCGCGATGGGACCGGTCATTCGCGCACACAATCTGCCGCCCGGCATGCCGGACGCGAAGGAAGTCAGGGACAACAAGGAAATGGTGAACAGCGCTATCACCGTCCTGCGCAAATGGGACGACATTCTCAAGGCTTTGGTGATCGATCAGGGCCGGGCGCTGGAGGAACTGAACAGCGACTGGACCGCATCGCAGGAAGTCGCCGACGTGCTGATGCGCAAATACAAGCTGCCTTTCCGATTGGGCCACCACTTCGCGTCGGAGGTCGTGGAATACGCGCGAGCGAACGATATCAAGCCCAGCGATTTCCCCTACGATCAGGCGCAGCGCATCTACGCCGAAACGACCAAAGGCTACGGCAACGGCGTGCTGCCGATGAGCGAAGAGGAATTTCGTTCGACGCTGAATCCGGCGGCTATCGTCGATAACCGGCGTACCGTCGGCGGGCCTCAACCGGCCGAGATGGAACGCATGCTGACTGCGGCAAGAGCGAAGATCGCGCAGCAGGACGCATGGGTGGCCGAGAAGCGCAAGACGATCGATTCATCGTTGGCCGGACTCGATCGTGACTTCGACAAGCTCTTGAGCAGCCGGTGATCGTCCGGGCGTTGCAACGGGCTTCTCGACCCAGGCGAATGAACGCTCAGAGCGCCGTCAGACGGCGGTCCGGCGCATCGTCGAGATTCGCGCGGGCCGTCGCGGCTCGCGCGATTTCAAGCCGGTTGCCGCCGCGCGATTTTGCGCTGTAGAGCGCGCGATCCGCGGCAGCGAGCACTTTTTCCAGCGTGTCTTCATCGGTGCCGATGCGTGCCATGCCGATACTCACCGTCGCCTCGATCTCCACGCCGCCCGCCGTGCGCGTGACGGTCTGCGCGAAGCGGCGAACGACGGCTTCGGCCAGGTCTTTCGCGCGGGCGCTTTCGTGCCCCGGCAACAGCGCGGCAAACTCTTCGCCGCCGATGCGCGCCAGGATCACATCGCGTCCGAGCACGCTGCGCAGAATCTTCGCGAACGACTTCAGTACGTCATCGCCGGCTTCGTGGCCGAAGCGGTCATTGATCGCCTTGAAGCGGTCGAGGTCGAGCGCGAGACACGACGCCGGCGGAAAGGCGTCGCTTTCGCGGATGACGCGTGCGCCTTCTTCGAAGAACCATCGGCGGTTGCCGAGACCCGTGAGGTAATCGGTCTGCGATTCGCGTCGCAGATCGGCGTGGGCTTCGTCGCGCGCGAGGCGCAGGAGCGTCATCGGCAGAACGACGGAATAGAGCACGCCTTCATACATCGTCGCCTGACCGGCGATCGCCAGCAACTGCGGTCCGAACGACGCCGCCAGCCACGGCAGAATCGCGGCCCTGAATGCGTAGAAGAGCGCGTGGCCGCCCGTGACGGCCACGGCGATGTTGCGCGACTGCTTCCATTTCGAATCCCGCGTGCCGAGGAGTTCGCGCGCAGTCAGACCGCACACCACGGCAATGGGAATGGCGCTGATGTACGCCCACATGACCGCTTCGCCGCGCTTGCCCGCGATGGCCCAGGCGAGCGCGAGCATCGACAGGATGCCGACGGCGAACCGGCCGTAGCGGCGTCCGTTCAGGAGCGCGACGCCTTGCAGATTGAGCAGATACCCGCCGACGATGATGAGATTCGACACCGCGGCCCCCACGACGCCGGGGAGGCCGGGCACGCCGTGCCGCATCGACGCGGCGGCGCAGCCGAGCGCGAGCGTCGCATAACCGGCCGCGAGCACGCCGAGTTCGCGCCTGCGCCGCGGATACGACCGGCGCTCCCAGAGCGTCAGCGCGCTGCTGGCGAGGAGCGTTCCTATCGCTAACAGGTAAAGGGTGATGAGGTCGACACGCATGCGCTCGTTAAGCCTTCTTCCGGCCGAAGACGATCTGACATGACTCGTTTACGGCGGCAGAATCGGAAAATTTAGGCACGCGTGCCGGATTCGGACGCGTGCCGTCAGCCTGATTTACCGCGCCCCGTCTTTTGCTGAAGTTCGTCGATGCGGCGGGACGCGTCGGCTTTCGTCAGGGTTTCGTCGAAAGGTTCCTTGGCTTCTTCGCAGAGCGTTTTGAGGTAAGACGCCTGCGCGCCGGTCATCGGCTCATCGCCTGTGGTCCAGTCGGCGGGGTCTTTTTCCGCGTTCGACGTCGGGTGCGATTTGGGGTTGTCATGCGGATCGGCGGATTTCTGGGTCATGCTGGGATCTCCTTGCAATGCCCCTTGCTGCGCAAAGAATGTGCCCTGCCTGGGCGAAAGCCCCGACGTGTGATGCCGATATGGGCCGTACTGGATTCGAACCAGTGACCAACGGATTAAAAGTCCGCTGCTCTACCAACTGAGCTAACGGCCCGGCTCGCCCGATCTCCGCCCGCCACAAAGGCGCTTCTTGGGTGCCTGCCCTGGCCGATGGCCGGCAATCGCGTGTATGTCCGCGCGAGCGCTCCTTGATGACGGTGCGCATCCGGGTCTGCGCAGTCGGAGGGTGGCGGCAGACGGCCGCCACCCACGTTCTCCTGTCGTTGCTGCCCGCCCGCCGGCCTCAGTTCGTACGCACTTCGATTCGGCGCGGCCGGGCTTCGTCGCGGCGCGGTATCGTCAGCTTCAGCACGCCGTTCTTCAGGTTCGCATCGATTTTCGATGCGTCGAAGTCAGCCCCCAGCGAGAACGCCCGCGCGAAATGAGGCTGGCGGATCTCCGCATGCTGCAGGCGCAGTCCTGCCGGCGTGGGCACCACCGCCTCGGCCTCGATGTACAGGTTGCCGTCGTGGACCTTCACATCGAGCCGGTCCTTCGTCACGCCGGGCAGATCCGCCCACAGAGTGACGCCCTGGCTATCCTCGAAGACGTCGACGGGCGGCGCCAGCGTGATCCGGCGTGGCGACTGCTCGTCGTCGCGCCGAGCCACCGTCGTGTCGTCTTTCCTGGCAAGTTTGGTCGTGTCGTTCATGATGTCCTCCTACGTTCTGCGACGCGTTTCATTGAACCGTGATGGCGCGCGGCTTCGACGTCTCCCGCTTGCCGATGCTCACGGTCAGGCAGCCATTGGTGTACTGCGCCGTGACCTTGTCCGGGTCCGCGTGCTGCGGCAGTTCGATGACGCGCCGGAAAGCGCCGACGAACCGCTCCTGCGCATAGGTACGCGTGTCGTCGCCGGATTCCGGCTGTGCGCTCCCGCGCTCGCCGCTGATGGTCAGCAGCCCCTTGTCGATCGATACATCGAGGCTGGCCGGATCGACACCCGGCGCGAACGCGACGATCTCGATCGAGTCGTCGGTCGAACCGATGTTGACCTGCGGGAAGGCGCCCGAGCGCCCGGAACGGATGCTGGAGGGGAAACCGCCGAAGAGGCTCGCCATCTGCTGTTGCAGACGGTCGAACTCGCTGAAGAGGTCGGTCCCGAAGTAGAGATCGCTCATGGTCATTTCCTCCTTGAAACCAGCAGGAAGACGAACCGGCCTACGCGCTCCAGTTCGTCTGCCATGCTGCGGGCAAACAAATCGAAACACGCAGCGCGCCGGACTGCTGGCGCGACTGCCTGAGCGGAATTCAAGATAGGATCCCGAGCGGAAATTTCAAGGGGATTTTTGCGACTTTCCGCTCTTGAATTGGAATGCCCGCACCCTATCTTCACGACGCTTCCGACGGACCATGCGAGGACATCATGGAATTCGAATACGATTGGCTGACCCTGGGCCGGCACCGAATCCGGCTGCGCTCGACAAGGGGTTTTCCGACCGAGACGATGCGTACGGCGGTCGAGGTCATCCGGCTGGCTATCGACAGCAACATGAGCGCGCGTGCGCGGCTCGTTGAAGTCGTCTTCCAGCAGGAATCTGCTTACGAGATTGCCGTCGGCACCACGTTCGCCGACGACCGGTTATGTGCGCCGCAACTGGAGGTGGCGATCGCGACGGTCCTCGGCCTGCAGCCCACGAAGATCAATATTTCCGTGACGGTGGTCACGCAGGAAGAGGTCGATCTGCACTTCGGAGTCTACGAGAGAATGCTGGCCGAAAAGCTCGGCGTGGTGCCGCCGATCCAGTGAACCGTCGCACGCCACACCAGAGCTCCAGACCTGCGGCGAACAATGAGTGCGCGACCTTGTCCCGGCGTCCGGTAGCCTCGAGCAGGGGCCGGACCTTCGATCTCGCGTCACGCCATTAGAACTCAACCGCCCTTTCCTTCCCTGAGCCGCGCGCGATGCGCGGCGACTTTCGCGCGGTTCCCGCAACTGGCCATGCTGCACCAGCGGCGAGCGTGACCGCGCGTGTGATCGGCGAATAGCAGCGTGCATGTCGGACCTTCGCACGCTTTGACGTAGGTGAAATCCTCTTCGCAGACGAGTTTCGCGAGCGCCTCGACAATCGGCATCAGCAGCGACTCGGCCGTCGGATAGCGGCGCTGCATCGCGAATGCAAGCCCGCTCGACGCGCTTGCATCCGCGACGATCGCGCCGTGTTGTTCATCGCGCATCAGCACGGTGTTCAGCGCTTCCAGTTCGCGCAGGTCTTTAGCCGCGAGCGGCCGCCCCTTGTTCTTCTGCACGAACGATCTGAACCATTCGCGCAAGCCGCGCGCCTTCGCCGCGACCTCGTCGAGTTCGGCGGGTGCGATTTGCGAACGCATGTGCGCAAGCACGTCGGCGGGCACGAGCCTCGCCTGCTCGAGCCATGACAAAAAGCCTTCGCCGTCGGCGAGCCAGTCGACGGGTTCATCGACCGGCGTGGCAACCGAGTTGAGAAAGTCGAGGCCGGGCGCGTCAGCCACGAAGAATGCGGGAAGTGAGCGGTATTCCATTTCTTCGGTCCAGCGGTGTTTCTACGATGACTTCATCGTAACCGCTAAAAACGCACTTGACAAGTTACCTAGTCGATAAGTAACCTTCATCGCAGACGTTTAACGGTTACACGAACGAACGCCCTCACTCGCGGAGAAACAACATGTCCACCATTGCTCATCGCCATATCGACGTCGACGGTTTCAACGTGTTCTATCGCGAAGCCGGTCCGGCAGACGCGCCGAAGCTGCTCTTGCTGCATGGCTTTCCCAGTTCCAGCCACATGTTTCGCGACCTGATTCCGCTCCTGGCCGACCGCTTTCATATCGTCGCGCCCGATCTTCCCGGTTTCGGCCTCACCGACATGCCGAGCCGCGACAGCTTCGCATACACGTTCGATAACATCGCCGGCGTGATCGACCGCTTCACGGAACGGGTCGGCTTCGATCGCTATGCGGTCTACGTCTTCGATTACGGTGCGCCGACCGGTTTCCGCCTCGCGCTGAAGCATCCGGAACGCATCGCGGCGATCGTTTCGCAGAACGGCAATGCCTATGAGGAAGGACTGAGCGACGGCTGGAGTCCGATCCGCGCGTATTGGCAGACGCCGACGCAGACGAATCGCGATGCGTTGCGCGCGATGCTCACGAAGGACACGACGAAGTGGCAATACACGCACGGCGTGCCCGATGCGTCGGCGGTTTCGCCCGATGGTTACTCGCTCGACGACTACTACCTGAACCGTCCCGGCGCGCACGAAGTGCAGCTCGATCTGTTCGCCGACTATCGCAACAACGTCGCGCTTTATCCGGCGTTTCAGGCGTATTTCCGCGAGCATCGGCCGAAGTTTCTCGCCGTGTGGGGCAAGAACGATCCGTTCTTCCTGCCGCCGGGCGCGGAAGCGTTCAAGCGCGACATCCCGAACGCGGACGTGCGCTTCTTCGACACGGGCCACTTCGCGCTCGAAACGCACGCGGCGCAGATCGCGGCGGCGATCAAGGAATTCCTCGCCGATTAATCACGGGTAAGCAAGGCCGGGCGCGCACCCGGCCTTCGCTTTTACTGCGACATCGCGCCCGAAGCCGGATGGTCCATGCCCATCGCGTTGTTCTTCTTCATCTTGTCGCTCTTCTTCATCGAGTCGTGCGACATCGCGTCCTTGCTCATCGAGTCGTGAGACATGCTGTTTTTGCTCATGGCATCGTGAGACATGGCGTCGTTGGACATCGCGCCGCTCGCCTGCGCGAACGCGGACGAAGCGCCGAGCGCCATCATGGTTGCAAACACTGCGGTCATCAGTCGCTTCATGGTGCATCTCCTTCGTGGGTTGAAAAGCAAAAAATGCGGTGCGGCGATCAGGAACCGCCGAACCAGTTGTAGCCCTGGTCGACCCAGTAGCCGCCCGGATACGTATTGGTGACGAACATCTCGACGATGTGCTTCGGGTTCTTGTAGCCGAGCTTGGTCGGCATGCGCAGCTTCATCGGATAACCGTATTTCGCGGGCAGACGCTCGCCGTCGTATTCGAACGTGAGCAAGGTCTGCGGATGCAGCGCGGTCGGCATGTCGATGCTTTCGTAGTAGTCGTCCGCGCAGCGAAAGCCGACGTATTTCGCGGTCGTGTCCGCGCCCACGCGACGCAGAAACTCGGAGAACGGCGTGCCGCCCCATCGCCCTATCGCGCTCCAGCCTTCGACGCATATGTGCCGCGTGATCTGCTCCGCGTGAGGCAGCGCATACAGCTCGGGCAAGGTCCACACACGCTTGCCCGTGACGAGGCCGCTCACCTTCAGCCGATAGTCGCCGCCATCGACATGCGGCACGTCGTCGATGCCGTAATACGCGTTGAACGGAAACGGTCGCGTGAGCTGCGCTTCGGTATAAGTGGGCGCGAGACGCTTCGGGTCGAAGAGCAGCGCCTGCGCGCGATCGTTCAGGCGCGAGACGGCGGTCAGGAACGTGTTGACCGAGTCTTCATCGGTGATGGAGCAGCCGGTCAACAGCGACAGGCCGCCGAGCGTCAGCATGCGCTTGCCGAAGAGACGCCGCGAAGGCATGTCGAGTTCGCGGCGCGCGTCCGCGAGTATCGAGGCGCGGTCGAGCTTCATGATCTTTCTGTCGTTCGTGTTCATCGCGAGTCTCCGGATCAGCGGCCGCGCAGCATGGTGAGCAGCGAACGCGGCACGAGCGCGACCATCGCGACATGCACGACCACGAACGCAGCCATCAACGCCATCGCGCAGAAATGCACGACGCGCGCGCGGTCATAGCCGCCCATCATTTCGCGCAGCAACGGAAACTGCACCGACTTCCAGATCGCGAGACCGGACAGAACGAGCAGGATCAGATCGATCACGACGAAGAGATAAGCGAGCTTCTGCACCGCGTTGTATTGACGAAGGTCCGCGTGCGAAAGCTTGCCGGTGAGCGCCGCGATCAGATCGTGCAGGACGGCGCGCGGCGAGAGCGGAAAGAACTTTGCAAGAAAGCGGCCGCTCGCGAGATTGAGCGCGAGATACACGATGCCGTTGAAGACCAGCAGCCACATCGCGGCGAAATGCCATTGCAATGCCCCGCCGAGCCATCCGCCGAGCGTGATCGACGCCGGAATGACGATGCCTGGAAACACCGGCGAAGCGTCGTAGATGCGCCAGCCCGAAAGCATTAAGATCAGCGCGGCGAACGCGTTCAGCCAATGCGTGATGCGCAGCCAGAGCGGATGAATGGGCGGAATGCGTTGCGCGGTTTCGCGCGTCTGCGTGAGTGTCGTTTGCATGTCGGTCCCCGTGATGAAGCGTCGGATACGGGTGAATTCGTCGCGAGTCCGCGTTCGGTTACAGACGGGTTTTTCTTTTTCTGTTTCCCGTCGTGTAACCAATCGGCACGCAAAGACGAACTAGCTCACAAGACATGCAAGGAGTTCGTCATGCGGATACGCACGGCTTTCAACACGCTTGCGCAATGAAAAAGATGGACCGCGACGGCGCGTTTTCGACCCTCGTGAGCGCTATTGCGGCGCATCACGGCTTCGTCTATTCTGAAGCGCCCGATCTGACACACGACGCGTCCGCGCCCCGTACGCGCACGTCAGGCGCCGTGTATGAATCGCCGTCCGGCCGTCTCGCCAATACGGGAACCATCTTGCAAGAAGCGGAAAACCGCCTGAGAGTGCTTTTCATCGCCGGACTCGATGGCGACCCGAACGCATACCGCGATTTTCTGCAGGCGCTTACGCGGCACTTGCGCGGCTATCTGCGCAGACGCATTCCGCAGCATCGCGACGATGTCGAAGATCTCGTCCAGGACATTCTGCTCGCCGTGCATAATGCGCGTCACACCTATCGCACCGACGAACCGCTGACCGCGTGGCTGCACGCAATCGCGCGCTACAAGCTGATGGACTATTTCCGCTCGCGCGCACGCCGCGAATCCCTGAACGATCCCATCGACGACTATGCCGACTTGCTCGCCGTCTCCGACGACGAACCCGCGCAAGCGCGGCGCGACATAGGCAAATTGCTGGAGGCCTTACCGGACAAGCAGCGCCTGCCGATCGTGCATATGAAACTCGAAGGCTTGTCGGTGATGGAAACCGCGCGCATCACGGGGCTGTCGGAATCGGCGGTCAAGGTCGGCGTGCATCGTGGGCTCAAGGCGCTCGCCGCACGGCTTCGGGGGTTGCGATGAAAACCGACGACCTCATCGGGCTGCTCTCGAATCAGGTGACGCGCATCGATCGCGGCGCGGTGGCGCGGCGCTTCGCCAGGGCGCTGCTGCTGGGCGCGCTCGGCTCGGTGATCCTGATGGCCATCGTCTACGGCGTGCGGCCGGATCTCGCGAGCATCGCGCGCACGCCGGTGTTCTGGGCCAAGATGGCGTATCCGTTCGTGGTGGCGATCGGCGCGTTCATCGCCGTGACGCGGCTCGGGCGTCCGGGCGTTCGTGCGGGTTATGCGTGGGCGCTCGTCGGCGTGCCGTTCGTCGCGGTGTGGCTCGCGGGCTGGCTGGTGCTCGAGGGCGCCGCGCCGGCCGAACGTCTGCCCATCGTGCTCGGCCAGTCGTGGCGTACGTGTCCGTTCAACATTCTGCTGCTGTCGGTCCCGACTTTTCCCGCCGTGTTCTGGGCGATGAAGAGTCTCGCGCCCACACGCCTTCGCCTCGTGGGCGCGGTCGCCGGTCTGCTCGCGAGCGCGATCGCCACCGTCGCCTATTGCCTGCATTGCCCGGAGATGAGCCCGGCGTTCTGGAGCGTGTGGTACGCAATCGGCATGATGCTGCCCGCGGGCATCGGCGCTTGGCTCGGGCCCAGGCTGCTGCGCTGGTGATCGGCGTCGTGAGGCGCGAGCGTACCGAAGCCGATCCTGCCAGGCCCGATCAATGCTGATGTAAGGAAGCGCGACGTCGCCGCGTCCGATCAGATGTCAGCCGGAGCAACGCCATGGGCCCCACTTCCCTTACTTTCGACATCGATCCCACCCCGCGCCGGGCAGACGGCGAGTTCATGGCCCACGCGCGAATCACCATGCCCGCGGAAAACGGAAGCGAGGGCCAGATCTTCATGAGCGGCGATCTTGCCGGATTCGACACGCGCGAAGACGCGATCGCGTACGCAAGGATCTGGGCCCGCGACTGGATCGACGCTTTCGTGCGGCTCAATACGCGATGACGCGTCCGCACGATCCCATCCCTGATATCGACCACCGAGACGAAAGCATGAACCAGCCGGAAAACAACGCAGCCAATGCAGAGGACGAGCGCGAAAAAGACCGCGCGGCTCGCGAAGCGCTGGACCGCGGCGACAAGGAAAAAATCGACAAAAAGCTCGATGAACTGGGCGTATCGAGAACCGAGTCCGGAAAAGACCAGTCGTCGAAACCGGACACGGAAGGATCGAATTCATCGAGCAAGAACCTCGACGAGCAAAGCGACTAGCCGGGCTCCGCCGTCCCGCCCGAATCGATCGATCAGGCGGGACGAGTCGCGGTCAATGCTTGTCCGGCAGCGCATACGCGATCACGTAATCGCCGAGCTTCGTCAGAAACGAGCCGTGACCGCCCGCCGCGATCAGCACGTACTGCTTGCCGTTCGCTTCGTAGGTCATCGGGGTGGCTTGGCCGCCGGCTGGCAAACGCGCTTCCCAGAGCTTTTCACCGGTGTCGGTGCTGAAGGCGCGCAGGTAATCGTCCTGCGTCGCGCCGATGAAGAAGACGTGCCCGGCGGTCGTCATCGGTCCGCCCAGCATCGGCATACCCATGCGGAACGGAACCGGAATCGGCGATGCATCGCGCGTCGTGCCGATGCGTTTCTTCCAGATCACCTTGTTCGTGTCGAGATCGAGCGCGGCGACATAACCCCACGCGGGTTGCTTGCAAGGCAGACGCAGCGGAGACAGGAAAGGATTGAGCTCCACGCCATACGGCACGCCGTATTGCGGCTGAATGCCGACTTCGGTGCCGGTGCCCGCCTGGCCCGCTTGCGGCGGATCGATCGGGTTGCCGGGGCCGCGCGGCACGAGCTTCGAGACGAATGGTAGCGCGATCGGATTGGCGATTGCGATGCGTCGGTCCGTATCGACGGCGAGCCCGCCCCATTCGAACATGCCGAGATTGCCGGGGAACACGAGCGTGCCCTGCTCGGACGGCGGCGTGAACGGCCCTTCGTACTTCAGCCGATGAAAGATCACGCGGCACATGAGCTGGTCGTACATCGTCGCGCCCCACATGTCCGCGTCGGTCAGGTTCTTTGCGGGCCGGAAAGTGAGCTGCGAGAACGGTTGCGTCGGCGAGAGGCGATCGCCCTTCGCCGCGCCTTGCGGGACCGGCTGCTCGGGCGCGGGCACGATCGGCTTGCCGGTGCGACGGTCGAGCACGAAGATGTTGCCGGTCTTAGCCGGTGCGTAGATCGCCGGAACGATGTTGCCGCTCTGATCCCTGATATCCGCGATGGTCGGCTGCGCGGGCAGGTCCATGTCCCAGAGATCGTGATGCACGGTCTGATAGAACCACGCGAGCTTGCCCGTCGATGCGTTGAGCGCGAGCAGCCCGCTCGCATAGCGCTCCTGATCGGGCGTGCGGTTGCCGCCCCATATATCGGGGGTCGTCACGCCCATCGGCAGATAGACGAGATCGAGCTTCGCATCGTAGGCAGCGGGCGCCCACGAGTTCGGCGAGTTCTGCGTGTAGCTATGCTGATCGTCGGGGATCGCGTTCGGGTCGTGCGCGCCGGGATCGAAGGCCCACAGCAGCTTGCCGGTGTTCACGTCGAAACCACGGATCACGCCCGACGGCTCGCGCGTGCCGTAGTTGTCCGTGACCGCGCCCGCGACGACGATCACTTTCGACGTGACGATCGGCGGCGACGTCGGCTCGTACTGGCCGGGCGTCTTGACCGGCTGCAGATGCTGAAGATCCAGCACGCCGTTCGTCGCGAACTCGGGGCACGGCTTCCCGCTCGCGGCGTCGAGTTCGAAGAGACGCCCATCGTTGACGGGCAACACGATGCGGCGCGCGCACATCGGCAGATTCGTCGTGTTGCCGGCGGCGCGCGCCTGCTCGGCGGCGGGCGTCTCGTAGTACGACACGCCGCGGCAAGTCACGTGCTGGAAACTCGGATCGGGCTTGAGCTTCGGATCGAAGCGCCATTTCTCCTTGCCCGTGGCGCCATCGAGCGCGATCGCATTCTGATGCGGCGTGCAGAAGAAGAGCGTGCCGTCGATGGCGAGCGGCGCCACTTCATCGGTGATCTCGACCGGATCGTTCGGGCCTTTCATGTCGCCCGTGCGAAAGCGCCAGGCTTCCTTCAGTTCGTGCGCGTTGCCCGCGTTGATCTGCGCGAGTTGCGAATAGCGCGTGCCGGTCTGCGTATTGCCGTAAGCGCGCCAGTCGCCATCTTGCTGCGCGGGCGCAGTGGCGGCAGCCGACGGCGCCGCGCGCACCGTGCCGTCCAGCTCCTGCGGATCGTTGAACACCGCATATGCGAGCGCGATGCCCGACAGCACGATGGTCGCACCGAGCGCGAGTGCGCCGGACTGCCGGGGCCACGTAAAGATGCGCAGCACGAATGGCAGCACCATCCATATGCCGACGATGACAAGCACATCGAGACGCGGCGCGAGCGCCCAGAAGTCGAAGCCCGACTCGACGATCGCCCATATCAGTGTGCCGAGCAACAGCGCCGCGTAGAGCCACAGTGCGAGGCCGTTGGCGCGCCAGACGAGCCACGCGATCACGAGCATCGCCACGCCGGCGACCACGTAGTATGGCGAGCCGCCCACCGCGATCAGCCATCCGCCGCCGACGGCCATGTAAAGCCCCGACAGAACGAGAAAGACGATCGTGATCCACTTCGGCACGGACGAAGGCGAACGATGCCGCGCGGGCGGCGGCGAGGAGGATGTGTTCATTCGATGGAAAAAGGATGCGTTGCCGGCAACGCAGCAGTCGTCGTGCCTGTCGTTTGCTTTACTTGGGGACGTGGGCCACGACCGCGCCGGTCGCGTCGACGATTGCGGTCTCGCCCGATGCGCTCACCGATGCCGGCGGCTCGATCGATTCCGCGAGCACGAGTTTCGGCGCGCCCGCGTCCGGCTGCGATGACGTGGCGCCTATTGCATCGATGACATCGGCGGCTGTCGCGGCGATGATCGACAGCAGATCGCTTGCGTACGACAGGAACGCGACCGGCAATGCAGGCTGCGCTTCGCTGGCCTGCGGCGCGCCCCACTGAACGCGCACATCGGCGAGCGCGGATTGCATCGTCTTTTCGTTCAGTTCTCCGAGTTGCCGGAAACCGACCGCAAAACTGGAAGCGGCGCGCAAGCCCGTCTCGAGATTCGTGCGTGCGACGGAGAAGAAAGGCTGCATCAGAACAGGAAACATTTGTACGCTCCATTAGCGATGAAAGTCGGCGAATCATGGAGCAACGGATATGCCATACACGCGGGACTTTCGTTTCGTCAGGACGGCACGCCGATTGCGCCACGCACATGCGCGTCTCTCGACGCGCACCGCGACTTCATCGCATTCAAACGATTTCCAGTGGAGGCAAGCATGGCTGACAACGACCGCGCGCTCGAACCCGTCAACGCTATCAAGACCGAAAGAGCCGACAGCGCCTATGAATTCCCGACGAGCGACAACATGACATCCTCGAATGGAGACCACAGCAGCTTTCGCGAAGCATCGAAGTCATGGGATGCAGGCAACGATGCAACGTCGACGAGCAATCTGCGCTCCGATGCGAAGGCCCGGTTCGCCGACATGCAAGACGCGATGACCCGAAAGTACCGCGCCGCCGCCGATACGACCGACGACTTCGTGCACGAGAATCCGTGGAAGGCGATCACGATGGCCGCGCTGGTCGGCGTGGTCGTGGGCATGCTCGCCGCGCGCTGAGCATCGCTCGTTCGTTGAAAAGGAGGAAAGCATCATGGACGTCCCGGCTAGCGAAGAACAGATTCGGGCACTCGCTTATCGGCTTTGGGAAGAAGCGGGCGGCCCTGAAGGCCGCTCGGACGAGTTCTGGATCATCGCGCAGCAGCAACTGGCGACCGAGCCTGGCATGGGCGGCAACGAATTGCCGGGAGGCGAGCCCGCCGGCGCATCGCCGTCCTCTCGCTGATCTCGAAGATGACTCGACGACGCGCTTACTCGAACCTCGGTTTGCGCGTCGCCCGAAGATAGCGGCGGCCGGCGTCGAGCAGCAGCAAGGCGGCGACGCCCATCGCCACGCCGCGCATGCCGGGCGGATCGATGCGCGCATCGGTGTAAAGGCTTCGCTCGCGCACCTTGCCGTTGCGGCCCGACCGTTCGCGCAGACTGCCCGCCCCTTCATACAACGCGTCGCCTTCGCCATGAGGCTGCCGCGTGAGTTGCGCCTTCACGCCGACGAGACTGACCAGCCTGTCATACAGTCGCGGTGCGCGCTGGCCGAACGACGCCATCGCGCGCGACGCCCCACCGACATGGACATCGCGCTCGGGCACCTCGGCGCAATGCAATATCGCTTTAGCGACCACCTCGGGCGCATAGACCGGTTGCGGCAGCTTCGGCTCGTGCGTGAGATAGTTTCGCGCGTGCTCGACGAAGAGCGTGTCGATTCCCGCAGGCTTGATGAGCGTGACGGACACCGGCGCACGATCGTTTTCCAGCTCGATGCGCAACGCATCGGTATAGCCCTTCACCGCATGTTTCGACGCGACGTATGCCCCTTGCAGCGGAATGGCGACATCCGACAATTCACTGCCGAGATTGATCAAAGCGCCGCCATGCTCGCGCAGATGCTTCAACGCACTGAGCGAGCCGTTCACGATGCCCCAGAAATTCGTATCGAAGAGCTTGCGCTGGTCTTCGAGCGGGACGTCGGTACATCGGCCATAGAGCGATACGCCCGCATTGTTGATCCATGTATCGAAGCGCCCGAATCGCGCGATGGCCGCATCGGCTGCGGCCTGCAACTGTGCCGCGTCGCCCACGTCCGCAACGGCGTAAGCCGCTCGCTGGGTGTCACCGTGCGATAACTCGTCCGACAGCGCCTTGAGCGCCGCTTCGTCGCGCGCCACGAGCATGAGGCGCGCGCCGCGCTTCGCCGCCATTCTCGCGGTGACGAGACCGATACCGCTCGTCGCCCCCGTGATGACGATCACTTGTTCGCTGAGTGGTTTGAGCTGTACTCGCATGATGATCTCGCCGGTTATGGTTGGACCAAACCGGGAGAGCATGCGACATGCCGCGTTACGCCAACGAGCGCGCGGGCCGTATGAAAGCGTCGGCCGGAATGCCCGCCGATCGTCCGGCCATGCGCTCGAATTCGATCGGGTCGTGGCTGCAAAACACGTCGAGCTTGCCGCGCGAATCGACGCTGGCGCACAGCTCACGCAGCCTCGCCTGATTCCTTAGCCGCGCCGCGCGGTCCTTTTCCATCATCCATTGATAGAACGCCAGTCCCGGTGTACAGCGCGGATGTTCGAGATCCATCTCCGTATGAAAGAAATACGCGTCGGCCGCCAGCAGCAGCCAACCGTTTTCCTTGCGTACCGCGATGCCCGCATGACCGAAGGTGTGTCCTCTGAGCGGCACGAGCGCGATATCGTCCAACGAATCCGAGAGCGGCCGCACGCATTCGAAGCCATGCCAGCGGTCGCCGGCGGTGGCGTCGTGAAGTTGCCAGTTCGGCTGCGTCGACCATTGTTGAGGTCTGAAGCGCTGCCGATCGAGCCACGTCTGCTGACGCACCGCATAGTCGCGCTCGATGCGCAGCAGATGCACCTTCGCGTGCGGGAAATCATCGAGGCCGCCCGCATGATCGAAGTCGAGATGACTGAGCACGATATGACGCACGTCGCTGGCCGAAAAGCCCAGCCGTTCGATCTGGCGTAGCGCGGTCATCTCCTCGCGAAAGTCCGGCTTGAGCATCAGCAGGAAGAACGCCGACAGGCGGCTGCGCGGATCGGCGACATCGCGCAATCCGAAGCCTGTATCGATCAGAACGAGCCCTTCGACCGTTTCGACGAGCAGGCAATGGCACGTCAGTTCGCCCCGGCGCAGAAGGCCGGGCGTGCGGCCATCGAAGAGCTTGCCGCCGAGCGGACAACTCGATATGCAGTTGAGGTGATGAACACGCACGCCATGCCTCAAGCAGAGCGGTCTTCGCGCGGCACTTCGACCGGCAGCGCGCGCTTGTGGCGCGTCGCCGTATAGAAGCGGCGAATGGTCAGCAGCACTTCTTCGCTGACTTCCTTGCCCTCCAGAAAGTTGTCGATGTCTTCATAGCTCACGCCATAGCTATCCTCGTCGGGGCGTTGCGGCGTAAGCGATTCGAGATCGGCTGTCGGCACTTTCATCACGAGGCGATCCACCGCGCCCATCGAACGCGCAAGCGCACGCACGCGGCGCTTGTTCAGACCCGACAAGGGCAGCACGTCCGCGCCGCCGTCGCCGAACTTCGTGAAGAATCCCATCAGCGATTCGGCCGCGTGATCGGTGCCGATGACGACGCCCACCCGCGCGCCCGCAACGGCGTACTGCGCGATCATGCGCTCGCGCGCCTTGATGTTGCCGAGCACGAAGTCTTCCTGGAAGTCGTCCGTGTACTGCGCGCCACCCTCTTTGAGCGCCGCGAGCATGGCGTCGGATGGGCCCTTGACGTTGACGGTCAGCGTTTCGTCCGGACGTATGAAATCGAGCGCGAGCCGGGCGTCTTCCTCATCGCGCTGCGTGCCATAGGGCAGTCTCAGCGCGACGAAGTGCGCGTCATAACCGCTCGCGCGAAGACGTTCGACGCTCAGTTGCGCAAGGCGCCCCGCCGTCGACGAATCCACGCCGCCGCTGATCCCCAGTACGTAAGTGCGAAGTCCCTGCGATGAGAGATAGCCGCAAAGAAAGTCGATGCGCCGCTCGCGCTCGGCTTCGACGTCGAAACCGCTCGCGACACCTAGTTCGCGAATCACGGCTGCCTGCCAGCTGCGCCAATCGGTAGCGTGCTCGTTCATCGTTTCTCCCTGACTCGCTGTGCGTGCTGCTGATCGAAGTAGTGTTCGATGCGCGATAGCGCATAAAGCGCCGCTTCGCGCCGGACATCGTTGCGTTCGCCTTCGAATTTCCTGGTCTCGCTGAAGGTGACGATGGTGCCATCGCGCGCACGATACGACCACGCGAAACACTGCGTACCCGATGGCGGCCCGTCGGGCACCGCATCGGCGACGCCCGTATTCGATACCGCGATCTGCGCGCAACATGCTTCCTGCCGCAGCGCGCCCTCCGACATCTCGCGCGCGACGGCTTCGCTCGTCAGCCCATGCTGCTGCATGGTGTCCTCGCGCACGCCGAGGAAGCCCGCCTTGCCAGTCGGCGAGTACGTGACGAAGCCCACGTCGAGACAGCTTCCGCTGCCGGGCACCGACGACACCAGCGAGGCGATGAATCCGCCGGTACACGATTCGGCTGTCGCGAGCATGAGTCCGCGCGAGGTGAGGAATGACACGGCCTGACGGGGAATGTCCATGATTCGGCCTTCCGAAAGGTTCTGGTCTGTTGCGATGCTGTTAGCAGTTCGTATGCCACTGCGGGAGCCCGGCATGTCGTGTGACAGCCGCAAAGAAAAACGACGCACGCCGAACCCTGTCGGCGTGCGTCGATGTCGCGCTTACGGCAAGGCGTCGATCAGGACCGGGCTTCCGTTCCTTTGAGATTTCCATGCTTGTGAGCATGCGTGGCGCCGTACTTCAGCTCGAAGTGCGCGCCTTTTCCGCTCCGGGTGGGCGGGAAGTGCTCGCCTTCCACGCAGGTCACTTCGAACGTGTCCTTGCCGTCATCGTGGACCACCGAGTAGATACCCGAGACCTTCACGATCTCGCCCGGCTTGTATGAATTGTCGCCTGCCATCTTCATCTCCAGAGTGAACGAATTTCAGCCCTTCTGCTGCACTTCCTCGGCGAGTTGCGTCTTCGCGAGCTGGGTCAGTTTCTCGTCCGTGGCCTTCTCTTCCTGCAAGGTATCGAGCAAGAGTTTCATCGCGTCCTCGTTGCCGAGTTGCTTCGCGAGCGTCGCCAGCGTGCCGTAGGTCGCGATCTCGTAGTGCTCGACCTTTTGCGCGGCGGCGATCAACGCGGCGTCGCGAATCGGGCCCTGCTCGAAGGTTTCGATTTCGTCCTGCGCTTCCTCGACGAGACCTTCCATCGCCGCACATTTGATGCGCTTCAACTTGACGCCGAAGAGTTCGACCACCTGATCGATGCGCTCGATCTGCCCGTTCGTTTCCTCCAGATGCGTCTCGAACGCCTGCTTCAGTTGCGCGTTGGTCGTCGCCCGTGCGAGCTTCGGCAGCGCTCTCGTCAGTTGCTTCTCGGCGCTGTACACGTCGGAAAGTGCATGAATGAAAAGGTCCTGCAACGTTTTCGATGCCATGATGCCTCCGTTCGGGATCGGGTTGATGGGACGCGCCGGCTCGACCGGCGCCCGCTTCTCTCCGCGCAATTCGCGTGCCGTGCAATCTTGATCAGCTTGCCTAACGGTTCTGGATGCGCAGTCGCGGCTATTCGAGCGCCATCGTCTCGATGGCGTCGCCGATGCGGCCCGCGTCGTCGTAATGCACCATGTGCCCGAGGCCCGGCATGATCGAAAGCGCGCTTTGTGCGATGTCCTTGTAAAGACGGCCCGACTGCGAGTCCGTATCGACGATTGCGTCGTCGCTGCCGGCAAAAATGCGAACCGGCACGTCGATCTCGCCGTATCGCCCGGACATCGATGCCGCGGCCGGAATCATGCAAGCGGCGTCCTCTGCCGTCGCGCGCATCTGCGACGGGCGCAAGACCAGTTCGCGCGGTACATGGCCGTGAAAGGCATCGGGTACGGCGCGCGGCGCGAACATGGCCTGCACCGTGCGGCCGTACATCATGCGAGCGACGATCGGCGACACGGTGTAGCGCAGCACATCGCCGACGATCGGCATGGCCGCGGGCGCGCTGATCGCAACGTCCGCGCGCGCAGTGGGATAGTAGTAACCCGAGATCAGCGTGAGCCCGCGAATGTCCAGACGTGGTTCGAGCGCCATCGCCGCTGCGACGAGACTGCCGAGCGAATGACCGACGACCACCGCTTGCGTCAGTCCCAGCCTTTTAAGCGCAAGCTGGATCGACGTGGCCTGAGCCTGCGGCGTCCAGATGCGCGCGCGCGGCCGCTCGCTGTGCCCGAAGCCGGGACGATCGAAGGCGATTACGCGGTGACGCCGGGCGAGCCGCTCGAACAATCCGCTCGCCACGAAGTCTTGCGACGCGACCAGATTGCCATGCAGCAGGACGACGACCGGGCCTTCTCCTTCGTCGAGATAGTGGAGGCGCACGCCATCGACATCGATGAATTGGCCCGTGGGCGGAAAGTCGCGTTCCGCGCGCCGCGCTCGCATGGCCGTCCATGCGGCAAGACCGATCGACGCGACAGCCGCGCCGCCGGCTATCGCGCGGCGCGAGAGCAGGGATCCGGTTCGTGTATCTGACATGCGTTACCCGTTCGGTCTGATGAATCCGGCGAACCCGCGCTGCCTCGTAGACGCGCCAGCGAGCCCGCAAGAAAAAGCAGCCCCGCGTGGTTCCGCGCGGGGCTTCGTCCATCGCTTCGGCTTCGGTGCTCCGAAACCGTCAGCCGGGCTTATTGCACGCCCTTCTTCGCGGCGAGATCCTGCGCCATCTTCAGGTGCTTCTGGATGGTCGGCAGCGCCTTCTGCGCCGCCTTCTTGAGGTCTGCGTTCTGGCCTTCCTGCGCTTCCTTCTGGAAAGCGGCGACGGCCTTCTGATGCCCTTCGACGCCGACCTTCTGAATGTACATGGTGTCGAATTCCTTGCCCTTGAGCGGCCTGAGCGCATCGATAACCGTCGTGTCCGAATTGTCCTTCGGCACTTCGACGCCATGCGGCGCCGCCATCTTCAGCTGCATCGTCAGCTTCGTATGGTCGATCATCATGTGATGCGCGAAGCTTTTCACGTCCTTGTCCTGCGACTGGCTGGTCGCCAGCTTGGCCGTGTCGATCTCGGTCGAGCTCGATTCGCTGGCGGCCTGTACGAAAGCCTTGTCCACCGCCGGCAGGTCGTTGGCCTGGGTGGTGCTCGCTGCCTGCGTCTGTGCCAGCACGGTGATAGGCGCCGCGCCGATGAAACCTGCCGCGACGAGTGTAACGAGAGCCGAATGTGCCTTCATGGAAGCCTCCTGAGTAAATGGTCGATTCGCGGCATATGTCAGCAATTGCGATGCCGTGCCCCGCGCTGGACAGGCACAACGGCTGCTGTCGAAGCCCATGATTCATCGATCAAGGGAGCGAATCATGGCAAGCAACTCATCCTCCGGCGGTTCCAACAGCGTGTTCATCGACATGCAGAAAGCCTTGAAGGGCGTCGACTATCCCGCCGACAAGCAGACGCTCGTCGAAACCGCGCGCAGCAACGGCGCAAGCGAAGACGTGATGTCCGCGCTCGATGCGTTGCCGGATCAGCAGTTTCAGACGCCCGCGGAGGTGTCGAAGGCAGTCGGTCAGGAAGAAGGCTGATGCGGTAGACGGCGCGCGCAGCGCGTTGCCGCTCAGGTAAGCAGCTTCTTCATCTCGACGATGAGATCGGACTTGCCTTCGAAGCCGATGCCCGGCAGGTCCGGCATCGTGATGTAGCCGTTCTCGACCTTGACGCCGTCGGGGAAGCCGCCGTACGGCTGGAACAGGTCCGGATACGACTCGTTGCCGCCGAGACCCAAGCCCGCCGCGATGTTCAGCGACATCTGATGGCCGCCGTGCGGGATGCATCGGCTCGGAGACCAGCCGTGCTCGCGCAGCATGTCGAGCGTGCGCAGATATTCGACGAGACCGTAACTCAGCGCGCAGTCGAACTGAAGCCAGTCGCGGTCGGCACGCATGCCGCCGTAACGGATGAGATTGCGAGCGTCCTGCATCGAGAACAGGTCTTCGCCCGTGGCCATCGGATTGGCATAGTAGTTGCGCAGCGTGGCTTGCAGTCCGAAGTCGAGCGGGTCGCCCGGCTCTTCGTACCAGAAGAGGTCGTATTGCGAGAGCGCCTTCGCATAGCGAATGGCCGTGTCGAGGTCGAAGCGGCCGTTTGCATCGACTGCGAGCTTTTGGCCGTCCTGCAGCACGCTCAGGATGGAGTCGATACGGCGCAGGTCTTCATCGAGCGATGCTCCGCCGATCTTCTTCTTCACGACCGTATAACCCCGATCGATGTAGCTGCGCATCTCGTCCTTGAGCTTTTCGTGATCTTGGCCCGGATAGTAGTAACCGCCCGCCGCGTACACGAAAATCCTGCGGTCCGGCTCACCGTCGCCATAGCGGTCGGCGAGCAGTTGGAATAGCGGCTTGCCCTCGATTTTCGCGACCGCGTCCCAGATCGCCATGTCGATCGTGCCGATGGCGACCGAGCGTTCGCCATGACCGCCCGGCTTCTCGTTCGTGAACATCGTCGCCCAGATCTTGTGCGGGTCGAGATTGTCGCCTGCGTCGTTCACGAGCGAAGCGGGATCGGCTTCGAGGATGCGCGGAATGAAGCGCTCGCGCATCAGCGTGCCCTGGCCGTAGCGGCCGTTCGAGTTGAAGCCGTAGCCGACGACCGGCTCGCCATCGCGCATGACATCGGTGATGACGGCAACCACGCTCAACGTCATCTTGCTGAAGTCGATGTAGGCGTTACGAATGGGTGAACTGATCGGTACGGTCTTCTCGCGGATTTCGACGATTCTCACGGCAATGTCTCCAGGGTCTTGGCAGGTATTGCAACCCGGCGGCTGCAACGTGGAACGTAGCTTACCCGCGACGAACGCTGCTAAACTGCACTTCCGTTCACATCATTATTCACATCCGGTGAATACCGAAACGCAGACCGCGACCGACTTCGAGTTCTTTATCCTGCTTGCGAAGCTCAGGAGTTTGTCGGGGGCGGCGCGTGCGCTCGATCTGTCTCCGCCCGCCGCGACCAAGCGGCTTGGCGTCATCGAGCAAAGGCTCGGCGTGCGCCTCGTCAACCGGACGACCCGCAGCGTCAGCCTCACGCCCGAAGGGGAAACGTATCTGCGCTACGCGACTCACATCGTCGGACAGGTGCGTGAGATGGAAGAGGCGTTATCGGTCGCGAGCCGCGATCCGCAAGGCCCGTTGCGCATCAATGCAACGCTCGGATTCGGCCGGACGACCATCGCCCCGATCGTTTCGGAATTCGCGAAGCGCTATCCGGGCGTCGAAGTCCAGTTCGAAGTAACGGACCGTCCTGTCGATCTCATCGAAGGCGCGTTCGATCTGGCGATACGCTTCGGCGATCTTCCGGACAGCCGGCTCAGTGCGCGGCGAATCATGAGCAACCGGCGGTTCTTATGCGCGTCGCCGAAATATCTCGAGAAATACGGCACGCCGGAGCGCGTCGAAGAACTGGCTCGGCATCGCTGCATCATTCATCGACAGAACGACGATGCCTACGGCGTGTGGCGCTATATCGTCAATGACCACATCGAGGCGATCAAGGTCAAGGGCGCGCTGTCGAGCAATGACGGCGATATCGTGCTTCGCTGGGCGCTCGACGGACACGGCATTCTGATCCGCTCGGAATGGGATCTCGCGAAGTACGTGCAAAGCGGAAGGCTCAATCTCGTGATGCCGAACACCGTGCTGCCCTCGGCCGATCTCTTCGTCTACTATCCGCGGCAGAAGAATCAGACTGCTCGCGCGCGCGCGTTCATCGATTTCCTGGTCGGCCGGTTTCAGGCGCCGTTCACGCCGGTCGATACAGGCAGCGAACTTCGCGAGCGCAAGAAGCGAAGTCCGCGCCGTTGAGCGGCCGCCGATGTCTCATGCCGGCATCTGGCAGATGACGCCGTACCAGCCCAGACCGCGATAGGTCTCGTAACCGGGCGTCGCTGCAAACGATACGACTGCACCGCCGGCATCGCGGTAGAAGCCCGATTCCTTGCCGCCCGTCTGCAAGCGAAAGCGCTCGTTGAGGATGCCCTTGCCGTCCGACGCGGCGATCACCCGAAACGACGAATCCAGGATCAGACAGCGCGAGCGCGCCCACTCTTCCTTGCTCAGGCGAACGCCTTTGACGACGGTCTCGGCTTGAGGCGCCCAGTCGAAGAAGATGATGAGCGCTCCGAGCACGCGACCATCCGGCGCGCCGCCCTCGCGAATCGCCGTCGAATACGTCGCGACCTGTGCGTTGTCGAGCGGCGCGACTGTCTCGACATCCGACGCCACGTATTGCGCGCCCGACGCCGTCTTCATTGCGGCCTTGTACCACTCCGCGCCCGCCACGTTCTGCCCGCGCACCGCGTAAGTCGAGTGACGTCCGTTCGCCACGACCACGCCGTTCGCATCGAGGACCCAGAGATCCCGATAAACCGTGTAGCTATCCAGGATGACCTTGAGGCGGCTGCAGGCATGATCGCGCGCCGCCCCGCGCTCATCGGCGAGACATCCGACCAATGCCGAGTCCGTCGCCCACCAGCGCACGTCGCAGGAGCGCTCGTACAGGTTGCGGTCGATGATGTCGATCATGTTCAACGCAAGGTCCGTGTACCGCTGACCGTCGAGCGATCGCATCCGCTCGATCATGCTGTCGCCGAGTTCCGTGAGCGTCGCAAGCGATCCGGCAAGCTCTTTGTTGAGGCCGGCCGTGATGTCGGAGATGCGTGTCGATACATGCTTCACCTGCTTGGCGACGACAGCGAAGCCCTTGCCCGCATCGCCGGCGCGGGCAGCTTCGATCAGCGCGTTCAGTGCCAGGAAGGTGGTCTCGCGGTTGATATCGTTGATGTCGCTGATCTTGCCCGAGGCGAGGCGTTTGACTTCATGTGTCAGATCGACGATAGCTTGCGGATTGGACATGTGGCTTCTTCGTAGGGTCGGTTTTGTATCCCGATCAATGCAAGGTTCGCGCCTGTTTGTCTGACGATTGAGTTTTTACGAAGCAAACGTTTGGAAAGTGACGCGTGCTTTCACCGAGCACCAGTGAAGCGAAAACATGCCCTGTTTTGAGTCGCGTCAGTCGCGCTAGTCGTGTTATCAGCGAACGGGCTTCAATCGTAAAAACAAACTGAAAGGCGGCGAAACGTGCGGTAGCGCACAGTTCGTTCAGAAGTGTTGACCGCAACGGTTCAGAACCGGATGCGCTGCTTCGTCCTTAACGACGAACACTTTTCTTCCACACACGAAGACGCAGCCACGCGTTCAGACAACACATGGACTCGACCGCCGAACACGACCTGATCCGGGACTTGTCCCGCAATGTCCTGATGCAGTTCGCGCCGAACGAGCTGCCGCTTTTCGCGGCGGCGAGCGCGGCGTGGTTTGCCGATCCGGACGCCGCGATGAAGGCATCGAAAAATCGCGATGCCGCGCTCGGCTTCGGCGCCGAATCGTTCTCGATCCTCTTCACGCCGCTCGTGCTTCAGGTCGTGTCGGAAATCATGCCGATCCTCGGCGGCATCGCGCTCAAGGCGGCGGAAACGGCCATCGGCGAAGAAGTGTCCGCGCGCTTGCGGAAGATGTTCCGGGGCGAAGAACCCGAAGCCGTCGCGATCCTGAGCTCCGAACAGTTGGGCGAAGTCCATCGCCATGTGATCGCGGCCGGCTCGCGCCTGCGTCTCGATCGCGCACGAGCCGCGCACCTTGCCGATGCCGTCGTCGCGCAACTGGCCCTGCCGAAGAAGTGAGCGAATCGTGCTGCAATCCGTCACGACGAACACGCGCAGGCCGCGGCTCAATCCGTTGCCGTTTCCGTCCGACATCGCGCTGAGGTTCGATCTGCTGATCGTGCTTATCGTGTGCGTCAGCATCCAGTTCTATGGGCATTTCTGGGAAAGCCTGCACGTCGAGGCGACGGAAAAGCTCGTCGCGTGCGCGTCGGATATGTTCGCGGGCGTTTTCGATCCGCGATTACTGACTCGGGACGTGCTGTCCGCTTCGGAAATGCGTGTGCAGTTCGCACCGCAATTCGCGCATTGCATGGCGCTTCTGCGGCCGCAAATGGCGTGGAAAGGCGCGGGAATCGTCGCGACGCTCGCGCTCGCCGGCGTCTTCTACTGGCGCTTTCCCGCGTGGAAGCTGAAGTCGCAGCGGCTCGTGCCGATCGCAAAGGACGATCCGCCCGGTCTTTTCGATGCCCTCATCGCCCTTTGCGGCGAAGCGCAGTTGAATCCGCCGCCCGCTTTCGTCTGGAATCCGCTCGCGACCGGCCTGCCGGTCACGTTCGGGCGTCGCCGCGACTATTACGTCGCGCTCTCCGGCGCGTTCGTCGCCAATTATTTCTACGCGGATCGCGCCGCCTTCCGCGCGATCGTCCTGCATGAACTCGCGCACATCCGTAACCGTGACATCGACAAGACGTTCATGACGATTGCCGCGTGTTTCGCGTTCGTCATCGTGAGCGTCGTGCCCTTGCTCGGCGTCGCTCTGTTTGCCGGGCACGCGCTGCGCGACACCGCCTGGCTGCTCGCAAAGACCGTGCTGTGGAGCGCGCTCGTGCTGCTGTCGGGCGCGTCGGTGCTGCGCGTGAGGGAGTTTTACGCGGACGTGCAAGCGTCGCAATGGGACGGCTCGCCCGTTCACGTCGATCGTGTGCTCGCGCGGATGCGCGACGACAGCAAGAAGCGCGCGCGCACGTTCCTGAGCCTGCATCCGCGCGGCGATGCGCGTCGCGCCGTGCTCGCCGACACCACGCCGCTCTTTCGCCTCGGCAAGTGGGATGCGCTCGGCATCGGCTTCGGCGCGGGCGTCGTCATCGAAACGATGAACGGTCTCGTGCTCGGCCTCGTGCCCGGCGAAGCGCAAGCGGCGGTCTTGCGCGTGACGATCATCGCGTCGGCGGTGGTGCCGCTCGCCGTGATGATCTTCGCGATCGGCGCGCTCACGACGGGCGTCTGGCGCGGCGCCTATGCAGCGGTGCTGAACGGCCGCGATCCGGTGAAGGGCACGGCGGCGGCGGGCGCCGTGTTCGCGCTCGGCTACTTCGTCAATCAGATGCTCCTCGGCGCGGGGCTGCTTTGGGGCGGCCCGGCCCAGCCGCGCATGACCGCCGACACGCTGATGACGGTGCTCGAAGTCCACGCGGTCGCGCTCGTGCTCGCGGCCATCGGATGCTGGATGATCTGCGACTGGATCGCGCGCTCGGCCGCCGCCTGGACTGGCGTCGCCGTGAGAAGCCGCTCGCCGCTTTTCGCGCTCAGGCTGACGAGCGCGGTTTCCATCGCGGGCGTCGCGGGGATGTTCGCGTGGGGCACGTTCGCGTCGATGTCGATCGTGACGCTCGGGCCGCATCAGACGTTCTATACGTCGCTCGTGATGGCCGCGCCGCCGGTGGTCATCGCGGCGTTCGGGTCGTGGCTTTTTCCGTGGGCATCGCGATGGTTCGGCCGCGCGCGCCGCGAGCTCGCGCCGTCGTCGTGGGTCTTTCTCGACGACGCATTCCGCTTGCGTCTTCCCGAGTTCAGACCGGGCCGCGCGCTGTCGACGGGCATCATCGCCGGGCTCGTCTTCTGTCTCTGGATCGAACTGTTGCGGTTTCGCCGCTTCCTTCCGCACGATGCCGAAAGCACGATCTACGCGACGTTCTCCGCGCTGCTGCACGTCGCGCAACGCGCGGGCGAAAGCGGCTTCGCGATCGTCATGCCGATCGCGCTGACGGCGGCGCTCGCGGCGCTGATCGCGGCGTCGCGTCGGGGCGCCTTCAACGCGCTCTACGGCTTGTGCGCCGGATCGATCGCGGGCGCGGTGATGAGCGTGGGCGGCCTCGTGACCATCGACCTCAACGCGCAATCGACGTTCGAGTCGAGCATGACGTCGGTGCTGCTGTACCTCGGCGTGGCGTCGCTGGCCGCCCTTCCCGCTTCGATGATCGGCGCGCTCGCCGGCAAATTGGGCAGGTCTTCGGACGGACATGACCGCTTGTCGATGGTTCGCAAAGCGGTCGTCGCCATGCTCGGGATCGTGGTCATCGCCGGATGGATCAAGTCGCTGAGCGACGTCATCTGAAGTCGGCCTGCGAAGTGACCAGGCGCGATTCGGAGCGCGCGTCCGGGCAGATCAACTTCACCAGCCGTTCTACGATCTCGTGCATCGTCGAACCTGGATTGAATATGTCGGCGACGCCTTTCTTTCGCAGCAAGAAGGCGTCTTCGTCGGGCACGATTCCGCCGACGACGAGCGGCGTGTGCACGTCGCGCTCCGCAAGCTCGCGCAGCAATCGAGGCACGAGCGTGCCGTGCGCACCGGCAAGCGACGAGACGCCGATGACATCGTACGGCCGTTGCGCAGCGAGCTTCGCGGCCTGCGCCGGCGATGCGAACAATCCGGTAGCCGTCACATCGAAGCCTGCATCTTCCAGCGCGCACGCCACGACATTCGCGCCGCGATCGTGTCCGTCCAGTCCCAGTTTCGCGATCAACATGCGTGGCTTTCGGCCGAGCGTTTCGCCGAGTTGCGCAACGCGAGCGCACGCCGCGTGCCATGCGTCGTCATGGCGACATTCTCCGTACACGCGTGTCGTATTCGCCGATGCCGGATCATGACGCGGCCACACGGCTTCGAGCGCGCGCGTGCATTCACCCACGGTCGCGCGGGCGCGCATGCAATCGATCGTCAGCGCGAGCAGATTGCCGGCATCGTCGCGTGCGGCGCGCGTCAATGCGGCGAGCGCGGCACGCACGCGAGATTCGTCGCGCCGACGCAGCACGTCGGCGATTCTGTGCGACTGCTGCACGCGCACGCGTTCGCCATCGATCACGAGACAGGCGGGCGCATCGTCGTCGGCATGGTCGGCAATAAACGCGTTCGCGCCGACGATCGTCTGCGTTCCCGAATCGATGCGCGCCTGCGTCGCCGCCGCACGCTCCTGAATCCGCCGATGAACCCAGCCCGTGCGAATTGCTTCGAGCGCACCGCCGCGCGCCTCGATTTCGTCGACGATGTCGCGCGCTTGAGCCGCGACGCTCGCCGTCAGCGATTCCATCATGTACGAGCCCGCCCACGGATCGACGACCTCGCACAGCCCCATCTCGTGCTGAAGAATCAATTGCGTGTCGCGTGCAAGCTGCGCAGCGGATGCCGATGGCAACGCAAGCGCTTCGTCATGTGCATTCGTGTGCAGCGATTGCGTGCCGCCGAACACTGCCGCCATCGCTTCGACGGTCGTGCGAACGATATTGTTTTGCGTGCGCGTCGCGCCGAGCGACCAGCCCGACGTCTGGCAATGCATCCGCAGCGCGCGACTCTTCGCCGACGTCGCGCCCTCTTCCTCGGCCATGCTCGACCAGATGAGCCGCGCCGCGCGCAGCTTCGCGATCTCCGCAAAGAAGTCCGTGCCGACCCCGAAGAAAAAGCTGAGTTGCTCGCAGACGGCATCCGCGTTCAGGCCGCGCGCGCGCAGCGCACGCACATACGCGCGGGCGTTGGCGAACGTCAGCCCCAGCTCCAGCGATGCATCCGCGCCCGCTTCCTGAAAGTGATAACCCGAAACGGACAGCGCCTTGAAGCGCGGCATCCGCTCGCTCAAAAACTGCACGACATCCGCGACGATTCGCATCGACGGTTCCGGCGCGAACACGCAGGTGTTGCGCACCATGAACTCCTTGAGGATGTCGTTCTGCACGGTGCCGGAGAGCGACGCCATCGCGATGCCGCGTTCCTCCGCCGCGACGATGTACGCCGCGAGCACGGGCAGCACGGCGCCGTTCATCGTCATCGACACGGAGACGCGTTCGAGCGCGATGCCTTCGAAAAGACGCGCCATGTCGTCGACGGTATCGATGGCCACGCCCGCAAGACCGACATCGGCGCGCGCTTCATCGTCGGTCGAGTCGTAGCCGAGTTGCGTCGGCAGATCGAACGCGACGGATAAGCCCTGCGCGCCGCGATCGAGCGCCCGGCGAAACGCGAGGTTCGAATCGGCGGCATCGGCGTAACCGGCGTACTGGCGCAGGGTCCACGGTCTCGTCGTGTACATCGACGGATACGGTCCGCGCACGAACGGCGCGGCGCCGGGCATCGAGTCGAGATGCGCGAGACCTTCCAGATCGGCCGCCGTGTAAAGCGGCTTGCGCGGCACGCGGTTCATGCGCGTCTCCGTGTCTTGTGTGTCAGCACGTCGGCGATCTTCACGCCATCGCGCGTGCGCTCGATCTCGCACCAGTGCGCGATGCGCGCATCGTCGATCGACGCGCGCCGAAACGTGGCCCGCAGCCCTTCGCCGACGTTGATGTTGCCGTGATAATGCAGCTCGCGCGACACGAGCGCGGGCAAGTCCGCGAGACGCCACGTTTGCCATTCCGCACGATCGACGAACGCCTGAAAGCTCGCGAAGTACAGAAAGTCGGCGCCGTTGAAGTCGCTGTACGGGCATGGCAAAAACTCGACCGGCGCGCATTCTGCCTCGTGCAAAGCGAATCCGTCGATGCTCGCTCCTGCTTCACGCAGGCGCAGCTTGCGCGCCCTATCCTGCATGTCGGCGATGAGCGGATTCATCGGCGCGATCTCGCCTTTGAGGTTCGCAAAGCTCGCCCGCGCGACCGAGCGATTGTTGCGCGCTTCGGTGCGTCGCACGAAGGTGGACATCATCGACAACGCGGCGATCGTGCCGCCTTTGCCGCTTACGCGATGCTCGCTGAAGTGCCGCACCGGACCCACACGCGAAAGCTCGGTGCGTATGCAGAGCGCGTCGTTCTCGCGCACATCGTGCATGCCTTCGGCGCGCAGCCGGATCGACGTGAACGCGGCATACGCGCGGCCGCCTTCGTCGGAGATGAAGTCGCTCGCCGTTTCGCGTGCGAGCGCGTCCCAATGCCGGTCGCCGCACTCTTTCAGCAGCCAGTTCTCCGAGAGCCCCGCGCAATTGAGCTGCGGCATGCCGGCTCGATACGTATCGTCGTGACGAGGCATGAGCTTCCTTTACGCGCACGCGATCGACGCGCGCTCCGGCGCGTTTGCCCGCTCGGCGCACACCGCATCGACGATGTATTGCGCATCGCGCGCCACGCCGGAGAAGCGGCCCGAGCCCCACGTATGCAGCCACGGCAAGCCGACGAAATAAAGGCCCTTCACCGCCGTCACGCCGCGCGTATGCGATGGATAACCGCGTCCGTTGAACACCGGCGCATCGAGCCACGCGAAGTCCGGCGTGAACCCTATGCACCATACGATCGATGTGATCCCGCTCGCCTGCAGGTCGAGCTCCGCGCGCTCTTCCTGCGGCTGCCAGATGGGTACATAAGGCGCGGCGGGAGGCGCGTCGATGCCGTGCTTCGCGATGAAACCGTCGATGCTCGCGTTGATGCGGTTATAGGTATCGTCGGCGTCATCGAGATTCGCGCGCAGGTTGGTCGCGAAACGCAGCTTGCCGTCACGGAAGTCTTCGAGCCGGCCAAACAGTTCCATGCCTTCGAGCGCGAAGCGGCGCAGATCGATGTCGCGTCCGCCGTCGCGGCCCGTGACGTAATGATTGGTGTTGTCGCGCACGCCTTCGCGCAGCGGATGATCGGTCACGGGCATGTCGTAATAGCGCATGTCCGCGAGCCAGTCGACGACATCGCGACCGCGATGAAACCGCGCGCAACGCGGCGCCTCGCCGACCGCGAGATGAACCTTGCGTCCCGACAGATGCAGATCTTCCGCGATCTGCGCGCCTGACTGACCCGAGCCGACGACTAGCACCGCGCCGGGCGGCAGCGCACCGGCGTTGCGATATTCCGATGACTGCACCTGCACGATGTCAGCGGGCAGACGCTCGGCCATGCGCGGCACGATCGGCGTGTGATAGCCGCCCGACGCGACCACGATCTGATCCGCCGTGAACGCGCCGCGCGTGCTCGTCACGGCGAAGCGTCCTTGCGCGTCGCGCGTGACGCGCGTGACCGCCGCGCCCTCGAGCACCGGCGCATTCACCTTGGCGATGAACGCATCGAGATAGTCGATGATCTCGTCCTTCTTCATGAAGCCGTGCGGGTCCGCGCCCTGATACGGATGCCCCGGCAACGCGCATTGCCAGTTGGGCGTCACGAGGCAGAACGTGTCCCAGCGCTGCGTGCGCCATGTGTGCGTGACGCTGTGCTTCTCCAGCACGAGATGATCGATGCTGGCCTGCTTCAGGAAGTAGCTGGCCGAAAGCCCGGCCTGTCCGCCGCCGATGACGATCACGCTGTAATGCGCCGGCGCGGTCTGTGCTGAATCGATGTTCGACATATTCAATCCCTCTACCATTCGACAAGTGAGTCAATCGAGCGCCAGCACGGTGACGCGTGCCTCGTGCGCTTCGCTGAAGCGGCTCGCATCCTCTTCGATGCGCGCAAGCTGATCGAGCGCGGCCGAGCACGCGAAGCCGTATTTCTCCCGCACGCGCTCCGAGCCGATGTGCAGCGCCTCGCGCGAACGCGCGACGAAATCGCCGACGCTATAGCTTTCGCCTGCCGCGAAATACTCGCCGACGACCGTCGAAGGCGAATAGCAGCTCGCCTCGACGCCGTCGGGCCAACGAATCAGAAAATGCATCACTGGCATGGTGTAGCCTCGGTTGCGGGGTTCATCGCGCGCATATGAACGGCGCCTCGTGCAGGTTCCATAGCAACGCGGCATCGCCGTCGCGCGTCAACACGACTTCACGCGATGCATCCACTTCGCCGATCACCGCGCTCGCGAGGTCGCGCGAAGCAAACCGCGCGAGCACTTCATCGACCTGTTCGGGACGCACGGACAGCACGAAGCCGAAGCTCGGAAACGCCGTGAGCCAACGCTCGAAATCGACGCCTTCGGGACAGGGCAACGCATCGAGATCGATGCGCGCGCCGGCCTTCGAGCATTCGAGCAACATCAGCGCGGTGCCGAGCGCGCCCGCCATGCTGATGTCCTTCGCGGCATCGCACAGGCCGTCTTCGGCTAGCGCGGGCAGCAGTTCGTAATCGCCGCGCGCGCGGCCAGCAGGCGCGCTCACCGATGCATTCCAGAACGGATAAGGCTCCTCGAAACGGCCGCGCAAATCGACGGCCATCACCAGCGCATCGCCGGGGCGCGCGTCGAAGCTCGTCAAAAGCTTCCTGGCCCGCCCGACGATCGCCACCGCGAGCTGCGCGCCGTCGCTGCGCACGTTGCTATGGCCGCCGACGATCGGCACGCCATACGCCGACGATGCCGCCGCCATGCCCGCGAGCACCTCGGATGCCGCTTGCGCGTCGCCGCTCCACAAGGCATCGACGACGGCGAGCGGACGTCCGCCCATCGCGTAGATATCGCTCACGTTCACCATCACGCCGCTGTAGCCCGCGAACCACGGCATCGCGCGCACGAAGTCGCTCACCAGCCCTTCGATGGCGAAGAGCAGATAGCCGTCGCCATCGGGAATCGCGGCGCAGTCGTCGCCTATCGGCACGGCCTGAGCGCCTTCAGGCAGCCGCGACAACACGCCCGAGATATCGCTCTTGTGACGAAAGCCGCGACTCTCGCGCAAGCGTTCGACGAGACCGGCCAGCGCGTTCACGACGGCCTCCGCGCCAGCGCGACGAATCCGCTTTGCGGCGTGACGCACGGCGGATACGCATCGAGTTGCGCGCGCATCAGATGATGCGGGCGGCCGAAGAGCGTCTCTTCCCGCTGCGTGTCCCAGCGCAGACGCCGGAAAAGCGGCACGTTCTGCGCCTGCACATGCGCGAGAAAAGTCTCGCATCCGAGCGCGTGTGCGCTCGACACCGCGAGCCGGATCAGCGTCGAGCCGATCTTGCCGTGCGAACGGAAAGCGGCGTGCACGGCGAGCCGCGAGCCGAGCCACACGCGCGGCTGCGTCTCGTGGATGCGTACCGTGCCGACGACCTGCTCCGGCATGCCTGCGACGCAACTCAGCGCAACGAGCAGTTGCGCGCGTTCGTCGATCTCGTCGCGATCGTCGCCGGCGAACACGCCCTGCTCGATGCAGAACACCGCGCGGCGCAGCTTGTACGCTTCATCCGCTTCCCACGGCAGCGTCGCCCACTTGACGCGATATTCGACCGGCGTATAGGCAAGATCGAATGCATCGCCCTCGATGGCTTCGACGAACATGTCACACCTCGTACGAAGAAAGCGACGAGCACGCGCCGCATTTGCCGCAGCCCGCTTTGATATCGGCGGAACGCATGTTGGCGTTTGCGAGCATCGCGCCGATGGGCGCCAGCACCGAGCGCATGAATTCGGGCGTGGGCGCGGGATGATCTTCGAGCGGCGTGCCGCTGATCGGCACGAAGGGCACGACGAACGGATACACACCGAGCGCGATGAGCTCGCGCGCCGTATCGACGATGGCCTGCGCGCTGTCGCCGAGCCCCGCGAGAATGTACGTGCTCACCTGTCCGCGTCCGAATACGGCGACCGCCGCCTCGAAGGCTTCCATGTAACGCGCGACCGGCACCGTCGCCTTGCCCGGCATGATGCGTTCGCGCACGGAAGGCGTCACCGCTTCGAGATGCATGCCGAGCGTGTCGATGCCGCTTGCCTTCATGCGCTCGAACCAGCGATCGTCGTCGGGCGGCTCGCATTGCGCCTGGATCGGCAGATCGACCGCGGCCTTGATCGCGAACGCGCTTTCGCAAAGGATCTGCGCGCCGCGATCGGATGTGGGCGGCGTGCCGGTCGTGAGCACCATATGCTTGACGCCATCGAGAAGCACGGCTGCGCGCGCGACTTCGGCAAGCTGCTCCGGCGTCTTGCGCGCGATCGTGCGCCCCGCCGCGAGCGACTGGCCGATCGCGCAGAACTTGCACGACTTGCGCCGGCTCTCGTAGCGGATGCAGGTTTGCAGCACGGTCGTCGCGAGCACGTCGGCGCTATGCAGCGTCGCGATGTGCGAGTAAGGCACGCCGTCGAGCGTCTGCATCGCATAGAAGCGCGGCGCCTTCGGAAAGCTGATGCTCGCGATCGGAATGGTGTTGCGCATCAGCGCGCTTTTGCCGTTCGCATCGGGCTCCCCGGCGACGAACGGCGATTCCCACGCGGTGCTCGTATGCACGGGCACCATGATGGTCACGCCATCGACCGTGACCGCCTTGTGATCCGACGGTCCCGCGCCGCCGCGCCGGCTCGACACGCCCGCGCGCGGATCGACGAGCCGCAGGCCCGTCGACTGAAGCTCAGTCATCAATTGCCGTGTCGATGCCGGCAGGTTCTCTCGGGCGCTCATCGTGTTCGGTGTCCTTGAAGGAAGTGACGGGCGATGCCGGGCGATCGTTGATCGCGAGGCTCAGCAGTTCGGGCCGTGCGTAATGACCGACCGAATCCATCATGCGTTTGCGCTTCGTGATGAGCGCCATGTCGAGATCGGCGATCACCATGCCCTCGCCTTCGCGCAAAGGCTCGGCGAGATGCTGGCCTTCGGGCGAGACGATCGCCGTGTTGCAGCCGCCGCGCAGCGCGCGTTGCAGATTCGGGTCGGGCGTGACGGCTTCGATCTGCGCATCGGTGAGCCAGCCCGTCGCGTTGACGACGAAGCAGCCCGATTCGAGCGCGTGATGGCGGATCGTCACTTCGATCTGCTCCGCGAAGATCGGACCGACCAGCGAGCCGGGGAACTGGCTGCAATGGATCTCTTCATGCTGCGTCATCAGCGCATAGCGCGCGAGCGGGTTGTAGTGCTCCCAGCACGCGAGCGCGCCGACTCGTCCGACGCCCGTTTCGACGACCTTGAGACCGGCTGCGTCGCCTTGTCCCCAGATCATGCGTTCATGAAACGTCGGCGTGATCTTGCGGCGCTTGAGCAGCAGCTTGCCGTCGGTATCGAAGATGAGCTGCGTGTTGTACAGGCTGCCGTGATCGCGCTCGTTCACGCCGAGCACGACGACCATGTTCGCGAGCCGCGCGTGTTCGGCCACCGCCTGCGTGACCGGCCCCGGCACCACGACCGCTTCCTCGTAGAGCTTCATGTGATCCGCGCCCGATGCCACCGGCGCGCGCACGAACGAGAAATACGGGTAATACGGCACGAAGGTCTCGGGGAACACGATGAGCTGCACGCCCTGCGCCGCGGCTTCGTCGATGGCCGTGCAGACGCGGTCGAGCGTGCCGTTCGGACGCTCGAAGTCCGGCGTGATCTGCACGGCGGCGGCGCGCACGATGCGCTTTTTCGAAAGGGCATCGGCCATGATCGTCACACGGTCCACGTATGGATGACGAGCGCATTCTCCTTGCGATGAAGCAACTGGAGATCGAGCACGTCGAGCGGGTTGATCGGACGAATGCCTTCGATCAGCGAGGCTTCGCCGTGTCCGTAAAGCGCCTGCAATGCGAAGCGGCACGCGTACACCTTGCCGCCTTCGGCCATGAACTTCTGCAGTTGCTTGTTGAAGTTGAGATGGCCGGGGAAGGCTTCGTCGCCGAGCGTCGGAAAACCGCGTTGCAGACCGAGCGTGACGCCGGGACCGTAGAGCAGCACCGACGTATCGAAACCCTTGCGTTGCAGACGCGTGGCCTGCAGCATGTTCACGAAGCCGATCGAGCCTTCGAACGCAACCGTATGAAACGTGACGAGCGCCTTTTCGCCGGGTTCGGCCTTCACATCCTCGAAGACTTTCTCTTCGTAGTCGACCAGAAAGTCGCCGTTCTTGTGAAGCGGTTGATTGACTGCGGGCATGGCATTCTCCGATGTATGGGTTCGCGAACGAGCCGTCGCTCTCGATCGTGGTCGATCGCATTCATCGCGACGGCGAACGCTAAAACGCAACGGATATGCCAATGATTGGCCCGCGAAATGCGATCACTTTGCAATCAAGCAAAACGATCTTGCATGCGCGAAGCGAAAATTTTTTGCGGAAGCCTTGATTCACGGGCCTTCGCGACGCGCCGCCTCGCTCATGCCCGCCTACCCCACGCACGATTTCAGCGCAGAAAAGCGTGTGCATGGTGCGCGGCACACCGAAGCCGTGCATCGATGCGATCAATGCAATCAAGTGCGATCAGCGCATGCGATCTCTTTTCGATCGATTGTTTTGTCATGCTAAGGTCATCCGAACCATCGCCGGAGACATCGCGGTCATGAATCAGCTTGCGCATCACTGGGTCAGGAAGCTCGAAGACAGCAGAAAGCCCGCTTATCTGACGATTCCCGATCTGATCGAGGAAGACTTGGCGAGCGGCCGGCTTCGTCCGAGAGACCGGCTGCCCGGTCTGCGCGACCTCGCCGATCTGCTCGGGCTCAACTACACGACCGTCGCGCGCGCGTATGCCGAAGCGCGCAAACGCGGCCTGCTGGATTCACGCGCGGGCAGCGGCACGTTCGTGCGCGGCAGGACGCAGACCTTGCCGCTCGCGGGCGGCAGCAGTGTCGAGATGTCGATGAACATGCCACCCGAACCGCCCGCGCTCGCGGCGCGGCTGCGTGCATCGGCGGCGAGTCTGATGGAACGCGCCGATCCGTTTCAGTTGCTGCGCTATCAGGATTTCGGCGGCACGACGGCGGATCGCGTTGCGGGCCGCGAGTGGCTCAAGGCGCGCATTCCCGATGTCGATGTCGATACCGTGCTCGTCTGTCCCGGCATTCATGGCGCGCTCGTCGCGCTCGTTTCGCAGCTTGCGCGGCCGGGTGAAATGATCTGTCTGGATTCGCTCGCTTATCCGGGGATCAAGGCGATCGCATCGCAACTGGGCGTGCGTCTGCAAGCCGTGTTGCGCGACGATGAAGGGCCGCTGCCGCATGCGTTCGAGGCATTGTGCCGAACGGAAAAGCCCGGCGGCTTCTATTGCAATCCGACCTTGCAGAATCCGAGCACGTTGACGTTGACGCGGCAGCGGCGCGAAGCGCTGGCCGATGTGGCCTTGCGTTATAACGTGCCGATCATCGAGGACGAGCCTTATGGCATGTTGCCTTGCGATGCACCCGCCACGCTTGCCGAACTCGCGCCCGAACTGACGTATCACGTAACCGGCTTATCGAAGACGCTTGGCGCGGGGTTGCGTGTCGCGTATCTGAAGGCGCCGACGTCGCGGCAGACTCAGCGCATCGCGGGAGCGTTGCGGGCGACGTCGGTCATGCCGAGCCCGTTCACCGTGCTGCTCGCAACGCAATGGATCAACGATGGCACCGCCGCCGACGTGCTCGATTCCATTCGCGATGAAGCGGCGGCGAGGCAGGCTATCGCGTCGGCGGAGCTTCGAGGTCTCGCCTTCGACGCGGATCCGCAAGGGTTTCATCTCTGGCTGCCCGTGCCTTCGATGTCCGACTGGAGCGCGCCGGAACTCGCGTTGCAGTTGCGCAATCAAGGCATCGGCGCGGTGGCCGGCGCCGCGTTCTCTACCGATGGCAATCCGCCGAATGCGCTGCGGCTGTGTCTCGGCGGGCCACAGGATCGCGAGGATTGCCGCGAAGCGCTAAGGCGCGTGGCGGACATGATGGCCGATCCGCATCATCTGCATATGCCGATGCTTTGAAGCGATGCGTACCCTCACGCGTCGGTCGCGTAACGACGGCAATGCTCGAGGTAGCCCGCTTCGTGGCTGCTCACCAACTGCACGATGCTGTTCCAAAGCCATAGCGGCGCGTCGATGGTCTTCGATCGATTGCGGCCGAGTTCGGCTCGCCACTCGCGCTTCGTTGCGTCGTCCATCTGACGCGCATGCGCCTTGCCTACGACACCCGCGAGATAGTGCGCGACGTGCATCGCGTCATCCTTGCCGAGTTGCTCGATCTCGAGTTTCATGTCCTGCGGCAACAACTCGCGGATCACCACGCCGCGATCGAGCAGGCGGGCCGCGCGCATGCGTTCACCGAGAAACGGCGACAGGTTTCGCGCGCCTTCGAGGACGCGCAAGGCGTTGTCGCGCGGCATCGCGACGTCGTCGTAACGGGGCGCGGCGGCCTTCACGCCTTCCTTGATGTCCATCAGACACAGGTCGTCGCCTTCGACGACGCCACCATCGACATCGAGCAGGACCGCATAACGCAGACGGCCGAGCGAGCTGCAACCCTTCACCCAGTACGCCGCGTCCAGCACGACGATCTCGCCCGAATCCTTGCGTCCCTTCAGGCTCGTCGGCAGGCTTGCGATGTCCTCATCGGCGAAGAGCGCTTCGATCGCCTTTCGCTCGTCTCCGGCAAGCGGCCAGAAGCGTTTGCCCAAGGGAATCGTCGGATGCAGGTCCTCGATGCGCTCGCGCGCGAGATGCTGCCACGATCGATGCACGGCTTCCTTCATCGTCACGTGAACGGGTTCGGGACGCTTGATGTCGATGACTTCATCCGCGAATGCCGATTCATATCCTGCGGCCAGCGCCTCGATCATTCGCACGACGTTCAGCCCCGACAACGATGATCCGCGCGCAGCCGTCGCAAGCGACAAGCCCAGACGAACGACGTCATGCACCGGGTTGCCGATCACCGTCTGATCGAGGTCGCGAATCTGGATTTCCACTTTGCCTTTGGCATTGGCAATCGGTCCGAGATTGCCTGTGTGGCAGTCGCCGCAAATCCACACCGCCGGGCCGCGAGGCAACGAATCGCCGTTCGCCTCCATCACCCACTCATAGAATCGTTCGGTATTGCCCCTGACGTACGCGTGCGGCGAGCGCGCCATTTTGCAACGGCGCAGTTCGGTCAGAAGCGCCTGCCGGTCATCGGGCGCGGGCATGCCTTTGTTCGCTTTGCTGTTCTTGCTCATATCCGATCGCCGTAGGTGGTCGGAAGACAGAGCAGATGGTGTGCCGTCGTCTTGCAAACGGCTTACGCGGATCGATCGAAGCGTGTTTCCAGCACGCCGGCGATATTTGCCAGATTCGCCTTGATCTGTTCCAGTGCGAACGACAGCGTCGACAACGCCTGCAACTGCCGTGAGTCGTTCGCGTAGCCGAGAATCACGTTCGCGATATCCGATTGGACGGCAGCGGACGCATCGTTCAGCGGCCCGAGGAAGCGTTCGGCAGGCGGCAGCGGTGCGCCGCCGCGCATCCATGCAGCCAGTGCCTGCAGATAGCCGCTTGCGCAATCGCGCACGAGTTCGATGCGCTCCGCGAGCGGCTCCGTTTCCTCGTTCGTCAGCCAGCCGCATTGCGATTGCCCGATGCGATCGAGCAGCACCAGTCCATGCCATAGCGTTTCGAAAGCGACGAGCGCGGCGCCGAGCGACGATCCGGTTTCGAAGCGCGCGCGCACGCGCGTCTCGCCGCAGACCGCGCGCGCTTCGACGAGATGGCGAAGAAAGCGCTCATGCAGCGCATCGACGCGTTCGCGGTTTTCGAGCGGACCGAGGATCGGCATCGTCGCGAGCAACGCACGGCAGTCATCGAGAAGCTCGCCCATGATCTCGAAGGCGCGCGAACGCGACAGTTGCGGCCACACGCTCGACGACACACCGATGCCGATGACCGCGCCCAGCGCGATCGCTTCGGCGCGCGACACCGCGCCTGCAACGCCCGCCGATGGTTCGAGCGCGAGCGCCGCCGCCACGACGATGCTGTAGTTCGTCGTCGGGAAGAGCGTCGACGCAAGGCATGTGACGAGCGTCGCAAGACCGAGTCGCGGGAAGGCATCGGCGGCATCGGGAAAGAAATGCAGCGTCGCGAGGCCCACCACGGTGCCGATTGCCGCGCCGATCATCTGGCCTACGCCGTACTTGAGGCTGCGGTCGAAGCTCACCTGCAGCGCGAACAGACTGGAAAAAACGCCCCACGTTGTACTCGATGAACCGATGAAATTCATGCACGCATACGTCAGCACGCTCGCGATGAGCGATTGCACGCACATGCGCAGCGCATCGAACCGGCCGATGCGTCGGGGGCGTCTTCGTATGATTGTCAATTCGGCTTGAGTCGCTGAGAGGTTTGCACGATGCGAGCATCGCCTGTGCCCATGCCACGGCATTGCGATTGCTGAAATGGCGCATCCCCGAATCGGAGCCGATCATGAGACCGCTCGTCAAAACCCTCCTCGTTCTGAGCCTCGCCGCCCTCTCGCCGATGGCCAGCGCAGAGGAAACCGCCAGCCGACACGACCGGCAACGCGGCGATGCCAGGCTTCGGCTCGTCGCGACCTTCGAGCATCAAGTGACCGGCGTCACCGTGACGCCCGATGGCCGCACCTTCGTCAACTTTCCGCGCTGGACGGAAGACGCGCCGATATCCGTCGCCGAGCTCGGCAGCACCGGCGATCTGCGACCCTATCCCGATGCCGATTGGAATAGCTGGCGCAATTCACGTCGCGATGAAGTCACGCCGCAGGATCACTGGGTCTGCGTTCAGTCCGTCGTCGCGGACAAGCGCGGCAATCTCTGGGTCATCGATCCGGGTGCGCCGGCGCAGTCGCTCGTCGTGCCGGGCGCGCCGAAGCTCGTGCAGATCGATCTGGCATCGAACCGCGTCGCGCATGTCTATTCGTTCGATGAAACGATCGCACCGCAAGGCAGCTATCTCAACGATGTCCGCCTCAGCCCGGACGGCCGCTTCGTCTATATCACCGATTCGGGCGTACGCGGCGCGATCGTCGTTGTCGATACGGCGTCCGGCTCGGCGCGCCGCGTGCTCGACGGCGACCCGAGCACGCAGGCCGACAAGAGCGTGACCGTGAAGGTCGACGGCAAGCCGCTGCAGCAGACCGACGGACGGCGCGTGAGCTTTTCCGCCGACGGCATCGCGCTGACGCCCGATGGGCGCTATCTGTACTGGCAGGCGGTGAAGGGCAAGACGCTGTATCGCATCGCGACCGACGCGCTTCAGAACGCGCAGTTGAGCGCGCAGCAGGTTTCGTCGCGCGTCGAAGCGGTCGGCATCGACGGTCCCGCGGACGGTCTCTGGTTCGACGAGCGCGGACGGCTTTACGTGTCGTCGGTCGAACATCACGCGATCCGCGTGCGTGACGGCGATCGCTTCACGACGCTGCTGCGCGACAAGCGTCTCGTCTGGCCCGACACGTTCTCGGAAGGCGCGGACGGCACGATCTACGTCACGGATTCGCGCATTCCCGACATGAGCTGGTTCGACCCGCAAAGCCCCGTCGCGTTACCGACGCGGCTCTATGCGCTCAGGGGACGCTAGCGAATGCCGTCTTCGTCGCTAGCTGACGAAGACGATCTCCTGAACATATGAACTGCTGCAAGTGAAATGGGCGATGCGTCCGATGCGCAAGTGAAGAAGCACTTGCTCGAGTCCTTGGACTTCCCTGCCGTCCTTCTGCTGGCCGACGACGTTCGCGCGGCTCGCCTCGGGCCCGTTGCGCTTCAGATCGATGATGCGGCGGATGGCGCCCTGCGTGTTGGTGAAGTATCGGTTCATGAAGGCAGCACGTGCGTTGTCGTGCTGCGATCGTAGCGTCGCTCACCTCAAGCGAATGTTATGCAGGATACGTAGCCGCGCGATCCGCGCAACGTCGCACGCACGGCGCCTCAGCAGCTTCGTATGACATCCGTGAGTTCCGATGCGGTAACGGGCTTGCGCAGATAGCCGTCGAATTGACGCGATGAATCCATGTCGAATCCGCGCGTACCGGTCACCGCGACGATGCACGCCTCCGTCGATGCGCCCGCGCAGCGCACGAATTCGCAGAGCTTGCGTCCGTCGATATCCGGCAAGCCGATATCCATGAACACGGAGTCGTAGCGAGTCTGGCCTGTCATGCGCAGCGCCTCGCCGCCGGTACGCGCGACGTCCGCGTGATGGCCGAGCGAGGCGGCCAGTTCGGCGAATGCCGCGGCGACGTTTGCATCATCTTCGACGAACAGAAACAGCATTGTCGATTCCGGCCGATTGCGGCCGGCTCCCGGTGTTTGAAGGGACGCGCATCCTGTCGCAACGCGAGCAAATCCCGTACCGCTCGGACGGACCTCGACACGACGCTATTTCGGTTCATCGCGACTCGGCACGGACGGCGTCGATATCGCGCCGAGCGTCGACGCAACTTCGCCGTCCGACCATGTCGCGATATCTCCCAGCGCAAGCATCCCGACGAGTTGCTTTTCTCCGTTCACGACGGGCATACGGCGTATCTGCAACCGTTCCATCCGGCGCATCGCGTCTTCGATATCGTCGCTCTCGAAGCACCATTCCACCGGCTCGCTCGCCACTTCCTGCACGGCGCACGAAGCATCCTTGCCCGCCGATACCGCGCGAACCACGATATCGCGATCCGTCACGACGCCCTTGAGCCGCGTGCCGTCGCATACCGGCAGCGCGCCCACGTTCAATTCGTCCATCAGCTCGGCCGCGCGGCGAATCGTGTCGCCCGACGCGATCGCCTGCACGTCTCGTGTCATTACATCGGCTACCTTGGTCATGACATTCTCCCGTCTGAATCACGCTGTTCTCGCGATGAGAGAAACAGCATCCGTCATGCCCTCGTCTCGCGTCAGCGTGCGGCACGCCGATTGCTAATCAGGTCGCACGTCCGCTTTCTGTCCATAGAGACGATGCACCCATGCAAAGCGCATTGACGCCCGCGGGCATTCAAGCCAGCCGCATTCTCGACCTGTGGCATCTGACGCTGGCCGTCTGCTGCGTTGTGTTCGCGGCGATTCTGCTCGCGTGTCTCATCGCGATGATGCGCGCGCCTCGCGCGAATCGCGCAACGCCTGCGGATCTCTCCGCTGTCGGGCATCGCGAGCCGCGCGTGCGCTTCTGGGTCGTCGCCGCGACGGGCGTGTCCACCTTTCTGCTCTTCGGTCTCGTTCTCGCCGATGTCCTCACGGACCGCGCGCTCTCGCGCCTGCCCGTCGACAACGCGTTGCGCATCGAGATGACGGGTTATCAATGGTGGTGGCAGGTGCGCTACGCGAACGATGGCGACGCGCCCGGCTTCACGCTCGCCAACGAACTCCATGTGCCGGTCGGACGGCCGGTGGTCGTGTCGCTGAAAGCCGCCGATGTGATCCACACGTTCTGGGTGCCGAATCTTCATGGCAAGAAAGACATGATTCCCGGCCGCGATGCGACCATCGAGTTTCGCGCGGACAAGGCGGGCGTGTATCGCGGACAATGCGCCGAGTTCTGCGGTTACGAACACGCGTTGATGGCGTTTCAGGTCATCGCCGATCCGCCTGCACAGTATGAAGCGTGGGCGGCCCGTCAGCGCCAGCCGTCCATCGCGCCATCGGACGACATCGCCGTGCGCGGCCGCGACGTGTTCATGAGCCAGGACTGCGCGCGCTGTCACACCGTGCGCGGCACCGAAGCGCAAGGCACGATCGGCCCCGATCTCACGCATGTCGCGAGCAGGCAGTTCATCGCGGCCGGGACGCTTTCCAACAATCGCGGCAATCTCGCCGGATGGATCGTCGATCCGCGCGCGCTCAAGCCCGGCACCGTCATGCCGCCGACGCGCCTGCCGCCCGCCGATCTGCAAGCGCTGCTCGTCTGGATGGAGACGCTCAAATGAGTGAAGCACCGCTGACAGACGGTCCGCACGCATCGCCCGAAGTGCGCGATGCGCTCGCGAAAACCTGGAGCGATCCGCCGGGCTTCATCGGCATGTTGAGCGCGGTCAATCACAAGACGATTGCGCGACGCTTCATCGTGACGACCTTCGTGTTCTTCGTGCTCGCAGGCTTGCTCGCACTCGCGATGCGCACGCAGCTCGCGCGTCCGGATCAGCGGCTGATCGGCCCGAACCTCTACAACGAACTCTTCACGATGCACGGCACGACGATGATGTTCCTCTTCGCCGTGCCGGTGATGCAGGCCGTCGCCGCGTACCTCGTGCCTTTGATGATCGGCGCGCGCAGCATCGCATTTTCGCGCATGAACGCGTATGCGTATTGGGTGTTCCTGTTCGGCGGCTTGCTGCTGTTCGCCGCGCTCGCCGTGAACACCGCGCCGAACACCGGCTGGTTCAGCTACGTGCCGCTCGCCGGTCCCGACTACTCGCCGAACAAGGGCACGGACATCTGGGCGCAGATGATTACCTTCACCGAGCTTTCCGGCCTGCTCGAAGCGGTGGTTCTCATCACGACGATCTTCAAGCTGCGCGCGCCCGGCATGTCGCTCAACCGCATGCCGCTCTTCGTTTGGGCGACGCTCGTCACGCAGTTCATGGTGATCTTCGCGATGCCCGCCGTCATGCTGTGCAGCACAGCGCTGATTCTCGACCGCCTCGTCGGCACGCATTTCTATAACCCGGCGAAGGGCGGCGACGTTTTGCTGTGGCAACACCTCTTCTGGTTCTTCGGCCATCCCGAGGTGTATCTGATCTTCATTCCGCCGCTCGGCTTCATCTCGTCGATCATTCCGACGTTCGCGCGCCGCCCGATATTCGGCTATCCGGCGATGGTGCTGTCGCTCATCGCCACGGCGTTTCTCGCCTTCGGGCTGTGGGTGCATCACATGTTCGCGACGAACATTCCCGAGCTCGGCAAGAGCTTTTTCACGGCGGCGAGCCTGATGATCGCGATTCCATCGGCGATACAGATCTTCTGCTGGATCGGCACGCTATGGACCGGCAAGCTCAATCTGCGTGTGCCGCTATTGTTCGTCCTCGCGTTCTTCTTCATCCTCGTGATGGGCGGCATGACCGGCATCATGGTCGCGTCGGTGCCGCTCGACCTCCAGGTTCACGATACGTACTTCGTCGTCGCGCATCTGCATTACGTGCTGCTCGGCGGCGCGGTGTTTCCGCTCTTCGGCGCGTTCTTCTACTGGTTTCCGAAATTCGCGGGACGCTTGCTCGACGAGCGGCTCGGCAAGTGGCAATTCTGGCTGTTCTTCATCGGCTTCAATGTGACCTTCTTTCCGATGCATCTGCTCGGACTCGAAGGCATGCCGCGGCGCGTGTGGACGTATCCGCACGGCATGGGCTGGGACGGCATGAATTTCACGGCGACATTCGGCGCTTATATGATCGCGTTGAGCGTGCTGCTTTTCATCGTCAATGTCGTGAAGACGATGCGCAGCGACGAACGCGCCGCCGCCGATCCGTGGGGCGCGGGCACGCTCGAATGGAGCGTGCCGTCGCCGCCGCCGCCGCATAACTTCGATGCGATTCCGGTCGTGCACGGACGCGATCCGCTGTGGGAGCCGTCCGCGCAACCGGCCTTCGTCGCGGGTCTCGCCGCCGATGCGCGCGAAGTGCTCGTGACGAGCGTGCTCGATGCGCAGCCCGATCATCGGCCGATGTTTCCAACGCCCTCTCTGTGGCCGTTCGCAAGCGCCGTCGCCACGACGATTCTGTTCATCGGCTCGATCTACACGCCGTGGGCGATCGTATGGGCGTCGCTGCCGGTCGCCGTGGCGATGATCGGCTGGTTCTGGCCGAGTCGCGGCGAGAACCGGCTCGCGGTCGCGCGGGAGCGCCGGCCATGAACGCCGAAACGCGCCGCGAAGCGCACGGCACCGGCGAGCTCGTGCTCGACGTGCGCGCGTTGCCGACCTTCGCCTTCAGTCACCGCAGCCTCATGTGGTGGAGCACGGCCGGCCTGATGCTGATCGAAGGCACGGTGTTCGCCATCGCGGTGATGATGGTCTTCTATCTGCGCACGCGCGCCCCCGCCTGGCCGATGGCGGCCGAGCCACCGCGTCTTTTCTGGGGCACGCTCAACACGGTCGTGCTGCTCGCCAGCCTGTGGCCGAACCAGCTCGCGAAGAACGCGGCGGAACGTGGCGATCGCCGGAAAGCGGCGATCTGGCTCGCGGTGTGCCTGGTCGCATCGGTGATTTTCCTCGTGATACGCGGATTCGAATTCGCATCGCTCAACGTGAGCTGGTACGCGAACGCGTATGGCTCGGTCATCTGGCTACTGCTCGGTCTGCACACGACTCACCTCATCACCGATACCGTCGATACGGCCGTGCTCACGGTGCTGCTCTTTACGGGGCCGTTCGAGGGCAAGCGGCTCGTCGATGTCAGCGAAAACGCGCTCTATTGGTACTTCGTCGTGTTGAGCTGGCTGCCGATCTACGGCGTCATCTATTGGGCGGCGCGGCTATGAAAACCTGGCTCGCGCTGCTCGGCGCTCCGTTCATCGTTCTCGCCTGTCTCAGCTTGAACTACGCGCTGGTGACGCCCGCGTGCCGGCTCGGAGGCCATGCGTTGCTCGACGGCGTGAGCGGCGCGAGCGCGATCGTCTGCGTGGCCGCGACGCTGCTCGCATGGCAGCGCTGGCGCGACGCGCGGCGCAAACTCGCCCTGCCGACGCCCGATACCGGCGACCGTCCGGCACGCGCCGGTTTCATCGCGGCGGTGGCGGCCGGTGTGGGCGCGCTGTCGGTGCTTTCCGTGATCGCGATTTCGATACCGCAATGGCTACTGTCCGCCTGCTGAAATGCGCGCTGCCTTGCGTGCTCCTGTCGTCCGCCGATGCGTATGCCCACGTCGCAGCGACGGAGGCATCGCCGCTCGCGTGGACGTTCGAGCCGTGGATCGTCGCCGTGCTGGCGGCGAGCCTGACGCTCTATCTCGCCGGCTATCTGAAGCTGCACAAGCGCGGCGCGCAAGGCCGTCGCGAGCGTACCGCGAAGCTGATCGCGTTCGCCGCCGGATGGTCGACGCTCGTCGTCGCGCTGGTTTCGCCGCTGCACGCATTGAGCGAATGGCTCTTCTCCGCGCACATGCTGCAGCACGAGCTCTTCATGCTCGTGGCCGCGCCGCTGCTCGTCATCGGCCGGCCGCTCGCCGTGTGGCTCTGGGCGTTTCCCGCGAACGCGAGAGCGCGCATCGGCGCGGCGACGCGTTCACGCTGGATCAAACTGCCATGGCGCTTCCTGACCTTGCCCGTCGTCGCGTGGACGTTGCACGCCGCCGCGCTGTGGTGCTGGCACGCGCCGCGCTTCTTCGAGGCGGCGCTCGCGCGCCCCGGCATCCACACGCTTCAGCACGCCAGTTTTCTGGCGAGCGCGCTGCTGTTCTGGTGGACGGTGTTCGGCCGCGCATCGGAAGCGCAGAGCGCATCCAATGCCCACGCGATGCTTTCCCTCTTCACGACGATGGTCCACACCGGCGCGCTCGGTGCGCTGCTGACGCTCGCGCCGGGTGTCTGGTATCCGTCGTGCATCGAGACGACGCGCGCCCTCGGCTTCGATCCCTTGCAGGATCAGCAACTCGGCGGTCTGGTGATGTGGGTTCCGGGCGGGCTTGCGTATCTGATCGGCGGATTGCTCGTCGGCGCGCGCTGGCTGATGCGGCGGCCGCCGCCGCGCGCCGTCGCCGACGTGGCCAGCGAAGGATGAGCACATGCACACGACTCCGATCGCGCTCCTTCTGATCGCTACGCTCGCCGCTTGCCAGGGCAAGCCGCCTTCGGCCGACGCGATCACCGGCGGCAATCCGCGACACGGCCTCGATGCGATCCAGCGTTACGGCTGCGGCGCGTGTCACCGGATCGACGGCGTGCCGGGCGCTTACGGCAAGGTCGGACCGACGCTGCAAAACATCGGCGAGCGGGCTTATGTCGCGGGCAAGCTGCCGAACACACCGGAGAATCTGCAGACATGGATCCGCTTTCCGCAGCGCATTTCACCGCAGAGCGCGATGCCCGATCTCGGCGTCGGCGAAATCGATGCGCGTGACATCGCCGCATACCTGTATCACCAATAACGATGAACGTATCCCGCTTCCTCTCCGTTCTGCTTCTGTGGCCGCTCGCCGTCATGGCGGACGACAGGGCGTCGCCATCGCCCGAACTGATTGCGCGCGGCGCGTATCTCGCCAAAGCCGCCGACTGCGCCGGATGCCATACCGCGCCCTCGAACGGCGCGCCGTATGCGGGCGGGCTCGAGATGACGTCGCCGTTCGGCACCATCGTCAGCAGCAACATCACGCCGGATCGCGAGACGGGCATCGGCACATACAGCTACGAGGACTTTGCGAAGGCGTTGCGCGAGGGCGTCGCGCCGGGCGGCAAGGGGCTTTATCCCGCGATGCCGTATCCGGCGTTCGTGAAGATCAGCGACGACGATCTGCGCGCGCTCTACGCCTACATGATGCATGGCGTGCCGCCCGTGAATCACCGGCCGCCGGAAACGAAAGTACCCTTTCCGTTCAACCAGCGCTGGGCGTTGCCTCTGTGGCGCATGGCGTTCGCGCCGAAGCAGCGGTTTGAACCGCACGCCGATCGCGATGCGAGCTGGAATCGCGGCGCCTATCTCGTGCAGTCGCTCGGGCATTGCGGCTCGTGCCACACGCCGCGCGGGATCGCATATCAGGAACGCGGATACGACGAGTCATCGAAAACGTTCCTCTCCGGCGGCGTCAACGACAACTGGTTCGCGCCGAATTTGCGCGGAGATTCCGGCTCGGGGCTCGGGCGCATCGCGCAGGACGATATCGCCGCGTTTCTCAAGACGGGCCACGGCGCGGGCATGGCCGCATTCGGCAGCATGGTCGAAACGATCGAGGACAGCACTCAATACCTGACCGATGACGATCTGCGCTCGATCGCCGTCTATCTGAAGACGCTGCCCGCGACCGGCGCGGCGGACGGCGTGTTCGATCCGTCGCTTGCGTCGCCGGGACGTCTCAAGACGCGCGCGCCCGACGTTGCGCCCGAACAGGGCGCGGCGGTCTATGCGGGGTTTTGCGCGCAGTGTCATCGAAGCGATGGCAAGGGCGTGCCGAATGCGTTTCCCGCGCTGGCGGGCAATCCCTCGGTCATCAGCGAAGATACGACCTCGCTGATCCGGCTGCTCGTCGAAGGCGGCAACAGCCCCGCGACGATCCACGGCCCGCCACGTCAGGCGATGCCGCCCTTCGCCGGACGCCTCACCGACGTACAGATCGCGCAAGTGCTCACGTATGTGCGCGCGTCGTGGGGCAACGACGCGCGCCCGGTCACGGCCAACGACGTGGGATCGTTTCGCGCGACCATCCACAAATGACGTGCGTTACTCCGGCGTGCCCGCGCCCTCGTTCGGCTTGACTTCGGAAAGGTCGTCCTTCCGCACTTCGGCTTCGCGCACGGTCGTGCCTTCGTCGTCCGTTTCGGAGACATCGGTGGTGAAGGTTTCGTCGTCGGAGGGCTTCTGGTCCTGTCCGCTTTGCTGGGATGGCGTGCTCATGTTCGATGCTCCTTACGGTTACGGCGGCCGCACCATACGGCCACTCTTGTTTCAACGCTTGCGCGCTATCGATTACTCGTTGGTCGGATCGCCCGGGTCTTCCACGCCCTTTTCGATGTTGTCCTTCTGATCGCCATAGTCCTTGCGATTGGCGCCGTTGGTAATTTCGACATCGCCTTTCACCTTGCGATCTTCATTGCCCGTCACGGTGCCGATGGCCGTATCGGTCCAGCCTTTGATCTGTTCCTTGATCCCTTCCCTTTGATCCTTGTTCATCGTGTGCTCCTGTGTGATGGACAAATGGCGATGACAGCCGATGCCTTCAGCGTGCCGCGCGTCCGCGAATCAGCGCCGCGATCGCGAAGCCTGCGCCGAGCGCGACGTAGGTCATCGCGAGCGAGCGCTTCGACAGATGAGCTTCGAAGCCGGGCGTGACTCGTTTGGGCACGGCGTGGTAATCGACGACATAGGCGACGAGCGCGGTCGTCGCGGCGGGGGGGGGGGGGGGGGGGGGCGGGGGGGGGGGGGGGGGGGGGGGGGGGGGCCCCCCCCCCCCCCCCCCCCCCCCCCCCCCCCCTATGGGCTGTGTGTTATACACAAAAAACTAAACAACAC
>NZ_JALQDV010000066.1:0-6247 GCF_023631045.1 Caballeronia sp. AZ7_KS35 | reverse complement strand
TTGTTCGGGAGCGAGAGGTTAGACTGATGAGCTTCTATGGGGGTGTTGTGTGGTTTGGGCACGGCTTGGTAATCGACGACTTCGGCGACGAGCGCGGTCGTCGCGGCGGCGGCGACGATCGTCGCCGGCCGGGAACGCGGTCCGCATAACGACTCGAACAACACGCCCCAGAAAGCCGCGCTTCCCATGTGAATGGTTGCGCCGAACGCGCTGTATCTGAAGCTCGGTTCTTCATGCCAGATTGCTCTCGGCCATAAGCAATGGGATACGGCGTTGATCGCCGCGTATGGCTCGTGTCCCGCGCGAACGGCCGCGGTCGACGCGGCGCAAGCCGAAGCCAGTCCCGCAGCGGAGCCTGAATAGATGGCCCGCTTCATCAGGTCGTCGAAATGCCCTTGCATGTGTGGCTCCTTGCCGAACGCTCACGCGTTTCGCAGCATCCGCCGTGCCGAAGTTGCTCAGTAACGTCTTTCCGTGTGATGTCGATGTCCGCCCCTCGCGAACACGAAGAGCGTCGCGCCTGCCGCGGCGATTGCGAATCGACTCGGGTTCGCTTTTACCGCACCGATTACCTTCGCGATCACCGGCGAACCGTTCGGCGCGACGCTCGGGCGCGTTTGCATCGCGGGCGCGGTTTGCGGACGTGTCGTGGCGGGCACGTTCGTCGCCGGCGCTGCATGAGGCTCGCGCTTCTCGTTCGATTCGTCGGTCTTGCCTTCGCGCGCCTCGACTCGCGTTGCAGCGGCTTCCGCGCCCAGCAGCATGACGGCTGCCGCGAAATACAGCCACATCAGGAGCACGGCGAGCGAGCCGGCCGCGCCGAATGCGCTCGCGGTCCCGGCATGCGTGAGATAGAGCGCGAACAGCTTCTTGCCGACCGAGAACAGCACCGCGGAGATAACGCCGCCTACGAGCGCATCGCGCCACGGTACGTGACCATCGGGCAGATACTTCAACAGCGCGGCGAAAGCGCACGAAAGGATCGCGAGACCGAGCACGAACTGCACGATGTCGCCGATGACGACGAGCGGCGATTCCCCGAACACCCATTTGCCCGCGGCCTGCACGGCGGTGTCCAGCACGAGCGACACGATCAGCAGGAACGCGACGCCCATCACGAGACCGAAGGAGATCAGCCGAACCTTGACGAGCGTGGCGACGCCCGATTTTTCTCTGCCGCTTTTCGGCCAGATGATCGATAGCGCCGTGTTCAACGATGAAAACGTCGCCGATGCGCCCACGGCCAGCAGTACGAACGAGATCACCGCGGCAATGCCGCTTCCGCCGCTCTGATGCGCGTGCTCGACGATCGCCTGCACGCTCGCGGCGGCATCCTTGCCGAGCATGCCGTTGATCTGATGAAAGAGCTGACCGCGAGCGGCCTCCGCGCCGAACACGAGGCCCGCGACGGCGATCACCATGACGAGCGTCGGCGCGAGCGAGAACGCTGAATAGAACGCGATGCTCGCGGCCATCGGCGCAGCACGATCCGCGCTGAAACGTTTGAACGTGCGTGCGGGCCACGCGAAGGTTCGTCCCATAAGCGACTTGACGTTCATGGTTGTCTCCGTTGATTCATCCGCTCGGCATCAAGCATCGTCGATGCCCGCTCCTTCGAAGTCAGTTGAATCGCGTGGCATACGCGTTGCTGATTCCCATTCAGGCCGATGCCGCGGACTTCGATCCGGACAGCCGGCCTTCCATTCCACGACGCGGCTTTCCCCCGCGATACGCCAGCGCGATGCATCGCGCTGAGGCTTGCAGCAGCATGACCGTAACCGACGCCTTCGACGTCCTCTTGGTCGCTGCGAGCATAACCGTCCAACCTTGATGATTCGCGCCGGGACCGTGAAGGGTTTCGTGCGCCCTAAAAGGAGCCATGCAATGTTCGTGCATAACAAGCGTCTGCAATACACCGTCCGCGTGAGCGCGCCCAATCCGGGTCTCGCCAATCTGATGCTCGAGCAGTTCGGCGGGCCGCAGGGCGAACTGGCTGCCGCGTGCCGGTACTTCACGCAAGCTGTCGGCGAAGACGATCCGGGCCGCAAGGACCTGTTGTTCGATATCGCCACCGAAGAACTGAGCCATCTCGAAGTGATCGGCTCGATCGTCGCGATGCTGAACAAGGGCGCAAAGGGCCAGCTCGCGGAAGCAGTGGAATCGGAAGCCGAGTTGTATCGCTCGCTCACGGGCGGCGGCAACGATTCGCACACCACCGCGCTGCTCTATGGCGGCGGCCCTGCCCTCACCAACTCGGCGGGCGTGCCCTGGACCGCTGCCTATATCGACACCATCGGCGAACCGACGGCCGACCTGCGCTCGAATATCGCCGCTGAGGCACGCGCGAAGATCGTCTATGAGCGTCTCATCAACGTGACGGACGATCCGGGCATCAAGGAAGCGCTGGGCTTTTTGATGACGCGCGAAATCGCGCATCAGAAGTCGTTTGAAAAGGCGCTTCATTCGATTCAGCCGAACTTCCCGCAAGGCAAGCTGCCGGGCGAGCCGGAGTTCACGAGCGTGTACTTCAACATGTCGAAGGGCAATGACGCGCGCGGGCCGTGGAACGAAGGCGGCGATTGGAAGTTCGTCGAAGATCCGCAACCGGCCGTCGATGGCGGCGACGGAGCGGCCACCGTGACCGTGACCGAACGCGATGTCGAAGTGCTGCAGGCGATGGCATCGCGCACGGCTTCGGATCCGTCCGCCGATCCGACCACCGGCGCCGACCTGGGCGCTGGAAAGGCGAACGAAGTGTAAGACCCGCGGCGCTGCTCCGGCTCGGGGCAGCGCCGTTCGAGCGTTATCGATGCGCCAACGAATCATGAGTGCCGTGAGCGAATACCTGGTACCGAAATGCGCGATCTGGACACGTAGAACGAAAACCGCGCCCGGCACGCCGCGCGTGCTCGTCGTCGACGACTATGTGGATACGGCCGACGCCATCAGCATGGTTCTGGCCGTGTGCGGATTCGATGCCGATGCCGTCTACGGCGGCCTCGGCGCAATCGACGCGACCACGCGATGCAAACCGGAAGTCGTCCTGCTGGATATCTGGATGCCCGACATGTCCGGGCTCGAAGTCGCCGCCCGCCTTCGCGCGGACGCGAACACGTCCGGGACCATTCTTATCGCCCATTCGGCGGCAGCAAGCGAGGCCGATCTGCAACGCGCGAAGCAAGCGGGATTCGACGCGTTTTGCGCGAAGCCGACCGACGCGATGACCTTCGCGCCGTTGCTTCGTTACTTCGTGCACGGGCCCGTCGCATGACGAGACGCGCGGCACGCTCGATGCGCGATGCGCGGAACATCGACATCACTGACGCACAGAGGAAAACATGAGCATCTTCTCGAACATATTGAACAAGATCTTTCCGCACGATCATCCGGCGGCAACCGCTTCCGGCGGGACCGTGCCGCCTGCGGCACCCAATGCGGCGCCGCCATCGAGCACGACGTCATCGGGCAATCCGACCAGCACGCCTCTGGGTTCGGCGAGCGGCGCCGCCGGCACGCCCGCAACGCCCGGCGTCGAGCCTGCACGGCCACCGGTCACGCCATTGCCCGAAGTGGACGTCATTGCGATCCTCACGCAAAAGCAGCAGCAAAACGGCGCGGCGCTGAACTGGCGATCGTCCATCGTCGATCTGCTGAAGCTGCTCGATCTCGATAGCAGTCTCGAATCGCGCAAGGCGCTGGCGCAAGAACTGCACTACACCGGCAACACCGACGACTCCGCCACGATGAACATCTGGCTGCACAAGCAGGTCATGACGAAGCTCGCGGAGAACGGCGGCAAGGTGCCGGCCGATCTGAAATGAGCACCCGCTTTTCCCTGATCGATCCATGAACGAATCTCGACACAGCATGCGACGCGCTTCGTCACCGGCGTCGATGCGCCGGTAGACGGCGGCCTGAGCGCCTCCAACGTACAGCCGCCGCAAGCGTAACTTCTACTTCGATTCGTTGAACGACTTGGCGTAGAGCTGCGCGCTCCGGTCCAGATCTTCCGTCGCGGCATAGATCAACGGCTGCGCTTCGGGAGAAAGCACCGCACCGTCTATCACGCTGCCTGTCACGAGGCGATGATCCCCGGCTTCGATATCGCCGATAGCCTGACAGTCGAAGTACGCCAACGCATCGGGCAGTATCGGCGCGCCGCTTCGGCCGGTTTTCCAAGGCGTCGACGACAGCTTGTCGATCGCGCGGCCCGATTGTGTCCCGAAGTGCGCGGCCAACGTCTGCTGATCCGAACGCAGCACGTTGATGGAGAACGCGCGTCCGCGTTGCAGTATCCGATAGGACGCATGCGCCGGATTGATTGCGATCGCAACGAGCAGCGGGTCGAACGAGACCTGCATGACGGAGCTCGCCGTAAACGCGTTCTTCGTCGCGCCGTCCGCCACGCCGATCACATGGACGCCTGCCGTCAGACGCCGGAAGAGGTCGGCCATACCGTTTGTCATCGCGCTTTATCCTTGATGTCGGAGGAATCGTTCAAGCGTGCATGTGCATGTGCCATGCCTCGGCGGGAATACGCGTTGCGCAAGTCGAATGGCAGCGACGACGCACCTATCCGACGATCGGATCAATCCGCAGGAGGCGACCTTGAAGGCACTCATCTGGCATGGCAAGAAAGACATCCGTTACGACACCGTTCCGGACCCCGTGATCGAGCACGGCCGCGATGCGATCATCAAGGTATCGACTTGCGCGATCTGCGGCTCGGACCTCCATCTGTTCGATGGCTTCATGCCCGGCATGGAATCGGGCGATGTGATGGGTCATGAATTCATGGGCGAAGTGGTCGAAGTCGGCCGTGATAACACCGCCCTCAAAGTGGGCGATCGTGTCGTGGTGCCGTTCACGATCATCTGCGGCGAATGCGATCAATGCAAGCGGGGCAATTTCTCCGTTTGCGAACGCTCGAACCGGAACAAGGACGCCGCCGACGAACTCTTCGGTCATACGACGGCCGGCCTCTTCGGATACACGCATCTGACAGGCGGCTATGCGGGCGGACAGGCCGAATACGTACGCGTGCCGTTCGCGGACAAGACCCATATCAAGATCCCCGATGGCCTTTCCGACGAACAGGTGCTCTTTCTCGGCGACATCTTCCCGACCGGATGGCAGGCCGCGGTCAATTGCGAAATCGAACCGACCGACACCGTCGCGATCTGGGGCGCGGGCCCCGTCGGGCAGATGGCGATCCGCAGCGCGATATTGCTGGGGGCGCGACAGGTCATCGTCATCGATCACATTCCCGAGCGGCTTGCGATGGCGCAGGCGGCGGGCGCGATCCCGATCAACTTCAAGGACGAAAGCGTGCTCGACCGCTTGCGCGATCTGACACAAGGCAAAGGCCCCGAGAAGTGTATCGATGCCGTCGGCATGGAGTCGCACGCGACGCGCTCGTTCGACGGCATCTACGATCGAATCAAGCAGGCCGTCATGCTCGAATCCGACCGGCCGCATGTGCTGCGCGAGATGATCTACGTCTGCCGTCCGGCGGGCGTGCTCTCGGTGCCGGGCGTGTATGGCGGACTGATCGACAAGATTCCGTTCGGCGCGGCGATGAACAAGGGTCTCACCTGGCGCATGGGGCAAACGCACGTCAACCGATGGAGCGACGACTTGCTCAAGCGCATCGAAGAAGGACAGATCGATCCGTCCTTCGTCATCACGCACCGGATGAATCTGGCGGACGGGCCGCAGATGTACGAAACCTTCCGCGATAAGCAAGACGGGTGCATCAAGGTGGTTTTGAAGCCTTAGTCGACGCACCCGCGCAGGGTGAGGACGCGTCGCTTCGCGTTTGGATGCGCGCTCGGGCCGGCGAAGCGGCGCGCGAGCGCGCGGACGCCGAAAGCGGCGCCTCTGCGACGTACGTGATCATTGCGCGCATCCATCGCATTCAAGGACCGTGCTCGATGCGATGAAAGGCGCGCGCAGACAGCATGCCGACGCGTGAACGTCAGTCGTGGCGATGATGCTTGTGATGCTTGCCGCGATGGCCGTTATAGCCGCGGCTGTAGTCGTCCGCGTACGAATTCGAGCGCGATACATTGCCGCCCAATGCCGCGCCCGCGCCGCCGCCGAGCGCCGCGCCGATCAGACCGCCGCCGCGGCCGCCCATGGCGTTGCCTGCCGCCGTGCCCGCACCGCCGCCGAGCGCGCCGCCGATGATCGCGCCCGTGCGCTCGCGACGGTTCGACGTGACCGCGCCGCCGGCGCCGCCACCCAC
>NZ_JALQDV010000065.1:0-73949 GCF_023631045.1 Caballeronia sp. AZ7_KS35 | reverse complement strand
GCCACCCACCGCCCCGCCGAGCACCGCGCCCGTGCTGCCGCCCACCGCGCCGCCCAGCGCCGCGCCGGCTACGCCGCCGAGCGCGCCGCCGAGCGCATTGTTCATGTCGCCGGCCATCGCCGAAACCGACGCAGCAGCCGTGAGCGCTGCGATTGCAACGAGTCGAATGATTCGCTTTGACATAGTTCGGATGATTGTTTTTGAGACGGGCCGAGTATAACCGCGGCTTACGAAAACCTTCGGTAAAACTGCCGCACGTCGGCGGTAAGACTTGTAACAAAGTCCGATTGCCGACATTGCGCGGCCGCAGCCGACACCTCGTCGATGGCGACGTTAGAATCTAATTCCGATTCGTCGAATCGTCCGCTACAGGAGGCCAGCGTGCCCGCGTTACTCCCTGACGTCGATCGAGATGGACTTCTCGAATACTCGGTCGTCTTCACCGACCGATCGATCAACCATATGTCGCAGCGCTTTCAGGGCGTCATGCGCGACATCTCCAACACCCTGAAGAAGGTCTACAACGCCAAGGCCGTCGCGGTCGTTCCCGGCAGCGGGACGTTCGGCATGGAAGCGGTCGCCCGGCAGTTCGCGACGAACAAGAAGTGCCTCGTCATCCGCAATGGCTGGTTCAGCTACCGCTGGTCGCAGATTTTCGACATGGGCGGCATTCCGTCCGAATCGACCGTGCTGAAGGCGCGCCCGGTCGCGCAAGGCAGGCAGGCCGCATTTGCGCCGCCGCCGATCGAAGAAGTCGTCGCCGCGATCAAGCAGAACAAGCCCGATCTCGTCTTCGCGCCGCACGTCGAAACCGCAGCCGGAATCATCCTGCCCGATTCGTATCTGCGCGCCGTGGCCGATGCGGTTCACGCCGTGGGCGGCATGTTCGTGCTGGACTGCATCGCCTCGGGCACCGTCTGGGTCGACATGGAAGCGAGCGGCGTCGATGTGCTCATCAGCGCGCCGCAAAAGGGATGGAGCGCGTCGCCGTGTTGCGGACTCGTCATGTTGAGCCCGCTCGCCCGCGAAAGAATCGACGCGACGACGAGCACGAGCTTCGCCTGCGACCTTCGCAAATGGCTGCAAATCATGGAAGCCTACGAGAACAACGGCTTCGCGTATCACGCCACGATGCCCACGGACAGTCTCACGACACTGCGCGATGTCATGAAGGAAACCGAGGCATACGGCTTCGACAAAGTGCAAGCGGAGCAATTCGAGCTGGGCAAGCGCATCCGCTCGCTCTTGGCCGACAAGGGCTTCAAGAGCGTGGCGGCCGAAGGTTTCGAAGCGCCGGGCGTCGTGGTCTGCTACACGGACGATGACGGCATCCGCACCGGCAAGAAATTCGCCGATGCCGGCGTGCAGATCGCGGCGGGCGTTCCGCTTCAATGCGACGAGCCGGCAGATTTCAAGACCTTCCGCATCGGCTTGTTCGGGCTGGACAAGCTTCACGACATCGAAGGCACGGAGGCCCGATTCGCGAAGGCGCTGAACAGCATTCTGTAACACGCGCGGCTAGCGTTGCGGCAGCGCGCGCCGCGTGAGATTCAGCACCAGCAGGAAGCCGATGAACATGACGATGCCGCCCGCGATCAGGCTCGCGCCGATCGCCCCGCGATAGACCGCGACGATCTGCGCCTGCTGCGCCGCGCTCATCTGCGCGATCGCGGCGATACCGTGATCCAGCAGCGCCTGCGTATCGAGGGACGCAGGCAGCCCGCTCATCTCGCGCTTGAGCACGAAGGTCATGATGCCGCCGGACAACGCCACGCCCAGCGACGCTCCCAGCGAGCGCACGAATCCCATCGTCGCGGTGGCGGCGCCGAGCACGCGCTCGGGCACCGAGTTCTGCACGATGACCGTCGCGTTCGGCATGCCGATGCCCATGCCCGCGCCGAGCACCGCCATCGCGCAGAGAAAGAGCGGCACGCTCGCGCCGATGTGCGCAAGCAAGGCGAGCGAGGCGAGACCGAGACATTCGAGAAAGACGCCGATCGACAGGAGCGTCGCGATACGCCGCATGCTGCCGACGGAAAAACGTCCGCCGGTCACGGACGTGACGAGCATCATCGCGACTTGCGGCAGCATCATCGCGCCGGACTGCTCGGGCGTCTCGCCCAATACGAGCTGGAAATAGAGCGGCATGAAGACGAGCGAGCCCATCATCGCGAAGGCCATGATGCCGGAAGCCGCCACGCAGGTCGCGTAAGGCACGTTGCCGAAGAGCTTCAGATCGATGATCGGTTCCCGCGCGCGCCGCTCGACGAAGAACAGGGCGACGAAGCACGCCAGCGCAAGCACGCACGACAACGGCAAGCGCATGCCCGACATGAACGACGCGGACGCCGAATTGAACACCAGCAACAGCGCCGATGTCCCGATGCAGACCAGCACCGCGCCCGCGTAATCGACGGCGTGCTCGCCGCCGCGCTCGACCTTCGGCAGCGACATCATCACGAGCGCGAGCGACAGCGCGCCGATCGGTGGATTGATGTAGAACACCCATCGCCATGACGCGTGACTCGTGATGAAGCCGCCCAGCAACGGCCCCGCGACGCTGCTCACCGCGAACGCGCCGGTGAAGAGGCCCTGATAGCGCCCGCGCTCGCGCATCGGCACGATGCTGCCGACGAGCGTCTGCGACATCGTCATCAGCCCGCCGGCGCCGAATCCTTGCAGCGCGCGGAACAGAATGAGCGCGTTCATCGATCGCGCCGCGCCGCACAGCGCCGAAGCCACGAGAAAAATGCCGATGCTGAGCGCGAAGAACGGCTTGCGTCCGTACATGTCGGAGAGCTTGCCGTAGAGCGGCGCGCTGACCGTCGACGTCAGCATGAACGCGGTGACGACCCACGTAAGATGGTTCAGGCCGCCGAGTTCGCCCGCGATGACCGGCAGCGCGGTCGCCACGATGCTCTGGTCGAGCGCCGCGAGGATCATCGCGAGAATGAGGCCCGCGAACACGCGCCGGCGCTGGTTTAACGGGATCGGTGAAACGGCAACGTCGATTGTTTCTGTGGACATCGTGTAGCGAAAATTGAATGGAAGAACGCACTACGCGCGCAGCAGGATGCGTGCCCTTTCGTATAACATTCCTTGGTTAAGCAGCGCCGGAGCGAGCGATGACAACCGCAACCGTATTCAACGAGCACGCCGATCACTGGCTCGCCGCGCGGCGCGATCCGGAGACGGGTATCGAAGGGCTGCGCGCGCATTTCAGCGGTCACGCCTACGATCCGCACGATCACGACGACATGCTGATCGGCTACACGGAACAAGGCGTGCAGCGCTTTCAGTGTCATCGGTCTTTGCATACGAGCGTGCCGGGCCGCGCGATATTGATCGAACCCGGCGCGCTGCACGACGGTCATGCGCCGGAAGCCGGCGGCTTCACCTACGCGATGCTGTACCTGCCGCAAGCATGGGTCGAACGCGCGGCGCACGAACTGAATCTTCCGGGCCTGCGCAGCGTCGAGGCGGCTTTCAGTCGAACGCTCGTCGACGATCGCCGGCTCGTCGACGTCATCCGCACGGCGTTCCACGCCATCTATCACGACGAAGGCAGGCTCGCGCGCGATCAGGCGTTCGATCGCCTGCTGACGCAACTCAGCGGCCAGTTGCGCGACGCGCCGTCGATCGGCGGCGTCACCGCGCCGCTCGCCGCCCTTCGCGCGCGCGATCTCCTGCATGAACAGATGGACGGCAACATCGGACTCGATGAGCTCGCGACCGTTGCGGGCATCGACCGGTTCCGCCTGACGCGCCTCTTCAAGCGCGCGTTCGGCACGTCGCCGCACGCGTATCTGGTGCGCTTGCGCCTGCGCGCCGCGCGTCGCTTGCTGGCGGCCGGTCATCGGCCCGCGCACGTTGCCGCGATCGTCGGATTCTCGGATCAGAGCCACCTGGGCCGCTGGTTTCATCGCGCGTACCGGATGACACCGGCCGCGTATCGGCGGATGTGCACAAACGTTCCAGACTGAACGCCGCGAATCGCGCAACATGAATGTTCCAAGGAGGAACCTTCATGTTCGACACCAAAGTGGCGCTCATCGTGCGCGATGATCTGCCCGTCTGGCAAAAGCTCAATGTCGTCGCCTTTCTCGCGACCGGCGTCGCGGCCGCGGTGCCCGAAGCGCTCGGCGAGCCTTACGAGGACGCCGCCGGACATCGCTACGGCCGCATGCTGGGCCAGCCGATGCTCGTGTTCGCCGCCGATCTGTCCGGCCTGCAAGCCGCGCATCGACAGGCGATCACGCGCGAACTCAGAATCGTGCCGTATGTTCACGCGATGTTTTCCACCGGGCACGATGCCGCGAATCGCGAGGCATTCCGTGCCGAGGACGCGGCGAATCTCGATCTCGTCGGCCTCGCGCTGCACGGCGCCAAAAAGGCCGTCGACAAGGCGGTAAAGGGACTGGCCTTGCACGGCTGATTCGAGCCGCCTTGTCGGTCAATGCGACGACACGATGATGCTCGAAATGACGCCCGTGGCGATCGCCGCCAACACGAAGTCGCCGTTCACCTGCACCCACTGATAACCCGAGGGCGGAGCGTGCAGGTCATGCGCGCGCCAGTCCTTCACGACGTAACGCGATCCACGATACGAATCCGGCAGACGGTCGCCCGAATGCCAGTCCTGATGCGGCACCGGACGGCGCGCATCGTCGTGTCCGCGTGCTTCGGGTCCGGCGTTTCGCGGCTTGCCGGGCCCTTCCTGTTGTCGATGATCCGGGCCTGCATCCGGTCCGGCCGGTTGAGCGAACGCGGCCGTCTGTCCAAAGGTGATGACACAAAGAAGGGAAGCAATCGCAAGTCTGTTCATAGGCATCTCCATAAAACCAATGAGAGCGATGGGGCGCTCATTGATTCAATGCGATGCCTTTCGTTTCCTTACCACAGGTCGCTTCGGCGCGTGTGAATCGTTCATCGACCGAGCACCGTCACGGCGGGAAAGCGCATCAGATTTTCAACGTCCCACTCGTCGCCCAGATAGCGCGTATCCGGCAGCGCGCGAGGCGAGACGAGATCGGCGGACATGCCGCGCGCGATCAGACGTTGAAGAACGTCGTCACGCAGCCAGAACAGCGACCCGTCGTATATGGCGGGCCTGTAATCCGCCTTGAACGCGGCAAGCGAGTAGATGTCGCTGTCCCTGCTCCATACGCCATGCGTTTCGATGACTTCGGGACGTTCCGTGCTTATGTAGTCGCCCAGCTTCGCATACCCCTGACGCGTCAGCGATGGATTCGTCAGCAGCCCCAGATCCAGGATGTTCAGGCGTTCGCAGCACAATGCCGTGCCGCCGACGTCCGGCGTCAGGAACTTGAGCGTCGGCTGCCCGAGATGCTCGCGCAAGCGATCGACCGACGCGCCGGTCATCGCGAAGTTCTGTGGCGTTACGCCTCGCCAGTCGCCGGGCGATTGATTCCACACCCTTTTGCGAACCGCGCTTCCCATTGCATCCATCGAAGCCGGCAGCGCGCCGCGCATCGCCGCGCCGACGATCATCGTGTCGACGTTTTCGCGCAGCACCTTGGCGTTGAACACGAAGGTCCCGGCAAGGCACAGCAAGAGCCAGCGCAAGACGCGCGGCCGACGCATGTTCGCGAAACGTTCCGCGAGCGATAGCACGAGGATCGGCAGCACCGCCACGAACATCCGGCCGGTATAGCCCCAGTTTCTTCCCGATATCAGTGCGAACACGCCGAAGGCCACTATCAGAAGCAGCGGCATCGGATCGAGACGGCGCGCCTGACCGCCCTTCCAGCTCAGGACGATGCCAGCCAGCAGCGCGGCGTTCACGAAGAGAAAATCCTTGAGGCCGCGCAGCTTCTCCAGTAAGCCGTCCCAGCCCTTCTTGCTGTATGGCGCGTGAAGCTTGGCCAGAATGGTGTTCGGCAACAATACGCCGAAGACCGAATATCGCCAGAGCGTCATCAGCAGAAAACAAAGCATCAGGCACACGCACATTCGAAACGCGCGCGAGCGTTCCTGCGGGCAAAACACGACCATCCAGCCCAGCGCGAAACCCAGATAGAACACCGCTTCGAAGCGAGTCAGCATCAGAAGCGGCACGAGTGCATACGCGAGCGTCGATTGCGCGCGCCAGTAGAGCACGAACGCGAGCAGCAGCAACGCGAAGACCGTCATCTCCATGCCGTTGACGATCTCGGCCTGACACATCGGAAGCAGCCCGAGCAAGGACACGACGATGAGCCGATGCGTCGGGCTCGGCAATGACGGTTGAAGCGCGCGCCACATCAGCACCAGCGTAGCGCTGAGCGCGATGAACGAAAGCAGTTGCGCCGCCCTGATCGCTTCGAGAAAGCCCGGATGGAACAGCCAATGCCCGATCGCGAGCATCGCCGTCATGAGCAGCGTCGACGTACCTTCGCCCAACGGCGACACCGGGGTCAACGCAAACAATCCGTGCCGCCCGAGCGTCTGTGCATACGCGACGGTGATGGCGCCGTCGTCCCATCCGTATGGGCCGGCCAGCGCGATCGCCGTCAACGAAAGTACCGCGTACGCCACTGCGAAGAGCAACCCGGTGGCTTTCTCCTTCGCCTCGATCCTGTGCGTGACGTGTTCGGTCATAGGCAGACAGCGCTATTGCGACCGCAATCCGAACACGGCGACGCCGTTCTTCGCGCCCACATACACCTTGCCGTTCGCGATCATCGGCGTGATGAACTTGTTGCCCGCACCGAACTGGTCGCGCGTGCCGGCATCGACGCTGCTGTAAAGCTGATGATTGAGATTGGTCGCGTCGTAAGCGCGCAGCACGCCGATCGACCCGTTCTCCGCCGCCCACAGAATCGCGTTCGACGTGCCGTTCGCCGAAATGCTCGGCGTCGCGCCCGGGAAGCCGAACGAGTTCAGCGTCTGACTCGACGGCGTGCGCGACAGCGCGGCGTTCGTTACCGTGAACGCCTTGATGTTGTCGCCGACCGAGCCGAAATAGACCCTGCCGTTGAAGTACGCGGGCGCGCCGAACATCGGTCCGCGTATCTGGCCGACGAGCTCCTGATAGATGTGATCCGCGTTCGAATCGAACTTGCCCATCGACCAGCGGTTGACGACATAGATCGTCGAGTTCTTGCCCGCGCCGACCGCGAGACGCCAGACCTTGCCGTTCGCATCGGTGAAATCGGGCAAGACCATCGCGCCGCCGGAACCGAGGTCTTCGTCCTCGTTCGATTGCTGCACCGTGTTCGACGGCTGGAAGTAGTCCTGCACTCTCAACGGCCCGAGGTTCAGCCGCAGGAAGCCGTTGCCGAAGTTGCCGTTGATCGGCATCTCGTGCTCGTTCTGCGTCGGATCGAAGGTGCCGTTGGCATCGAGGAAATAGATCGATTCGCCGTCCGACGCAGGGCCCGCGCCGCTCATCCAGATCGAGCCCATCTGGCCGTTCGGCGTGACGTTCAGCACGCTCGCCTGCTGCAGCGTGTTGGCGTCGTAGCCGATCACCCAGCCGGTGTACGGCATGAAATCGCAATGCGATGTCCACGCGGTATAGATGACGCCGTTCAACTGCAGCAACGCCGCGCGCTCGGCGTACTGACCCGGATCGAACGTCAGCGTGCCGTTCTGGCTGCCCGCGCCGTTGCCCGGATAGGTCGCGCGGATTTCGGTCGGACCGTTGAAGAGCTCGGCGCCCGTCGTGATATCGAGCGCGTGGATGCGCTGGTGATAGCCGCCCGATGCATCCTTCGACATGCCGACGACATACATCGCGCCGTTCGGTCCGCGCCCGCGATCGATGACGGGCGTCGCCGTCACACCGATCGTCGGCGTGATCTGATGGCACTTGTGATCGTCGCTCGGATTCTCGCCGCTGCCGAGCGTCGAGACTCTCCAAAGCGTCGCGCCGCTGTCGGCATCGAACGCGTAGACGCTTCCGTTCTCGGTCGCGACGTACACGACGTTGTGCGTGGCGCCCCCGATCGGAACGTTCGCGAGAAAGAGCGGCTGCGCGTCGACGGCGCCATCGACGGAATAGAAAGCCACCTTGCCGAACGTGTTCTGGTTGACGTTCGCGAGCGTGAGGGTCGTTTCGGCGAGTTGCTGTCCGGTGCGGGCGATGTCGTTGTGCCAGGTGACGACGTCCATCGCGTTGCTGGGCGACGTTGCCTTCGCCACGCTCGACGCGGCCCGGCTCGCCGCGGCCGATGTCGCATCGCCGCCGGAGTCGCCGCCACTGCACGCGGCGATGATTGCCGCGATCAGCACGGCGCCGAGTGCGGCGGCATAAGCGGAAAAACGCGCATTCATTTGCATTCTCCTTCTCCGGAAGGGGCCGGAACGGACAACGCGGTGTCGGGCGACATCGGTGCTGCAACAGAGCAATCGTGATGCCCCATAGCAGCGTGTACCCGCAAACCAGCGCATCAGCGAAGCGAGGAAGCCGTCGAGCGCCCCGAGGGACGCAATTCGGCCGCTATTGAACATCGGGAAACGGAGGGCGAGCGACGAACCTGGCTTACAAAAGAGCGCGTCAGCTTTGCTCGCGACTCGCGCGCCTTCGCGGAATGGTGACGGAGAACCAGAGCAGTCTTGTCACCGAACGTTCGGGCGTAACGGGGAAGGCTCTTTACCGACTGAAAGCTATCGCAAATCGCGGAGTGAATCAATCGCGCAGGTTTTACATTGCACTTTCGAAATCGTGCGCGTCGTTGATGACATGTTGCCGGGGCTGTAAAAACGAATGTGGGGGAGTGCACATATCTACCTACTTATTTCGCGTCTCGAACTTTTTTTGCCGATTTGGGCTGCTAATCTTTGGGCCAATGGTCATGCAAATCGCAAGGCCGTCTGTCCGGATGTCCGACATGCAAGTCTCACCTTGAGAGCCCTCGCCGGGACCAGGAACGTGCCGATGACGACGATTTCGGAAATCCGCGAAACGATGCCCGACCGAATGACATCCGGCATGCAGGCGCCCGCGCGCTCATCGGCTCGCCGCTCGCTGCTTCGCCACATGGCCGCGCTCGCTCTGGGTGCAGTGTCGTCGCCCTCCTTCGCGCAGCATGGCGATCTCGGACTCGTCACGCCGCCAGTCCGTCTCGACGATGCATGGCTCGTCGATCAGACCGGCAAGAAGCGTCTGCTCAACGACTTGCTGCATCAGCGCGTGACTGCAGTGCAAACCGTCTATACCGGCTGCGGCACGATATGTCCCTTGCAAGGCGCGTTGTTCAACGCGGTTCAGGAACGGATACCGCAAATCCGCGCGCGTCGTCCGGTGCAATTGCTGTCGGTCGGGATCGATCCGCTTTCGGATTCGCCGTCGGCATTGCGCGCGTGGCTCGCGCGCTTTCAGGCGGGTTCCGCCTGGAATGCAGCGACGCCGGCACTCGCCGATGTCGACCGGATGCGCGTGGCGCTCTCGGGCAGCAACGCGCCTCTCGGCGACATCGCTGACCATTCCACCCAGGTCTATTGCTTCGATGCCAACGCGATGTTGCGCTGGCGAAGCGCCGATCTTCCTCGCGTCGAAGACATCTGCGATGTGCTCGGCGCGCTCGCACGTACGTAACCCGCTTCATGTACGGGGTGCAACCATGCCTGGAATCCGTTCGACGAGCCACGCGTCAAGCCTGTTCGTCCGATGCATGCGCTTCTTGCTGCTCGTCGCGTTGCCGCTGGCATTGGCGGGCATGCCGCACGCCGCGCGCGCGCAAAGCTCGGCGCCCATCACGCTGAGCGGCACCAGCCTGTGCGCCGACGTGAGCGGCGAATCGAGGGCGCCGGGCGCGCCCGTGATTACGTGGTCCTGCTGGGGCGGCGCGAATCAGCAGTGGTTTCCGTCAGCGACCGGCACGCGCTACAACCTCATCAATCAGAACAGCGGCCTGTGCATGGACGTCTCGGGCCAAAGCCAGAGTCCGGGCGGCCCCGTCATCCAGTGGACCTGCAATGGCGGCGCGAATCAGGCGTTCTCGTTGACGCCGCAAGGCGCGGGCTACGCGATCGTCGCGGGACATAGCGGCTTGTGCGTGACCGCATCGAGCACGACGTCGCAAGGCAATCAACTATCGCAGCAAGTGTGCAACGGAAGCGCGACGCAAACGTGGCAAGTGGCCGGCCTGCCGGTACAGCAAGCCGCATTGCCGTCGAAGTGGACGACGCCGTATCAGTTGCCGCTCGTCCCGCTGCAAGCCGCCAATCTGCCCAATGGAAACGTGCTCGTCTGGTCGGCCGACGCGCCGCTCGACTTCACCGACAGCGCGAATCCGCCGGCGAGAACCTACACGGCGATCTTCAATCCATCGAACGGCACGAGTTCGCAAGTGATCGTGACCAATACCGCGCACGACATGTTCTGCCCCGGCATTTCCAATCTCCCCGATGGCCGCATCTTCGTGACCGGCGGATTGAGCGTGCGGCAGACCAGCATCTATTCGCCGACGACCAACACATGGACCGCGGGCAATCAGATGAACATCCCGCGCGGCTATCAGGGCAGCGTGACGCTGAGCAACGGCAACGTGTTCGTCATGGGCGGATCGTGGAGCGGAGGGCTCGGAGGAAAGTCCGGCGAAACGTGGACCTCGGGTTCGGGCTGGCGGATCAATAGCGCGATTCTCGACGATTACATCGTCACGAACGACGCGAGAGGCGTGTTCCGCTCCGACAATCACGCGTGGATGTTCGCGGTCGGCAACGGACGCGTGTTCCATGCGGGACCGAGCAAGGCGATGCACTGGTTCGATACGGCGGGCAACGGCAACGTGAGCCCGGCCGGCAACCGTGGCAGCGACGGCGACGCGATGAACGGCAACGCGGTCATGTACGACGTCGGTAAGATTCTCGCGGTCGGTGGCGCGCCGAGCTACGATCAGTCGCCGGCCACGGCCAACGCGACGCTCATCGACATCAGCAGCGGCAACGCGACGACGCGGACCATCCCGCCGATGAGCTACCGGCGCGCGTTCAACAACAGCGTCGTGCTGCCGAACGGACAGGTCGTCGTGATCGGCGGACAGACCTTCGCCGAGCCTTTCTCGGACAACAACGCGGTCCTCACCCCGGAACTCTGGGACCCCGCGACCAACACGTTTTCCCCGCTCGCGCAGCAGGCCGTGCCGCGCACCTATCACAGCGTCGCGCTGCTGCTGAACGACGGACGCGTGCTGAGCGGCGGCGGGGGTCTGTGCGGATCATGCTCGACCAATCACACCGACATCGAGATCCTGACGCCGCCGTACCTGCTCAACTCGGACGGTTCCGCCGCGTCGCGTCCGACTCTCAGCTCCGTTCCGAGCGATGCGCAGCTCGGCACGACGATCGTGGTGACGGCCAGCCGGAGCACGCGCGCATTCGTGCTGATGCGCTCGTCTTCGGTTACGCATTCGCTGAACAACGAGCAACGACGCGTGCCGCTCACGTTCAGCGTCGGTACGGCGGGCGAATTCCAGTTGAACATTCCGTCCGATCCGGGCGTCGTCGTCCCCGGCTATTACATGCTGTTCGCGCTGAACGCCAACGGCGTGCCGAGCGTTTCGCGCGTGCTGCGCGTGCGTTGAATGGCCCGACGCCGCTTCCTCGAGGCGCGGGCCGCGGCGATGCGCGTCGCATTCGTCGCGGTCGTCGCATTCGTTGCGGTCGTGGCAATTGCGCCGCTTGCGCGCGCGCAGACCGCATGCGACCCCGCCGACATGGGCTGCGCGATCTTCAACGGACAACATCCGATGACCGCGCATCTGCGCGACGACGAGCGCCCGTTGCCTTCCTTTGCGACGCGATGCGTCAATTGCCACGTCGGCACATCGACGAAACCCGCGTTCGCGCCGCCGCTGACGCACGACGCCCTGCTCGGCGTCGCAAGCCGCCGTGGCGGGCCGCTCAGTCACTATGACGCGATGTCCTTCTGCCGCGCCGTGAAGAACGGCATCGATCCGGCGGGCGTGCTGCTGCGCAAGTCGATGCCCCACTACCGCATCGCCGATACCGAATGCCAGGCGCTTTGGCAATACGTCATGCATCGATGAGCGCGGGCGCTACGCGTTCCGGCGAGAGGTATTTATTGCCTCAACCGTCAGAAGAATCATTCCAATAAGGGCTTAACCCGCTAAAGAGCTTTCGACGAAGGTCGTAAAACATGCAAACCGTGTACAGGATTGACCATGTTTCACCTTCGCCTCAGAACCTTGATCTCGTGGTCTCGCCGGCGTTTCGCGACCACGCTGGTTCTGGCGACGCTGTCGGCGTCCGGGCTGTGCCTCGCCGCACTCGCCGCCGTTTCCATCACCGTCGATCGCGACATCGGCGAGCGGGAATTGCGCCGGGCGCTCGACGTCGGCTCGGAGCTCGAACTGCTCGTCGATCTGCATCTCGCCGCCAACACCGACTTCCTCAAGGGCGTCGGCTCGGCCACGTTCGAATCGCGCGCGTGGCCCATCGCCCGCGCGGTGATGGTGGCGCGCGCCTATAACCATCTCGATGCGCTGCTCGCCGATTCGCCCGCAGCCGCCGAAAAGCTCGCGGAACTCAGACGCCTGAGCGGCGAATGGCCCAAAGCGCTGCAGGATGCCGCGGCGAACGTCGCGCTTGCGTCGCATGGCACCGCAGTCGACTCCGGACGGTTGCTGCTCGCCAACGCGTCGCTGAAATCGATCATGGACATTCTCGCCCTGCTGCGCAGCGACGAGCGGGAGCTGATCGCCAGCATGCAGGAGAAAGCGCAATCGCAGATTCTGAAGCAGCGCATCGCGCTCATCGTGGGTCTCGCCGCCGGCATGCTGCTGCTCGCGTTCGCGGCGTCGAGCCGGCATCGCTCGGCGCTCGCGAAGAACGCGGCGCGCATCGTCGCCGATGAAGCACAGAAACGCTTCAGCCAGTACTTCGACCAGCATCCGGTCGCGATGCTGATCTTCGATGTCGGGAACGGCGCGATTCTCACCGCGAACGCGGCAGCGCAACGTCAGTACCGGGCGACGCTGGAACAGCTCAACGCGCTGACGATCTTCGATCTGCGCCCCGCCGAAGAAGTCGCGAGCTTCCGGCTCGATCTCGCGGGCTACGTGCAGTCGGGAGCCGGTTCGGGCGCGGGCGGCATCCGGCGTCATCGCAGGCTCGATGGCGATGTCATCTTCGTGGACGTGTCGTTTCATCTGCTTTCGTTCGGCGGTCACGAGGCGTGTTTCATCACCGCTCACGACGTCACCGCGCACGAGAACGCGAAGGAACAACTGCACCTTCGCAGCCGCGCGCTCGAAGCGACGCGCGACGCCATCGTCATTTCGCATCTCTCTTGCGGCTCGCACCGCATCACGTATGCGAACACCGCGTTCGAGCGCCTGACGGGCCGCCGCGTGGCGGATGTGCTCGGCGCACAAACGCAGGCGGCGCTCGGCTGGGATCGCGCGATGCCCGAGACCGGATCGCTGACGCACGCGATGCGCGGCAATGTCGAAGCATCGCGACTGCTGAAAATGTCGCGCAGCAACGGCTCGACGTTCTGGAGCGATACCTACGTCGGTCCGATTCTCGACGACCACGGACGCGTCACGCACAGCATCACGGTGTTGAGCGACGTGACGGAGCGCGTGCGCCATCAGGAGCAGTTGAAGCGCCAGGCGCTCGAAGATCCGCTGACCGGTCTGCCGAACCGGCTCGCGCTCGGCGAACTGTTCGACCACGCCGTGCGGATCGCGCGGCGCAACGGCGACCGGCTCGGATTCATCTTCCTCGATCTGGACAACTTCAAGGACGTCAACGACAGCCTCGGTCATGCGGCCGGCGACGATGTGCTTCGCGAAGTCTCGCGACGGCTGGAATCGAGCGTCACGCCGCCCGGTTTCGTCGCGCGTTACGCAGGCGACGAGTTCGTCGTGCTGCTGCCGGGCCGGAGCCAGGACGAATGCCTCGCTCATGCCCGGCAGATCGCGACGCTTCTCGCGCAGCCGATGAAAGCCGCCGATGCCACCGTCGTCTCCGTCGCGAGCATGGGCGTCGCGTTCTTTCCCGATCACGGCAGCGACGCCGAGACGCTGCTGCGCGCCGCCGATGCGGCGATGTATCGCTCGAAGTCGCTTCACGCCGGTTCGATACAGGTTTTCGATCCGGAGATCGCGGCGGCGGAGACGGCGCGCAGCGCCATGGTCAAGGCGCTGGGACTCGCCATCGCGAAGAACGAACTGTTCGTGCTGTATCAGCCGAAGATCTGCCTGCGCACGCGGCGGGTCGAAGGCTTCGAAGCGCTGCTCCGATGGCAGAGCAAGGAGTTCGGCCTCGTGAATCCCGCGCAGTTCATCCCGCTCGCGGAGAGCACGGGGCTCATCGTGCAGATCGGCGAATGGGTGCTGGAGCAGGCGTGCCGGCAGGCCGGCGAATGGGCGAGGCTGTCGCCGTTCGTCGTGGTGGCGGTGAATGTCTCGCCCGTGCAGTTCGAACGCAGCGACGTCCCGGCGATGGTCGCGCGCGTGCTCGAACGCTCGCGTGTCGATCCGCGCAATATCGAACTGGAGATCACCGAAAGCACGCTCATGGCGCCCGGCGCGCTGCCTTCGCTGCAAGCGCTGCGCAGGCTCGACGTGTCGATCGCCATCGACGATTTCGGCACGGGCTTTTCGAGCCTGGGCTACGTGCGCAGCTTCATGGTCGATCGGGTCAAGCTCGATATGTCGTTCGTGCGCGGCATCGGTTGCTCGCGCGCCGACGAAGTCATCGTGAAGGCGGTCATCGCCATGGGTCAGGCGCTGGACATACGCGTCGTCGCGGAAGGCGTGGAAACGGCGGATCAGCTCGATTATCTGATCGACAACGGCTGCGACGAAGTACAGGGCTTCTGGCTGGGATGCCCGATGCGACCGGAACTGGCCGAAATATCGCTGATGCAATCGGCGCTCGCGCCGAGCATCGCCTGACGGCGTTTGCGCCGATTCCCAATGCCACGCGAATGCGCTAGATTCTCCGTCGCGAGCGCTTCGCCGAATCGTGTCAATTCAGACACATTATGTGAATGTCGATATGAATCAAAGACTTAGTTGATTTCGGCGCGCGCTGCGATTATCGTTGGGCCCTCGGCAATACTTCGCGCTGTCTCTCCTGATCGACGCCTGCAATCCGCGTCGCGACATCCTCTCGTCACGTTGTGAACCGCCCTTCGGCTCGTCCGATGCACGGCGGCGGGAACCGCATTCCCCGATCAAGCGATGAACTCCCGCGCGACGCCAGCCCTTCCACTTCCGACATGCCAGACAACGAATACGCTTTTGCCCCGCCGTTTGCCCATGCCCCGCTCGCGCGAATGCTCGCGCTCGTCGCGGCCGCCGCCTTCGCGCTGTCCGCGTGCGGCGAGAAATCCGCCGCCGCCGGCGCGCCACCCGCGGCGAATGCGCCCGAAGTCAGCGTGATGACGCTGAAGGCGCAGCGCATCGACATCGTGGACGATCTGTCCGGACGCCTCTCGTCGGTCGAAGTCGCCGACGTGCGCCCGCAAGTCGATGGCATCGTGACCAAGCGGCTTTTCGTCGAAGGCTCGACGGTCAGGGCCGGCCAGCCGCTTTATCAACTCGATGCCGCGAGCTACCAGGCCGCGTACGACACCGCGCTCGGCACGCTGCAAAAGGCGATCGCCACGTCGAAGGCCGCCGACGTCACGGCGAAGCGCTATCAGGAACTCTTCAAGATCAAGAGCGTGAGCGCGCAGGACGTGGAGAACTACGCCGCCGCGGCCGACGAGGCACGCGCCGATATCGTCACGGATCGCGGCTCGCTCGAAACCGCGCGCGTGAATCTGGCGCGCACGCGCATCGTCGCGCCGATCAGCGGCAAGATCGGCAAGTCGGCGGTGACGGTCGGCGCGCTCGTCACGTCGGGACAATCGACGGCGCTCACGACCATCCAGTCGATGGACACGCTCTACCTCGACGTCACGCGTTCCAGCACTGAAGCGCTGCGGCTCTCGAAGGCCATCGCGTCCGGCGCGCTGAAGCCCGGCACGAGCAAGGTCACGGTGCAGACCGAAGACGGCGCGACCTACGCGCATACCGGCACGCTGCTCTTCTCCGATGTCACCGTCGATCAGACCACCGGCTCGATCACGCTGCGGGCATCGATTCCCAACCCGGAGCATCAGCTTCTGCCGGGCATGTTCGTGCAGGCGCAACTCGACGAAGGCGAGCAGGACGCGATTCTCGTGCCGCAAACGCTCGTGAATCGCGGCGCGGGCGGCACCTCGACCGTGCTCGTCGTGAACGCGCAGAACGTCGTCGAAAGCCGCACCGTCACCGCCGATACGGCGCACGGCAACGACTGGATCGTGACGCGCGGCCTGCGCGCGGGCGAGCGCATCGCCACCGACAATCTGCAGGTGGTGAGCGCGGGCATGAAGGTCTCGCCCGTCGAACGCGATGCGCAAGCGCAGCTCGCCAAGGGAGACTGACGCACGATGCTCTCCCGTTTCTTCATTCACCGGCCCGTGCTCGCATGGGTCATCGCCATCGTCGTGATGCTGATCGGCGCGCTCTCGATCCGCACGCTGTCCGTCGAGCAATATCCGAACGTCGCGCCGCCGTCGATCCGCATCACCGCGACCTATCCGGGCGCATCCGCCGATACGCTCGCCACCACGGTCACGCAGGTGATCGAGCAGGACATGACGGGCATCGACAATCTGATGTACATGTCGTCGACGAGCAGTTCGGCGGGCACGGCGACCATCACGCTGACGTTCAAGTCGGGCACCAACGCGGACGTCGCCGCGATGCAGGTGCAGAACAAGGTGCAGGAAGCGAACGCATCACTGCCGAGCGCCGTTCAGCAACAGGGCATTCAGGTCAGCAAGACCGCGGGCAACATCCTGATGGTCGTATCGGTCACGTCCACGGACGGCCGCATGAACACCGTCGATCTCGGCAATCTGCTCGCGACGCGGGTGCAGGATCCGCTCACGCAGATCAGCGGCGTCGGGCAAGTGACGCTCTTCAGCGCGCAGCACTCGATGCGCGTGTGGCTCGATCCCGTCAAGCTGCGCAGCGTCGGCCTGATGCCGAGCGATGTCACGACCGCCATCGACAGTCAGAACGCGCAGCTTTCCGTCGGGCAGATCGGCGGCGCACCGCAGACGAAGACGCAAGCCATCAACGCGACCATCGTGACGCGCGGCTTTCTCAAGACTTCGGACGAGTTCGCCAACATTCTCCTGCGCGTCAATCAGGACGGCTCGCGCGTGTATCTGAAGGATGTCGGCACGGTCGAAGTCGGCGGCGACTCCTACGACATGACGTCGCGTCTGAACGGCAAGCCCGCCGCCGCGATGGGCATCATGCTCGCAAGCGGCGCGAACGCGCTGTCGGTCGCGAAGGCCGTGCGCGCGCAACTCGCGGTGTTGCAGAAGCAGATGCCGGGCGGCGTGCAACTGAGCGTTCCGCACGACACGACGCCTTTCGTATCCGCGTCCATCTCCGAGGTCATCACGACACTCTTCGAAGCCGTCGTGCTCGTGTTCCTCGTGATGTACCTGTTCCTCGGCAACCTGCGCGCGACGCTCATTCCGACCATCGTCGTGCCGGTCGCGCTGCTCGGCACGTTCGCGCTGATCGCCGCGGTCGGCTTCACCATCAACGTGCTGTCGCTGTTCGCGCTGGTGCTGGCCATCGGTCTTCTGGTCGATGACGCGATCGTCGTGGTCGAGAACGTCGAGCGGTTGCTGAGCGAAGGCCTGTCGCCGCTCGATGCCACCATCAAGGCGATGGGCGAGATCGGCGGCGCATTGATCGGCGTCACCGCCGTGCTGACGGCCGTGTTCATTCCGATGGCGTTCATGTCGGGCTCGACGGGCGAGATCTATCGTCAGTTCTCGCTCACGATCACGTCGGCGATGGTGCTCTCCGTGCTGCTCGCGCTGACCCTCACGCCCGCGCTGTGCGCGACGCTGCTGCGCCCGGTCGATCCGCAACATCAGCGGCGCGGCTTCTTCGCGTGGTTCGAGCGCACATTCGAAGGCGGCACGCGCCGTTACGAGCGTGTAGTGACGCGCCTCGTTGCGCGCCCGCTGCGCTGGATGGCCGCGTATGCCGCGATCTGCGGCGTGGCCGCGCTGCTGTACTGGCAGCTTCCATCGTCGTTCCTGCCGGATGAGGATCAGGGCACGCTGATGACCATCGTCAATCTGCCCGCGGGCAGCTCGAGCGTGCAGGCGAACGTCGTGGAGAAGCAGGTCGAGTCGTATTTCACGGCGCTTCCCGAAGTGGAGAACGTCGTCATGCTCGATGGCTTCAGCGTGTCGGGCAGCGGACAGAACATGGCGATGGCCATGGTCAAGCTCAAGGACTGGAAGGATCGCAAGGGCGAAGGCCAGTCCGCGGCGGAGATCGTCGGCGCCGCGAACGCGCACTTTCGCAGCTTGCGCGCCGGACAGGTCTTCGTGATGAATCCGCCCGCCGTGCAAGGTCTCGGCAGTTACAGCGGTGTCGATTTCGAACTGAAGGACATGGCCGGTCTGGGTCACGATCAGCTTGTCGCCGCGAAAAACAAGCTCTTGGCTCTTGCCGCGAAGGATCCGAAGATCACCGGTATGCGTCCCGCCGGCATGGCCGACGTGCCGCAGTACGCCGTGGATATCGATTACCTGAAGGCGTCGGCGCTCGGCGTCAGCGCATCCAATATCAACGACACGCTGCAGACCGCGTTTGGCTCGACCTACGTGAACAATTACGTGGACACGGGGCGCATCCAGAAGGTCTATGTTCAGGCGCTGCCGCAATACCGCATGATGCCCGCCGATATCGGCAAATGGTTCGTGACATCGAGCAATACGACGACGAGCACGACCAGCTACGACGGCAAGATGGTGCCATTCTCGTCGTTCGCCTCGGGCCACTGGACGACCGGTTCTCCGCAAGTCGAACGCTACAATCGCAGCCTTTCGATGGAGATGACGGCGCAAAGCCCGCAAGGCGTCAGCAGCGGCGACACGATGAACGCGATCGAAGCGCTCGTCGCGCAGTTGCCGCAAGGCATTGCGATGGAGTGGACCGGCCAGTCGTATCAGGAGAAGCTCGCGGGCTCGCAGGCGACGTATCTCTATGCGCTTTCGCTGATCGTCGTGTTCCTCTGTCTCGCGGGTCTGTACGAAAGCTGGTCCGTGCCGTTCTCGGTGATCCTCGTCGTGCCGCTCGGCATCGTCGGGGCACTGGTCGCGGCGCATCTGCGCGGCTTCACCGACGACATCTATTTCAAGGTCGGCTTGCTGACGACCATCGGACTCGCGACCAAGAACGCGATCCTGATCGTCGAGTACGCGAAGTCCCTGCACGAGCGCGGTCACAGCGTGCGTCAGGCGGCGATCGAAGCGGCGCATCTGCGCTTGCGGCCCATCGTGATGACCTCGCTCGCCTTCGGCTTCGGCGTGCTGCCGATGGCGTTCGCGAGCGGCGCGGGCGCATCGAGCCGCGAGAGTCTCGGCAACGGCGTGCTTGGCGGCGTGATTGCCGCGACGCTGCTCGCCATCGTCTTCGTGCCAGTATTTTTCGTGCTGATTCGGGGCTTCGGAAACAGGAAGAAGGAAGGAGCCGCTCATGAATAAGCGCTTCGCTGTCTGCCGCATCGTCGCGGCGACGCTGACGGTTTTCGCGCTCGGCGCGTGCACGCTCGAGCCTCACTACGAGCGGCCCGCCGCACCGATGCCCGCGTCCTATCCGCAGTACGAATCGACGAGCGCGCAACAACAGGCATCGGCTGCCGACCTGCTGTCCGACTGGCGCTCGTTCGTGCGGGATCCGTATCTGCGTCAGTTGATCGAGCTTGCGCTGACGAACAACCGCGACTTGCGGCAAGCCGCGCTGAAGGTCGCGCAATACGAGGCGGAGTATCGGATCGTGCGCGCCGAACTGGGGCCGTCGATCACGGCGACGGGCACGCATAGCGCGTCGCACCAGTCGGGCGTGACGACGAAATCCACCAGCCTCGAACTCGGCACGAGCGCGTGGGAAATCGACTTCTTCGGCCGCATCCGCAGCCTGAAGGATCAGGCGCTGGAGCAGTATCTGTCGACGGACGCGGCGCGCCGCAGCACGCAGATCAGCCTCATCTCGACCACGGCGGGCGACTATCTGACATGGCTCGCGGATCGCGCCCTGCTCGACGTGACGGAACGCACGGTGGCTTCGTATCGCGACACCTACGAGACGACGCTGCGCGCGGCCAATCTCGGCAGCGGCTCGATGGAAGACGTGCAGTCCGCGCGCACATCGCTGACGAGCGCAATGGCGAATCTCGCCGCGTATCGACGCGCGGTGGAGCAGGATCGCAACAACCTGATCGCGGTGATCGGCTGCCCGTTGCCCGACGGCTTCCCCGACGATCGCGCCTTGCCCGACGAACCGCTCTTCGCCGCCGTGCCCGAGGGCCTGCCTTCGACGCTCTTGACGGAGCGGCCCGACATCATCGAGGCGGAGCATGCGTTGAAGTCCGCGAACGCGTATATCGGTGCGGCGCGCGCGGCGTTCTTCCCGACCGTCTCGCTGACCGCGACGGGCGGCGTCGCGAGCAACGGGCTGTCGTCGCTCTTCAAGGCGGGTTCGGGCGCGTGGGCGTTCGAGCCGTCGATCAGCGTGCCGATCTTCCAGTTCGGCAGTCTGCGCGCCTCGCTCGACTCCGCGACGATCTCGAAGAACATCTACGTCGCGGCGTACGAAGGCACGATCCAGACCGCCTTCAAGGAGGTGTCGAACGCGCTCGCGGCGCGCGCCACGTATGTCGATCAGACCGCCGCGGACCTTCAGTATGTCGATGCCGCGCAGCAGTACTACGACATCGCCAATGCGCGCTATCGCGGCGGCCTGGACAGCTTCCTCACTTTGCTCACGGCGCAGCGCACGCTGTTCAGCGCGCAGACCCAGCTCGTGACCGACCGCGCCGCGCAACAGACCAACATGGTGACGCTCTACACGGCGCTGGGCGGCGGCTGGCGCAAGGATGCGCAAGTGCAGGAGACGGCGGCGAAATAGTCCGAACGCGCTTCATTCGTGCTGCGAGGGCCGTCGCCTGTCGCGCTCGGCCATATCGCGACGCAGTTCTCGTTCGGCGTGAGCTTTCTGCTCGTCGGCGCGGTGTTCATTCCGAGCGGCATCGGCACGTTGTTCATTCCGGAACGTCTGTACGACACGAGCGATTCCGGCCCATCGACGCCCGCGCGATCACGCCGATGACGGCGCCGTCGCGCAACCGCTCATCGCGCGCTGATCGTCGTCGGCGCTGACGGGCGCGAGCGCCATCAGCCGCGCGAGCACCGGCCAGCGCGTCACCGCCGCGCGCAATTCCTCGTCGGCTTCGGCATCGAAATAGCGCGCGGCGTCGAGACCGGCGACGCGCTCCGCAAGCGTGACGACATCATGCCGGTCGCGCGCTTCCTTGTTCAGCGTGTTCATTTCTGATCCACCCATACGCCGTCCGGCGTCTTCACGACATAGCCGTTCGCGGTCTTCATCGTGACGGTGCCTTCGTTCTCGCCGATCATCGGCGTCTGCGGCAGATTGGCCGCGTATTGCGACAGCGTGACGCCCGCCTTGAACGGACTGTTCGACACGAGGTTCGACAGCAATTGCGCGATGGCGAGATGCCCGGTCGGCTGATCGATGACGGTCGTCGCGCCGTGATTGCCCGTGAAGCCGACGAGCCGCACGCCCACCGGCCCGTGGATCACGCTCGGCGTCGGAATCTCGCGCAGGCCCGCGACCTGATTGGCGTCGCCGCGCAGCGCCGCGCCGTGCTCGGGCACGAACACGATCACCGCGCGCCGCCCCGATTGCTGGATCAGATCGGCGAACTTGTCGAAATCGCTCATCAGCTTCGCCACGCGCAGCGGATACGACTCGAGGCTCGTCATCTTGTTGTTCGGCAGGCGGTTGCCGTCGTGCAGGCTGATCGTGTTGTAGTACAGCGCGACCGGTCCCGGCTCCCGCGCGCGCTCTGCGTACCAGTTCGCGAGCGTGCCGTAATCGTCCATGATCGGCGAGCCGTCGAACGCGTGCATCGCGACGGGCGCGGCCGTGTTCGGCACGAAAGGCACGTTCGGCACGCCGATGTTCTCCTTCACGAGCTGCGTGAAGTTGTCGAAGTGGCCGTCGTGATTGAACGTGACCTGCGGCGTGTAGCCGGCCTGCGCAAGATCGGCCATCAGATGACACTGCGCGGGCGCGTCCTTGTACAGATCGGCGTGCGCTTCCTGTCCGCACGACGCGCGCAGCACACGAATCGCCGCCGGGCCGCTGTAGCTCGCCGCCGTGCTGAAGTTCGTGAACAGATAGTCGAAGTGCGACAGGAACGGATGATTGCGCTCCTTCGATACATCGAGGTCGTCCCACGACAGCGAGCAGATGTGCAGCACGATCACGTCGAACTGCTCTTTCGGATCGCTCGACAGATGACCGAAGCTCACCTGTCGCTGCGACTCCTTCGCCCTGAATGCCGCGAGCGTCGCGTTGTAATCCAGGGGGTCCGCGGATTGACGGTTAGTTGCGGCAAAGGCATTGCCCTGCGGCTTCGCCTCGATGCGCGCGAGCACCGCATTCGCGCCCTGCCACACCGGCAGCGCGACGAGCGCGATCATCACGAAGGTCGCGACGCGCAGCCAGCGATTGACGACGAGATACGCGACGAGCAGACCGAGCGCGACGGCGAGCAGCATCGGCGGAAGAAAGCGCGGCAGCAACTCGAGCCAGTAGCCGAAGCTGAAGGTCGTGAGATTGCCGAATTCCTCGACGATGCGGCCGAACGGCGGCACGTTCGCCTCGCGATACATCAGCGGCAAACCGATGCCGAGCCCGGCGACGAACCGCACCGCCCGCCAGATGCGCGAGCGCAGCGGCGAGCTCGCGGCGAGCGCCACCGCGAACGCGATGTTCGCGAGCCATATCGGCTTCAGATGCCCCGTCGAAAAGAGCGCGATCTTGATGATGAAATACAGGTTCCAGAAGGTCATCTTCGTTCTTCTTGTCAGTAGCGGCGGCCATCGAGCGCGAGCTTGTCGAGCAGCGCGCGGCGCGCTCCGCCGAACAGCCGCGCATAGCCTTCGAAGCCCATCAGCAGCACTTCCTTCAGGCCCTTAAGCGGCGCGTCGTCTTCGGTGCGCTCGTCCCATTCGATCCACGCATCCGCGCGGCCGAACGTGCATTGCACGAGACGGCGCTCGTCTTCGAGCGTGAGCGAATCGAAGCGCACGCCCAGATGCGTGCCGGAAAGGCGCGTCACGCGCACCGGAAAGTGAAACTGCCGCTCGCCGCGGCTCACGACGACGCCGAGCGTGTCGCCGGTTTCGAGCGAGAGCAATCCTTCGCCGACGACGAGCCCGAGCCCGCCCGTCGAGTAATCGCTCGTGCTGCACGCGATGCTGCTGCCGTCGTTGAGCACGAGCGTCGCGGGCATGTTCATCGCGATGCGATGCGTGACGCGCACCTGCTTCGCCTCGCGCGCGACGCTCACCGCCGCGCCGAGCATCACGAGGTTGTAGAGCGTCCAGAACACGTTCATCAGGATGGTCGCGTTTTCGTCGCCCGCGCCGGCGATCAGCTTCACGATGCCGACGGACATCGCGAGCGCGTTCAGGCCGAGCAGCACGAGATACGGCTTGCTCATCGCCCAGTCGATATACGTCTCGTCGATGCGCCCGCCCTTGTCCGTCACGTTGAACTTGCCATGCTTCGGGCTGAAGAACGCGATGGTCGTCGGCAGCGCGATATACCACGCGAGCACCGACTCATAGACTTCGGCCCAGAACGAATGCCGGAACTTGCCCTGCATCCGCGAGTTCGCGATGTTCGCGATGACGATGTACGGCAGCACGAAACCCGCGATGGTCGTCGCCGCCGCGTTGATGAAGTACATCTGGAAGAAGAGGTACCACATCGGCATGGTGAGGAACACGAGGCGCGGAATGCCGTAGAAGAAGTGCAGCATCGCGTTGCCGTAGCACAGGCGCTGAAAGAAGTTCAGCCCGCGCCCGAAAAACGGATTGTCGATGCGGAAAATCTGCGCCATGCCGCGCGCCCAGCGCGTGCGCTGCTTGATGTGGCTCGCGAGACTTTCGGTGGCGAGACCGGCGGCCTGCACCGTCGGCAGATACGCCGTCGTATAGCCGCGCCGATGCAGCTTGAGCGCCGTGTGCGCGTCTTCGGTCACGGTTTCGACCGCGATGCCGCCGACCTCTTCCAGCGGCGCGCGCTTGATGACCGCGCACGAGCCGCAGAAGAACGTCGCGTTCCAGAGATCGTTGCCCGCCTGCACGAGCCCGTAAAACAGATTGCCTTCGTTCGGCACGCGGCGGAACGTGTCGAGATTGCGCTCGAACGGATCGGGCGAGAAGAAGTGATGCGGCGTCTGCACGAGCGCGCATTTCGGATCGGCGAAGAAGGTGCCCATCGTCGCTTGCAGGAAGGAGCGCGTGGGGACGTGATCGCAATCGAAAATGGCGATGTATTCGCCGTGCGTCTTCGCGAGCGCGCGATTGATGTTGCCCGCCTTCGCGTGCTGATTGTCGTCGCGCGTGATGTAGCCGATGCCCGCAGCCCGCGCGAGCGCCTCGAACTCCGGACGATGGCCGTCGTCGAGCAGCCAGATATTGAGCTTGTCGCGCGGCCAGTCGATGCCTTGTGCGGCGAAAAGCGTCGGCTTCACGACCGACAGCGGCTCGTTGTAGGTCGGAATGAAGACATCGACGCTCGGCCAGTCGGCGGGATCGTCGGGCAGCTTCGACACGGCGCGTTCGAGCGGCCACGCGGTCTGCACGAAGCCGAACAGCAGGATCATCCACGTATAGGCTTCCGCGCCGAAGAGCGCGTAGCCGACGATCGCCTCGCCGGGCGTGCGGAAGTCGAGCGTCTCGGTCGTGCGCCACCAGACGTAGCGCGCGGTGACGAGCAGCGCGAGCGACGCGAGAATCAGCACCGGCATGCGCCCCGGAATGCGGCGGATGACGAGCGCCGCGATCATCAGCACGGCGAAGAACACGAACTGGCTTCCCGACGCGAGCGGCGACGTGCCGACGACCGCCCACAGCAATCCGCCGATCACGACGAGCGCGGGCAGCATCCAGCGCTTCTTGCCGATGACATTCGCGCCGCCTTCGAGCCGCGCGCCGAAGCGCGCCCACGGCAGTCCGTCGATGGCGGCATCGATGCGGCGCTTCATCCACATCAGCGCGAGAGCGAGCGGCGTGAGCGCGCGTTCGATCAGGCCGAGCGCGGCCCGCGCATACGCGGCGAGCGGCTTCGCGTTTTCGCGCGGCGGGCGCACGAACGCGCGCAGCAGCCACGCCCAAGGATTGCGCACGTCGATGACGCCCCACTCGCGCGCCCACGCGAGCACGAACGCGCGCAGCATGTCCCGCGCGATGTCGCGCTTGCCCGCGCGCGGCGGCTTGAAGAAGAGACGCACGCACCAGTCGAACGCCGAGCGCGTGTCGGGCACGCCGAGCCCGCGCGCGATCCAGCCGATCGCGCGGTTCGAGCGGGAGCCTGGTTCGCGCTTCATGCCGTCTCGCTCGCGGTGAGCGCGGGCAGCCACGCATCGACGTGCTGCGCGAGACCGTGCAGATCGTGCGACGCCTGCAGATGCGGCGCTTCGTCGAAAATCCACGCGCCGCGCGAAAATGCCTCGGGCATCGACGCTTCCAGATGAATGCGTTGCGCGAGCGGCATGTTCCCGGTCGCGGCGCGCAGCATCGCGAGCGCGTCGCGCTGCATCGCGCGGGCGGGATTCAGGCGATTCACGACGAGACGCACATCCGCGCACGATTCCCGCAGCGCGGGCAAACGCGCGACGAGCGTCGCGCACGCAGCCGGCTCAGGCGGGCACACGGCGAGCACGAGATCGGCGGCGCGCGCGGCGTGATCCGCATGCGAGCACGGATAGCGCGGCGTATCGATCAGCACGACGCCGGTCTCCGGCAAGCCGATCTCGCCGATCGTGCGTTCGAGCCATCGCGGATGCTCGCAAAGACGCGCTTCGCACGCGGCGGATCGCGCGGGCGTGAGACCGCCGTGCGGCACGAACAGCACGCCGTCCTCGTTGCGCCAGGTCGATTCGTGCCACTTGCGCGACGGATCGGCGAGCGCGCCGCCGATGCCTTCCGCCGCGAACGCGTCCAGCCCGAGATACGCGCCGAGCATGTTCTGCGGATCGAAGTCCAGCGCGACCACGGCGCGGCCGCGCCGGGCGAGCAGCGTCGCGAGCGATGCGGCGAGCGTCGTGCGGCCCGCGCCGCCCGCCGTCGAAATGAGCGCGATGGTTTTCATGGGCGGGAGGCGTCCTTCGGCGCGGCATCGACATCGGGGACGAGACGCGCGTTTAGCACGACCGGCTCGATGCGGCACGGCACCGCGTCGCGCGGATCGAAACCACGCGCGGCTACGAGACCGCGCCGCGCGCCCGCGCGCTGCCAGACGATCCACGCGGGCACGCCGGCCAGCACGCCGATCAGCATCGAAATGAGCAAGGTGTCCATCGTTTCAGTTTCCCGGTTCGGCGAGCGGCATATGCGCACGCACGGCGCGGCGCGCGGGCGGATGCAACGGACCTTCGTCGGTCGCGTTCCTGCGCGCTTCTTGGTTCAGCACGGCGTCGAGCGCGTCGAGTTCCGCGCGCGAGCGGCGCACGGATTCGCTTTCCGTAGCCGCATCCGCCTTGTCTTCCATCGCGATGACGGGCGCGGTCGCGGCGAACAGATCGCTGTAATCCGCCGACGGCGCGCGCCGGTTCTCCGCTTCGAGCGCCTGCAATTGCGCGCCGATGCCGTCGTCCGACAGATACGTGACGTCCTTCGCCACGCGCTCCACCGGCACGGTGAAGATGCGCGCGAGCGCGGCGTCGGCATCGGCGAGACGGCAGCCGAACAGGAACACGTACAGATGCGACGCGTCCGCCGTGAAGACATCGCCCGCGCGGCGCGGACGGCACCACGCGAGCGCATCGACGTGAGCGAGCGCAGGCGGCAGCGTCAGCTTCACGAGCACATGCGGCAGACGCAGCACCGCGCCGCGTGCGAGCGCGCCTTGCGTCTGCGCGCAGAACGCCGCCACGTTCTGATAGCCGAGCGCGGCATCGGCGAGCGACGCGGCGAGCGCCGTGCGGTAATCGGACAAAAGCGGACGCGTGTAGAGCTGGCCTTGCAGCGACTGCAACAGCGATTCGAGCCGCGAGAACGGCACGTCGCGCCCGACGACGAGATTCGCGCCGAGACTCAGCATCAGCAATTCATATTGATGACGCAGCACTTCGCCGCGTTCGACCACGGCGATTTTGAGCGCGCGTCCGCAGCGGCGGCGCAACGTGTGCACGGCGGCGCACAGCGCTTCGAGCTGCGCGCCGTTGCGATGCGCGAGCACGACGGTCGCGCCGCGCGCGCCATCGCAGGCGGCGACGACCGCATCGCGGTCCGCGAGCACTTCCCAGTCGCGCGGCACCCAAGCCTCGTCGCCGACGACCGCGCGGCTCACGACGACGCGCGCTTCGTCCGGCGCGAGACGCGCATCGCGGCGCGCATCGCCCGCGCGCTCGGGCGCGGCGATGCTCAGGCGGCCGGCTTCGTTGAAGCGCAACGCGTGCACGTCGCCGGTGGCGAGCGCGCGGCCCGCGCGCCAGAAATCGACTTGCCACAGCAGTTCGCCGTGCGAGCGCCGCACGCGCGCAACGCCCGCGCACGCGCCGTTCAGTTCGCTGCGGCTCGCCGAAGCCTGAGTTTCGTCGATGCCCAAATCGTCATCGCTGGCGGCGTCGCCGAGCAGCAGGATCATCGTGATGCCGCGCGTCTCGCACCAGCTCGACAACAGCCGTCCTTCGCGCGCGAGCGCCGCCGGATCGCGCCACGAGAACCAGCGCTCCGCGCCTTCGACGATATACAGCGCGTTCGCGCGAAAGCCAAAGCGCTTGAGCGCGCGCAGGCCGCCGTAAAGGCGCGCGAGCGCGAGAGCGGGTTCAGAATCGGCATCGGCGGATGCGGCTTCGTTCGGCATCGCGAGCACGTTCAGTCGGCGCGGCCAGCCTTGCGCCGCCGCGCCCGAAAAGCCCAGTTCGCGCGCACGCGCCGCCGCTTCCGCACGCTCGCGCGCGAGCACGACGCTCACATGGCGCGTGTTCGCGGCCCGCGCCGTGGCCCAGATGAGCGCATCGCATTCGGGCGAACGCGGCGCGACGTGCACCGCGTAGAGCGCGCCCGGCGCGAGCACGGCGAGATCGTCGGGAAGCGCATCGACGCCGATGCGGCCCGGCGCGGCATCGCGGCCCGCGACGCGCGCGCGCACGAAGCGCGCAAACGCGGCGATGAGGCTCGTTGCGCCACTGGATCGGTTCGATTCGTCGTTCACGGCAATCCGTTCCTCAATAACTCGAATACAGCCGCACCGGCTGCGGGCTGATGCGGTAATCGTCCTTGCGCGGCGAGAACGCGAAGCGCGCGTAGATCATCCCGGCGCTCGGCGCATAGTCGTGCGAATGGTCGATGGACACGCGCGCGCCCAGCGCCAGTTGCGGATTCAGCCGATATTCGACCGTCGCCCCGAGTCCGTACGAAAAGCTCACGCCACGCGTCGAGCCGCCGGGATAAATCAGGCTGCTCGTATCGACCGGCGAGAGTCCCGCTACCGCCGGCAGGCCGTTCGGGAAATACGGCGAGTTCTTCTCGTACGAATTCGAGACGCCCGCCGTCGCCGCGATGTCCCAGGTGAAGCCGTTACGCTTGCCCATCCATTCGATCGGCACGCCGAGCGACAGATAGCGCTGCGGGCTGTAATAGCCGCCCTGCCCGAACGTGTAGTAGCGCAGGTTGTCGGTGTAATGCCAGGCATTGCCGACGAGGCCGGTCTGCACGCGCATCGTCGCGCGCCGATACACCGGCACGGTGAAGCCCGTGCGCAGCGTGAATTCCTGATTGCTCGCGACGTTGCGCCCGCTCAGCTCGGCCACGCCGATATCGGCGAATACGTTCGTCCTGCCGACATCGACGCTCACATGCAGGTCGATGCCGTCGCGCCGCACGCCGCCCCAGACGACGTGCGTGAGCGGATCGGTGAGACCGGCGTAGGACAGCTCGCTGCTCGTGACCGCACGCCGCGACGCCGCTATCGACAGGCTCGCCGGACCTGCATCGAACTTGTAGCGCGCGCCGCCGACGAGGTAATGCACCGGAAAGCCGATCGGCGTCGAGCCGAGATCGACGCGCCACGCATCGGACAGATAGCCGAAGCCGCCGCCGAGACCGTTCGCGTGCTGATGCAGATCGCCGGTCGTGACGGGCGAGTTCGTCAGATATTGGCGCAGCGCGTTCGCCGACGCCGCCGTGCCGTCGTAGAAGCCCGCGTTCGTGCCGAAGGTCTGAATGGTGTACGGCAGGCTCGGCGCCGAAGCGCCGGCCTGATCGGTGAGTCCGCTCACGTCGAGCGTGCCCGCGTCGAGATGCACGGCGTCCGCGTGCACGAAGAAATGCCCGTCGTAGCGATACGGAATCTGCACGTACAGCGGCACCTGCTGCGCGTGATACTGCGACACGCCCGCATCGCCGGACTTGTACGCCGGTATCCACGCCGTTTCGACTTCGGGATTGCGGCGCTGATCGAGATCGTCGAGTGCGGATCGCGCGGGCGTGGCGGACGTTGCGGGGGTCGCGCGTGCCGAGCCCGCCGGCACGCTGAACGCCGGCGCGATGCCCGACGCGCGTTCCTGCTCCATCGACAGCCGATACAGCGACGCCGCCTGCTCGTATTCGCCGAGGTCTTCCGCGACGCGTCCCGCCTGCACGGTGACGTCCGCGCGTTCGGGATAGGCGACGCGTAGCGGCTGCGTCAGCGCCTGCGCATCGAGCGGACGGCGCAGCGCGGCGAAACGGCGCGCGGCAGAGAGGCGCGTGTCGATGTCGTCGGGCGGCGCGGCATCCGCGACGCGGCGGACGATCGCGAGCGCTTCCTTGCGCGCGCCGATGCCGCCGCTGTCGTCGAGCACGCGCGCGAGCATGAGCTGCGTTTCGGGATCGTCGGGCGATGCCGCGAGCATCGGCGCGAGCGCGGCGCGTGCGCTGTCGTAATCGCCCTGCGCGCGCGCGAGATCGGCGAGCTCGAACGCGTAGCGCTTGTCGCGCTTGCCTGCGTCGCTCACGGTATCGAGCAGACGGCGCGCACGCGCGTAATCGGCGGCGTCGATGGCATCGTCGGTCTGACGCAGCACGCTGCGCAACGCCTGATCCTCCAGACGCTCTTGCTGACGCGGCGTGAGCTTCGGCTCCGCGCGCACTTGCGCGAGCGTCTGCGACAGCGCATCTTCGCGACGCGCGCCGCCGAGCAGATCGCCGTAGCGCAGGCGCACGTCAGCATCGGTTTCTTCGGGATGCGCGGCCATCCAGTCGCGCAGCAGCGCGAGGCCGCGCTCCGCGTCGCCTCGATCGATATACAGCGCACCGATCGACGCGAGCAGGTTGGGATCGTCCGCGGCCAGCGCTTGCGCGCGATCGAGCGCGGCGGCGCCGGCGTCGGCGTCGTTGCGCGCGAAGGCGGCGCGGGCATCGGCGAGCGACTGTTGCGCGTCGAGATTGCGGGCGAGCGCGCGCATGGCGTCGGTGCGATCGGCTTGCGGCACGGCATCGAGCGCGGCGCGCGCGCCCGCCAGATCGTCCATCGAATTGCGATACAGCGCGGCGGCGTAAGCCATCGGCGCGGCGTTCGGCGAGCGCGCGAGGCCGTCGTCCATCACGGCGCGGCCGAGCTGCGGCAAACCGATATCCCGATACAGCCGCGCAAGCGCGAAGCGCGTCCACGGCTGATCCGGCTCGATGCGCAACGACGCCTCGTATTTCTGCGCCGCCGGCCCGTTCTGGCCGCGCGCGGCGAGTTGCTGCGCCTCGTTCGCGACCATATCGGCGCGCATCGCGATCAGGCTTTGGCGATCGTCGGCGGCGGTGAAACGGCTTTGCAACGCGGCGATGAGCGGCTCGACTTCATCGGCGCGTCCGGTCGATTCGAGCAGCGCACGCGTGCTCTTCAGCGCCGACAGGCTCGGCTCGCGGCCCGCAAGCTGCGCGCGCAGCATCGGTTCGGCGGCGCGCCAGTCGCCTTGTGCGAGCAGCGCATCGGCGAGAAGCAGCTTGGCATCGGCGCTATCCGGCTCGATGGCGAGCGCCTCGCGCGCGTAGCGTTCGGCGTCCTTCGGCTTGCCTGCGTTCGCGGCGTCGCGGCCGTGCGCGAGCGTGCCCCAGAAGCGCGCCGTGCGCGCGAGGCCCAGCCACTTCGCACGGTTGTCCGGCGCGAGCGACGCCGCGCGTTCGAACAGCGCGCGCGCTTCGTCGCGATTGCCTTCGCGCATGCGCAGCAAACCGAATCCGCCGACGGCTTCCGCATCGTCCGGACGGGCGGCCGCCGCGCGCGCGAGCAACGGCCCGGCTGCGTTCAGGTCGCCGCGAGCGAGCGCCGCCAGACCGCGCTGCCGGGCAATGTAATCGGGATCGCGTTCGAGCTTGCGCTGCGCTTCGATGCGCGCGTCGAGCAAATCGGCGCGATCCTTGAACTCGGTGTCGTCGGGCACGAGTTCGAGGTACGCGCGCAGCGCCTGCCGATATGCCGTGTCCGCGCCCGCCGATTGCAGTACGTGACGCCAGACGTCGAGCGCGGTGTTGCGGTCGGTGTCGGTGCGCGTGGCGAGATTCCATGCGATGCGGTTCGCTTCGGCGCGGGTCGCGTCGCTGCTGTTGAGCAGACGCGCGAGGACGAGCGCGGAATCGACGTCGGCGGGATCGTCCGCTATGCGCCGGTGCAAGGCCGCGAGCGCTTCGGCACGTCGCGCGGGCGTCGCGGCGATGATCTGGTAGTACTCCGCGCCGAGCGGGCCCGACGGCGCGCCGTGCGCAAAGAGCGCGCTCACGCGGCGCGCGGCCTCGTCCGACTGGCCGCTGCGTGCGAGCAGGCGGATCGCCGCCATTTCCTGACGGCCGCTGACCGCGACGCGATATTCGTCGTCGACTTGCTGCGTGAGCGCCGCATTGGGCGCGCGCGTTTTCATGCGCGCGAGCGTGGCCTGCGCCTTTTGCGCCTGGCCGAGCCGCAACTGGATACGCACGAGCTCGGCGTTCAGACGCGGATCGTCCGGCGCGATGAGCAGCGCCTTGTCGATCGCCTGCAACGCGAGATCGTCGCGATGCTTGTTGGCCCACGCGCGCGCGGTGCCGTAAAGACGCTCGGCGAGCGCGTCCGTCGATGCCTCGCTGGCATGCGTCTGCGTCGCGCACACGACGCTCGCCGACATCAGCGCCGCGCGCAGCAACGTCGCCTTCGTCCGGGGCGCGCGCTTCATTTCGCCGCTCCGCATGCCGATGCCGCCGTGCGCAACGTTCCGTCGCCCGCGAATCGATAGCGGCCCTCGCGCCAGCCGAGGCCGAAGAGCGTCAGCACGCTCGTGTAGTACCCCGGCGCCGATGCCCCCGCCGCGCGCGCCGCTTGCGCATCCGCGAGTTCGGGGCGTCCGATGGCGTCGAGAAACGGCACGGCGGCGGCGGAGAAACCCGCGTTGCCGTCGTTCGGGCCGGGCTTGCCGTCGCGCGTGTCGATGCGCTCGGGCGGCGCGCCGTGCGCGTCGATATACGCGGCGAACGGCGCGAAATGCGCGAGGAGGCGCGCGCGCGCTTCATCGTCGGATGCGAGCATGCCCGCCCACAGATACACGCGGATCGCGTTATAGGCGCTTTCGGCGCGCGTCTCTTCGTCGGGCTCGAAACCCCGGTTCGCGCGATACAGCGCCCAGTCCGGCGCAAAGCCCTGCGGCGCGGTGTCGATCAGCATGCGTGCGCTCGATGCCGCGAGCCGCGTCCAGCGCGCGTCATCGGGCAGGCTCGCGCCGATGCCGCGAATCACCTGCAGCGGCGCGTAGCTCGGATTGACGCGCCACGTATCGGCTGACGGATGAAAACCCAGAGGTCCGGGCAAGAGCGTGAGGCCGAGGCCGGGCAGCGTGGCCGTTTCCTCGTCGAGCACGCGCTTCGCAAGCGATGCGCCGCGCGCCGTGTAGCTGCGCTCGCCCCACGCGCGGCCCGCTTCGAGGAGCGCGTAGGCGATCCACAAGTCCGCATCGGACGCCGCGTTGCCGTCGAGCACGCGCAACGTGCCGGCGTCGTCGCGGCCCCAGAGCCACGCGGGCAGGCGCGACGTGAGATCGCCCCGCGCGAGCCGGTCTTCGGTCCAGTGGAGAATCGTGTCGAAGCTCGCGCGGTCGTTGGCGACGAGCGCGAAGAAAAGCGCGTAGGACTGGCCTTCGGAGACCGTGCGCTCGTCGGCGGAACCGACGTCGATCACGCGGCCTTCCTTCGAAATGAAGTCGCGTTTGAAGGCGTCCCAGCGCGGCCACGAATCCATGCACGCCGATGGCGACGCCAGATCCGTCGCTGCTGCATTCGCGCCGAACACGACAAGCGCGCCGGACACGATCGCGCGCTTTACGCCCGAAGCCTTCATCGCTCAGATACCCCGGCGCCGCGCGGCCAGTTCCTGCAGCGCCGCGAACGCCGCGATCGCGAGCAGCAGGCCCGCCAGCGCGCCGGCGAGGCCGAGCAGCGCCGGATGACGGATCGCGTGGCCCCACAGCTTCGCGTACCACGGCACGTAGCCGACGACATACGTCTCGCCGACGCGCGCGCTGTCCACGCCGCCGTGCCGCACGAGCGCGACATCGCCCTGAATCTGCGACAGGCGATCCGCGCGTTCGAGCACGTCGAGCAGATCGGTGAGATGGCCGTCGCCGGTCGCCGCGAGCGCGACGATGCTGCGCCCCTTCGTTCCGGGCGACTGGAAGCCCATCAGCGCCGCGAGCGGCCCGTTCTGATCCAGCGATGCGCCGCCGTGCGTGACGCGCGCGCCATCGCGCCAATGCTCGCCGACCGAGAACGACGCCCGCGCGATGCCCTCCTTCGACGGCGTTCCCGCAGCCGAACCCGCGATCGACAGCGGCAGCGCATCGTGCCAGCGCGAAAACACCGGCGACGACGGCGCGCCGCCGATCACGAGCAGATCCTTCTGCGCGAGCGCGGGCACATCGTCCGGACGCGCGATGGTCACGCGCAGGCTCGGAAAGCCGGTCCACTGGCCCATGTGGCCGAGCATCGTCAGCATCGCTTCGATCTCGGCATTGGCGGGACGCGCGGGAATCACGATGGCCGTCTGCGACAGATCGGCGTAGCGCGTGAACGGAAAACCGCTGTTCGCGAAGTACGCGAGATTCGGAAGTTGCGCGTAATGCACGAAGCCGGAGAAGTCGATGGTCGAATCCGGGTCGACCGCCGCCCGCGCCGGATTGGTCGGCACGCCCGCGCACAGGCCCTGCTTCTGCGAATCGAGGTTGAAGCGCAACTGCAGCTGGTTCGAACTGCCGACGCGAAACGCCGGAATGTCCAGCGCGTTGGCCGTGCCGCCCGGCGCGCCCGAAAGCAGCGGCAATTGCAGGCGGCCTTGCGTGTCATCGGTTTTGGCGGGCGGCAGCCGGAACGACTTCACGAGTTGCTCGTTGATGTCGATGGCGAGCGCGGAGTTGTTCTGCACCGTCGGCGCGGTGTACCGGTACTTGAGGTTGAGCGGCACGCCGACGCTGTTCCACGAGAACAGATCGGCGGGCACGCGCAGGTTCAGGCGGATCGGCTCCGGCTCGCTGCCCGCGACCTGAAGCTGCGACACGTCGTCGACGAGTTCCTTGAACTGCACCGGGCGATTCGTCGGCATCCAGCGCGGCGCGTCGTACGGTTCGCGCGGCTGGCCGATGTCGACATGCGCGACCTTCGCCGCATCGCCGGACATCGCCGTGCGGCCGAGCACGAGCGCATACGCGGCATCGTCGACTTCGGCGCCGTTGCGGCCGGTCACGACGAGCAGCTTGCGATCCTTGGACGCCGGATTGTCGGCGACGAGAATCGTCGGCCCGTCGATATCGGGCAGCGCGAGACCCGCCGGCAATTGCGCGCGCGTGCCGACGACGACCGCGTGGTCGTTCGGGGGCAGCGTGTTCATCGTCGGGAAGCGCGCCTGACGGTAATCCGCGAGCGCGCCGAACCACGACGCGAGCACGCCCGCGCTCTTGAGCGTCGCGCTGTCCGGCGATGCGGGCAGCACGAACGGCAGCGTGAGACGGCTCACATCGCGCGCATCGAAGAACGGCGCGGGCAGCAGCGCGAGATCGTTCGGCAGCCTGATCGGCGCGGTATCGAGGATGAATTCGCTCGTCGGGCTGATGTCGGCCCACAGCGCCGTGTTCGCCGGATCCTCGCAATGATCGAGCGTGTAATGGCCGATGAAGCGCAGCCCGAACTGGTTGTAGTCCGTGAGCAGGCGCGGATCGAGCGGGATGTCCTGCGTGAGCATCGCGCCGGCGTGCTCCTTGTCGAACGGCACGGTGGCGATCGCTTCGCCGTTGATCGACACCTTGACGTGCGACAGCGCGAACAGGAGCGCGGGCGAATACGTGTAGCGCAGACGCAGGCGCGCGCCGGTCACGACGCGGTCGAGCCGCACGCCGAGCACGATCGAGCGCGTATCTTCGAGGCCGCGCAGATGCATCGGCTGATACGCGCCGAGCGCGGAGAACGGGACGTGGATCGAGCCGGCGTCGGCGCTGGCAGCGGCGTCCGGATTGACGGCCGGCGGCGCCGCTTCGGCGCAGACGCCGGCGAAAAGCGCACTGGCGGCCATCGCCAGCGAGAGGCAGAACGAGACGACTGGTTTCATCGGCGAGTCAGCTACGGAATTCACGGCCGCGCGCCGCGCTGCCCGCTATGGCATCGTGACGGAGGCGCAACGACAATCGGGTCGCCAGGCGAGCGGCGCGCGCGGCAACCGGGACGAATGCAGCAAGAGCGGGAAAGAATCGGGGCAAGCGTGCGATGCACGAAGCGAGGCGTCGGGGCGTGCGTGATCCGCGACGCGGGTGCGGTCGCGCGGCTGCTGCGTTCATCGCGCCGGTCTGTGCGATGACGCGCCTTTGCCGCTGAAAAGCGGACGCAACAGTAGCATAATTTGTGACAATTTGTATCACCTCAGCCGTCCTTCATCAAAAAAAGCGCCACATCGCGACATGGTTCGATCCCGCTCTTCATCCGCTACGTCTTCCGCATCCGAAAAATCCGGCCACGCCGAGCGGATCGCGAAGCCCGCAGTCAAGCGCAGCGGCCTGCTGCGCGGCCTTTTCGCGTTGCGCCATTCGGGCGACGGCATCGCCGCGACCTGGCGCGAGGAGAGCGCGTTTCGCCAGGAGGTGTGCGTCGCGGCCGTGCTGCTGCCGATCGCGTTCGCCGTGCCCGTGGGCGCCGCCGAGCGCGTGCTGCTCGCGGCTTCGGTGCTGCTCGTGCTGCTCGTCGAGCTGATCAATTCGAGCATCGAGGCGGCGATCGACCGCATTTCGCTCGAACGTCACGAACTCTCCGGACGCGCCAAGGACTGCGGCAGCGCGGCGGTCACGGTGGCCATCGTCATCGGCTTGCTTACGTGGGGCGTGATCTGCGGGCCGCTCGCATGGGACTGGCTGCGCGCGCATCTTTGACGTTGCGGCGTCCGGCGGTGATGAGCCTCGCAATTCGCGGGGCCTATTCGTGTGTGGCACCGGAGGCCATGCACGATATGTCGGCGGCCCAAACGGATTCTTGATGCCCGTCGCGGCGACTTTGCCCGATGGACGTTGATGAAGCGGTAGTTAATACCTCACGCGGACCGCCGCGAAATATTCCGAAAGGCAATCGGCGAGAGACAAACGCGCCGCGCGGCCGCCTGGGTCGCCTTCTTGCTGGTTCCCGTCTGCGCGCCCGTTTTCACGGCGCCCACTCTGCATTTCTTCCAATTGCGGGATTCCATCTACTTCGACGGAGGAGTTGTCGTGCGGCCTTTTACCCTGATTTTTCTGCTGTTCGTGACGCTGTTTTCCGGATGCGCGGCTTACCGGACACATGAGGCGCGCAGCGATTCCGGCGCGCTCATCGGATCGAATGTTCTCGATCTCGTCGCGGCGGTCGGCATTCCCGACAAGACGATGAAACTCGTGGATACGAATACGCCGGGCGACCGCATGGTGATGCAGTGGAACTTCTCGAATTCGGATGCGGCGTTCGAAATGAACGTGATCCTGCTCGATCTGAAGATCGGCGGCGCCGGCAAGTGCAGCATGACCGCGACCACCGAACGCTGGGGCGGCAAGGTGCTGTCCGTGAACTTTCCCCAGGCGCACGTCGACAGCATGAACTCCGACTACAGCGCGTGCGAGCCGCTCGTCGCGGAAGCGCTGACGCATATCGGCCACACGCCCATCGATCCCGCTTTCGACTCGTTCAAGCTCGTCGGCGCGGCCAAGTAAGCGCGCCCGGCACTCGCACGCGACGATCTTCTTACCAACTATTTCTCCGGGAAACAGGTTGTGTCGTCGATCGGTGCGAGTGCCTTCGCTCTAAAGAAGGATTGCGAAACATCTTGTGATAGTCGAACCGTCATCGCGCGCCTTGAACGGATCTGCAATCCTATCGAAACCTTACCTGTAGTCCTTTAGTCATCGAACGGCACGTATAGTCCCCGCAGCGCGCTTTTTTGCCTGTATTTCCTGTCTGCGCTGAAGCCAACTACATCGCCCGCCGATTTGACAACTCTCCCGATCCAAGACCGTTTTCGCCGCGCCCTGTCGCGATCTCTTGCAAGAACCGCATTCGTCGCGGGGATAACTTTCCTCGTTGCGTATCCGCGTGTGCCGTTCGCCGCCGTCGTGATGAATTTTTCGCATGCCGATATAAACGAGGTCGTGCGCGCGATCGGACTCGCCACGGGCAAGACGATCATCGTCGATCCGCGCGTGAAGGGACAACTGGATCTCGTCTCCGAGAATCCGGTTCCCGAAGACGAAGCGCTCAAGACGCTGCAATCCGCATTGCGTATGCAGGGCTTCGCGCTATTGCAGGATCACGGCGTACTCAAGGTCGTGCCGGAATCGGAAGCGAAGGTTCAGGGCGTGCCGACCTATGTCGGCAATCAGCCCGTCGCGAAGGGCGATCAGATCGTCACGCAGGTATTTCAGCTTCGCAGGGAGTCCGCGAACAGTATCCTGCCGACGCTGCGGCCGCTGATTTCCCCGAACAACACGATTGCCGCCAACCCGAGCAACAACACGCTGATCGTGACCGATTATGCGGATAACGTGCGCAGGATCGCGTCGATCATCGCGGGCATCGAAGGGGCGTCGAGCCCGCATATCGCGGTCGTGCAGCTCAATTTCGCGGATGCGACGGCCGTCTCGCAACAAGCGCAGAAGTTGCTGGATCTGAACGGCATCGGCAACAGCGATCCGACGCAGAAGGTCGTCGTCACGCCGGACGCGAGAAGCAACGCGGTCGTGCTTCGGTCGAGCGGCGCCGCGCGGCTGTCCGACGCCGAATCGCTGATCGTCAAGCTGGACACGCCGACGCGCGCGCCGGGCAACATTCATATCGTCAGCCTGCGCAACGCCGACGCCACCGATATCGCCAAGACGCTGCGACGGATTCTCGGCCAGACAGGCGGCGGCGATTCGCAATCGGGCTCGGGCAACGGCGGCGGCAATCAAAGCTCGTCGGGGCTTCCGAGCAGCAACGGCACGCTGCCGCCGCTGCCGGGCGGCATGGATTCGGCATCGTCGGTGAGCGCGACGTCATCGTCGGCGTCTTCCTCGAAAAGCCCTTTCGGCGGGATGCAATCGCGCTCGGGCGATGACAAGGACGAGCAAGGAAGCGGCGAAGTCGTCGCGGACGTGTCCACGAATTCGCTCATCATCACCGCGCCCGAACCGGTGTTCAGAAACCTCGCCACCGTGATAGCGCGGCTCGATCAGCGCAAGGTTCAGGTGTATATCGAATCGCTCATCATCGAAGTGGCTTCCGACAAGGAAGGCGAATTCGGCATCGAATGGCTGACGGCTGCGGGGCTGCAGTCCGTCGCCGCGACCACGACGAACGTCGGCCTGGTCGCGGGATTCGGCAATATCCTCGGCACCAAGGGCCTGTTCCGCGCATTGCAGTCGAACTCGGATGTCAACGTGCTGTCGACGCCGAGCCTCGTCACGCTCGACAATCACGAGGCGCGCATTCTCGTCGGCACCAATGTTCCCATCGAGTCCGGGTCTTATTCGACGAACACGACGAGCTCGTCATCGGTATCGGCGTTCAACACGTACGACCGCAAGGATGTCGGCGTGATGCTGAACGTCAAGCCGCAGATCAATCAGGGCGGAACGCTGACGCTGCAGGTCTATCAGGAAGATTCGAGCGTGCAGAACGGCACGGCGGATCAGGCGGGCGGCTACAGCATCGACAAGCGCTCGCTGCAGACGACCATTCTCGCGGACGACGGCCAGATCGTCGTGCTCGGCGGACTGATCAGCGACAACTACACGAACGGCAATTCCCGAATCCCGTGGCTTTCGAAGATTCCGGTGCTCGGATCGCTATTCAGGCACGAGACGAAAAGCCGGCAGAAGACGAACCTTCTGATCTTCCTGAGGCCGGTGATCGTTCGCGACGCGTCGCAGCTTCAGGCGATCGCCGCGGATCGCTACGGCTACATGCAGGCGCGCTCGGCCACGTACAAGAGCGACAACTGGCTGGAGAAGGACGACACCGTGCCGGCGCTGCCCCACATCGATGGATACGATCACGGCGACGGAACCAACGTGGTCGATCTGACGCATGTGCGAAACGCGGCGCAGCCCGCGACGCCTGGAACCGAGCGTTCATCGCCCGCCCGCTGACACCGCGGCGCGCCTGCGCTGCAAGAACCGGCGCACCGCCGGATCGCGCTCCAGTCCGATCGCGAGATCGTAGGCGGCGAGCGCCTCGTCCGTCGCGCCGACGCGAGCGAGCAGATCGGCGCGCGCCGCCCAATACGGCTGATAGTCGGCGAGGCGCGGATCGTCCGCGTAGGGCGCGAGCGCATCGAGCGCCGCCCGCGCGCCGTCGCGTTCCGCCAGCGCGAGCGCGCGGTTCACCGCCACCACCGGCGACGCCGCGATCCCGAACAGCGCATCGTAGAGCTGCACGATCTCGTCCCAGTTCGGCCGATGCGTGCGGCAGCGATGCACATGCGCCGACTGCAACGCGGCCTCCAGCTGAAACCGTCCGATCGCGTTGAAAGCGTTCGCGCGCCGCAGCAGCCTGTCGGCTGCGTCGATCATCGGCGCGTTCCATGTCGACGGATCCTGAGCCGACAGCGGCACGTAGTCGCCGGCCGCATCGCGTCGAGCGTCGCATCGCGCCTGGGCGTAGAGCATCAGCGCAAGAAGGCCGAGCGTCTCCGGTTCATCGGGCAGCAAGTCGACGAGCAGATGCGCGAGAAACAGCGCCTCGCCGGTCAGATCGCGCCTCGCGGCATCGCCGCCGAGCGGATCCGTCCATCCTTCGGCATACACCGCGTACACGGCTTCGAGCACCGCGTCGAGACGGCCCGGCAAGTCTTCGCGCTCCGGCACGCTGAACGGAATGCCGGCTTCGCGGATCTTGTTCTTCGCGCGCACGAGGCGTTTGCTCATCGCGGCGGGCGACATGAGAAACGCGGAAGCGATCGTCTTCGCTTCGAGCCCGAGCACCACTTGCAGCATCAGCGGCGTGCGGATCGCGGCCTCGAGCGCGGGATGCGTGCACGCGAACAGCAGCCCGAGCCGCCGGTCGGGCAATGCGCCGGCTTCGTGCTCGTCGATTTCGCCGGAGAGAATCGTCAGTTGATGCGCGACGTCTTCACCGACCCGGCGATGGCGCGCGCCGTCGATCGCCCGGCGGCGCGCCACCGTCATCAGCCACGCTTCGGGATTCGCCGGGCAGCCGCGCTTCGGCCAGTCCGCGAGCGCGGCCGCGAACGCGTCGGCGAGCGCGTCCTCGGCTGCGGCGACGTCGCGCGTACGCATCGCCAGCAGCGCGACGAGCTTGCCGTAACTGCGTCGCGCGACCAATTCCGCTACCGCGCTCGCGCCGTCAGCGGGCTCGCTCATCCGGCGGATGGCGCATCGTAAGGCGCGGTCCACACCGGACGCACTTCCATGAGGCCGTGCGCCGCGCCGGGACAGCGCGACGCCCACGCGATCGCCGCGTCGAGATTGGGCACGTCGATCAGGTAATAGCCGGCGAGCTGCTCCTTCGTATCGGAAAACGGCCCGTCGAGCACTTGCGGTTTCCCGTCGACGAGCCGCACCGTCGTGGCCGTGCTCGTGTGCTGCAGCCGGTTCGCGCCGACGAGCGCATCCGCCTTCTTCAACGATTCCGTGTACGCCTGATACGCGGCGACGCCCTGCTGCCGCTCGCTGTCGGTCATCTGGTTCCAGCGGTTTTCGTCCGAATAGATCATCAGCAGATAGTGCATGTGAGCCTCCGTCACAAGGTCGATGCGGCCGGATCATCCGGGCGCCATCACGATGACGCGCGGGCCGTGCGCCGATGGACAGATATCGCGAAAAAATTCATCCGTCCTTCCGAGACGGCCACGTATTCTCGAAGACGCATTCCTCTGTCGAACGGCGCGCCGCCCAACGCTCGCTTTCGAGCATCGGCGCATCGTAGAAGCGTTCGACATGCCCGACGCAAAGAATGGCCACGGGCCGCGCGCCGCCGGGCATGTCGAGCAGCGCGGCAACTTCCACGGGATCGAACAGCGAGACCCAGCCCATTCCCAGCCCTTCGGCACGCGCGGCGAGCCACATGTTCTGGATCGCGCACGCGACGGAAGCGAGGTCCATCTCGGGCAGCGTGCGCCGTCCGAAGACATGATGCTCGCGGCCGTCCATCAGCGCCATCACCAGCACTTCGGCGCACTCGCGCAATCCTTCCACCTTGAGCCGCATGAACGAATCGCGGCGTTCGCCGAGCGCATCGGCGGTCAGCACGCGTTCACGTTCGACCGCATCGCGCAACCGCGCGCGTAGGTTCGCGCAGGTAATGCGCAGGATGCGCCACGGCTGCATGAAGCCGACGCTCGGCGCGTGCAGCGCGGCGTCGATGAGGCGCTGCATGACGTGCGGCGACACCGGATCGCCGACGAAGTGACGCATGTCGCGACGCTCGCGGATCGCGCGGTAGACGGCTTCGCGATCGGCGTCGCTGAAAGCTTTTTCCATGGATGTCGGCAGGGTTGGGCTGATGGATTGGGGATGATATCGGGGCGGCTCGTTTTCGTCCGCGACGGCGACAAAATCATGCGCTGTCTACTTCGCCGCTCAATCGACCTTGTTAAGAAAAAGCGTATTGCGCTGTTGATGTGTCTTACTCCATTGTTTGGGCTTCCCAACGAATTAAGCGAAACAACCATGCCGATTCCCGCATACATGTGGCTGAAGGACGATGGCGGTTCGCCGATCAAGGGCAGTGTCTCCGTGCAAGGGCGCGAGGGCAGCATCGAGATCATCGGCTTTGGACACGGCCTGACGCTTCCGGTCGATGGCAACGCCGGCAGGATTACCGGCACGCGCATACACGCGCCCATGTCGATCGAAAAAGAGTTCGATGCGGCCAGCCCGTATCTGTACAAAGCGGTTGCCAAAGGGCAAACCCTTCGATCTGCCGAGATCAGGTTCTATCGGATCAATGACGCGGGCCGGGAGGAAAACTACTTCACGATGCTGCTGGAGGGCGTGAAAGTGGCCGGCGTTCATCCCGGTTTCGCGAACACGAAGATCGCCAGCATGAGCCCGCTCAATCACGTCGAGGCCGTATCGCTCATGTATGACAACATCACCTGGCACTACCTGGACGGCAACATCAAGTTCTCCGACGCGTGGACGGAACGCTAGGCTCGGGGGAACGAGATGGCTCTGCAGGGCAAGTTCGTGGTCGATAATGCGCCGATGCTGACGCTTGTCATGGCTGGTGTCGGGGCGTACGCGGCGTTTTCCGGCGATAAAGCCTATCGCAATCGGGGGGGCTGCACGGCGGTGGTCGATAAAGGCCCGATCCCTTCCGGTCGTTACTGGATCGTCGATAGACCTACTGGCGGGATTGGCTCGCAGTTATATGCATGGGCCAAGGATACGTTGAATACTGTGGCCGGACGTCCGTCATATCACGGCGAATGGTTCGCACTCTACCGCGATGACGGACTGATCGATGATTGGACTTGGGTGAACGGCGTTAATAGAGGGAACTTTCGCCTTCATCCGATCGGCGGTTCGGGTGTGTCGTTCGGCTGCATTACGCTTCAAAGCGTTGCGGATTTTCAAAGGCTGCGGCAGGCTCTCTTGCAATCGCCAACAGTGCCCGTCGGTGCCAGCGGCTTACGCGCATATGGCGTAATCGAGGTGATTACCATTGGCAACACTTGCCCGTAGGGTGGCGATCCTTTCGCTGAAATTCGCGCTGTTTATTGGGCTATTTCTGCTCGCGACTCGCTACGTACATACCTATCCGACGCCGCTGGCGCTGCGGCAACAGGAAATTTTAATCAGTGTCTCCGACTGGCTCGGTGTCCGTGACTATGATGGTCTTTACGTGTTCTCTATGGCGGCGCTCGACCTGCTTGTGGCCATCGTCGCCTATAAGGTCATCATGAAACTCTGGCGTCGCCGACATACGGGGCGAACAAGTGAACGCGCGTAGAAAACGGGCGCGCACATATGAGGTAATCCATTCGACGACCCTCGCGCAAAAAAAAAAGCGCCGCGGGCGTTCAGCCCGCGGCGCCATTGCGCGACGCTACGACGAAACCGCTCGCCGTAAACCGACAGTACGCTTACATCTGCACGGTGTCGGCGACTTCCTTGAAGTCTTCGATCTGGTCGAAGTTCATGTACTGATAGATCTTGTCGCCATTGGCGTTGAGCACGCCCATGTCGGCCATGTACTCTTCCTTCGTCGGAATTCTGCCCAGACGCGAGCAGATGGCCGCCAATTCCGCCGAGCCGAGATACACGTTCGTGTTCTTGCCGAGACGATTCGGGAAGTTGCGCGTCGACGTCGACATAACCGTCGCGCCTTCGCGCACCTGCGCCTGATTGCCCATGCACAGCGAGCAGCCCGGCATTTCGGTGCGCGCGCCCGCCGTGCCGAACACGCCGTAGTGACCTTCCTCCGTCAGTTGCTTCTGGTCCATCTTGGTCGGCGGCGCGACCCACAGCTTGACGGGAATGTCGCGCTTGCCTTCAAGCAGCTTGGACGCCGCGCGGAAGTGACCGATGTTCGTCATGCACGAACCGATGAACACCTCGTCGATCTTCGCGCCGGCCACGTCCGACAGCGTCTTCACGTCGTCCGGATCGTTCGGGCAGGCCACGATCGGCTCGTGAACGTCGGCCAGATCGATTTCGATGACGGCGGCGTATTCGGCATCGGCATCCGGTTGCAGCAGTTGCGGATCGGCGAGCCATGCTTCCATCGCCTTGATGCGGCGCTGCAGGCTGCGCGGGTCCTGATAGCCCTGCGCGATCATCCACTTCAGCAGCGTGATGTTGCTGTTGAGGTACTCGATGATCGGTTCCTTGTTCAGATGCACCGTGCAACCGGCGGCCGAACGCTCGGCGGATGCATCCGACAGTTCGAACGCCTGCTCGACCTTCAGATCCGGCAGACCTTCGATCTCGAGGATGCGGCCCGAGAAAATGTTCTTCTTGCCCTGCTTGGCCACGGTCAGCGTGCCCGCCTTGATCGCGTACAGCGGGATCGCGTTGACGAGATCGCGCAGCGTGACGCCCGGCTGCATCTTGCCCTTGAAGCGCACGAGCACCGACTCCGGCATGTCGAGCGGCATCGTGCCGGTGGCGGCCGCGAAGGCGACGAGACCCGAGCCCGCCGGGAAGCTGATGCCGATCGGGAAGCGCGTGTGCGAGTCGCCGCCGGTGCCGACGGTGTCCGGCAGCAGCATGCGGTTCAGCCACGAGTGGATCACGCCGTCGCCCGGACGCAGCGCGATGCCGCCACGGTTGCTGATGAAGTTCGGCAGCGTTTGATGCGTCTTCACGTCGACGGGCTTCGGATAAGCCGCCGTGTGGCAGAACGACTGCATCACGAGGTCGGCCGAGAAGCCGAGGCACGCCAGGTCTTTCAGTTCGTCGCGGGTCATCGGGCCGGTGGTGTCCTGCGAGCCGACCGAGGTCATCTTCGGTTCGCAATACGTGCCCGGACGCACGCCTTGGCCTTCCGGCAGACCGCACGCGCGGCCGACCATCTTCTGGGCGAGCGAGAAGCCACGGCCGCTGTCGGCCGGCTGCTGCGGCAGGCGGAACAGCGTCGACGGAGCCAGACCCAGCGCTTCACGCGCCTTCGCCGTCAGTCCGCGGCCGATGATCAGCGGAATGCGGCCGCCGGCGCGCACCTCGTCGAACAGCACGTCGGACTTGACCTGGAACTCGGCGATCACTTCGCCGTTCTTCAGCGCCTTGCCCTCGTACGGACGCAGTTCGACGACGTCGCCCATTTCCATCTTCGACACGTCGAGTTCGATCGGCAGTGCGCCGGCATCTTCCATCGTGTTGTAGAAGATCGGCGCGATCTTGCCGCCCAGGCACACGCCGCCGAAACGCTTGTTCGGGATGAACGGAATGTCTTCGCCCGTGAACCACAGCACCGAGTTGGTGGCCGATTTGCGCGACGAACCCGTGCCGACCACGTCGCCCACATACGCGACCAGATGGCCCTTCTCTTTCAGCGATTCGATGAACTTGACCGGACCGCGCTTGCCGTCTTCTTCCGGCGTGATGCCGGGACGCGCGTTCTTCAGCATGGCGAGCGCATGCAGCGGGATGTCGGGGCGCGTGGTGGCGTCCGGCGCGGGCGAGAGGTCGTCGGTGTTGGTTTCGCCCGTCACCTTGAACACGGTGATGGTCAGGCTCTGCGGCACTTCCGGACGGCTCGTGAACCATTCGGCGTCGGCCCAGCTTTGCAGCACGGCGCGCGCGTTGGCATTGCCCTTGTCGGCCAGTTCCTTGACGTCGTGGAACTGGTCGAACATCAGCAGGGTTTTCTTCAGCGCGTTCGCTGCCACCGTGCCGACTTCGGCGTCGGAGAGCAATTCGATCAGCGGCTGAATGTTGTAGCCGCCCAGCATCGTGCCGAGCAGCTCGGTAGCGCGCGCGCGAGAGATCAGCGCGCAGGCGGTCTCGCCCTTGGCCACGGCGGCAAGAAAGCCCGCCTTGACGCGCGCGGCTTCGTCCACACCGGCGGGCACGCGGTTGGTGATGAGATCGAGCAGAGCCTGCTCTTCGCCTGCGGGCGGGTTCGTCAGCAGCTCGACCAGTTCGGCGGTCTGCTGCGCCGTCAGCGGCAGCGGAGGAATGCCGAGCGCGGCGCGCGCGGCTACATGAGCACGAAAGTTTTCCAGCATGGGGGGACCGTTGCCTTTGCGTTTCAGTGAAGGCTTTGCAAACAAGCCGGGATGTTCTGGGCACTGCGTTGCGCGCTATTCTAATTGCGACGCTGCGTTGCGTCAAACGTCTTATGTCTTATGTCTTATATAAGACTTGCAGGACGCGGGAAGGCCGGTCGTGTCGGGCCATATCGAAACGGTCATCGCATCGCCGTTCGAAACGGGAACCATGGCGCGCTAGTTCTGAAGAATCTTGCTTCCCTTCATCACGATGTCGCTATCCGCCGTCACGCTGATCTTGCCGCTGCCCTTGACGCTGATGTCCTTGCCCTTGATCTGGATCGTGCCGTCCTTCTTCATGACGATGCTGGCATCGCCCGTAACGAGACTGATCGATTCGTCCGCGTTGATCGTGAGGTTCTTGCCCACCTTGAGCGCGTCATCCTCGCCGACGGACGTCGTGCGCCCTTTCGCCACCGTGCTCGACTGCGCGCCGTCGATCGACTCGCTCGCGTCCTTCGCGACCGACACCGTCTGCCCGCCGCCGACGCTGAGCGACTGATCGCCCGTTACGCTCGTCGCCTGGTTGCCGCCGACGCTCACGGTCTGATCCGAACCCACCGTGACGGTCTGGCCGGAGCCGACGCTGACCGTCTGACTCGCACCGATCGTCTCCGTGTGATACGCGCCGACCGTCACCACCTGGAACGCGCCGATCGTCACCTCCTGCGCCGCGCCGACGGTAATCGTCTCGTTGATGCCCACGCTGTGCGTGCGTTGCAGGAGAACCGTCGCGGTCTCGCTCGCCTTCACGGTCTTGGTGCGGTTCGCGCCGATCGTGATGCTCTCGTTCACGCCGACCGTTTCCGTGCGGTTCATCACGACGTCGATCTTCTCGTTGTTGCCCACGGTTTCGGTGCGGTCGTGCTTGACGACCGTCGTTTCGTCGTGATCGATGTTCTTCTTGCGGTCATGCCCGACCCAGTGCGTCTCGTCGTTCTCGACTTCGATGTCCTGATTCTTCTCGGCATGAATGAGCACCTGCTCGGCGCCCTTCTTGTCCTCGAAACGCAGTTCGTTGCAGTTCGCGCCGCTTCCGCCCTTGCTCGACCGGCTCTTGATGCCCGACTGCGTCATGTTCGCGGGCAGATCGTAAGGCGGCATCTGTTCGGCGTTGTAGACGCGTCCCGTGATGATCGGCCGGTCGGGATCGCCTTCGAGAAAATCGACGATCACTTCCTGGCCCATGCGCGGAATCGCGATGGCGCCCCAGCCCTTCCCCGCCCAAGGCTGCGATACGCGGATCCAGCACGAACTGTTCTCGTCGCGCTTGCCCTGCCGGTCCCAGAAAAACTGCACTTTCACGCGGCCATATTGATCGGTGTAGATTTCGTCGCCGCCCGGCCCGACCACGACCGCCGTCTGCGGTCCCTGCACGAACGGCTTGCGCGCCGTGCGGGCGGGCGCGAACGCCTGCTTCGCGTCGATCGCGGAGAACCAGCATTCGCAGCGATTCGCCTGCGCGCCGTCGAAGGCTTCGTAATCGGCGAGTTCGATCTCGTAACGCGTGCGCGTCACGAGATATTGCGTGTTCTGGTCCGCGCGCGGATGCCGCGTCAGCTTGAGCAGCGCGCCCGCGCGCACGTTCTTGCTGTTGGTGCGCGCCTCGACCTGATGCCAGTTGATACCGGGATCGTCGGGCACGCTGCCTTCGATGCGCCATTCGTCCGCACGCGACTTCGCGCGGCTCTCGCCGTGATCCGCTTCCACATAGCCGCCCGGATAGTCGAAATGTTCGAGCCCGGAGAACGCGTCGAAGCCCTGCATGTGCTTCGCGGCCTGCTTCTGCAGCGGCCGCGACGGGTGCTTGAAGTCGTAATCGGTGAGCAGCCAGTTATGCGTTTCGATCGCGTGATGCGTGCGCCACTCGCTGACGAATTCGATGTCGGGCGCCGCCGCCTGCACCGCGCCGTACGGCAGCGATTCGCAGCCTGCGACGCTCTCGTGCGCGGCGAGCGTATCGGTCAGGATCAGCGACTCCTTGCCATCCTTGTCCTGAAACCAGTAGTAGATGCCTTCGTCTTCGAGCAACCGGCTCACGAAGTTGAAGTCCGATTCGCGATACTGCACGCAGTATTCGCGCGGCGGATGCGCGCGCGTGCTCGCCTTCCATTTGATCTCGCCGAATTCGAGCCCTTTGTAGACGGGATCGGCGAACACGGCCTTCACGATCTCTTCGACCGTCTTGTTCTGAAAGATGCGGCAATTGCTGCGCCGCGAGAGCAGCCACAGCCACGGCCGCACCGCCGCCTCGTAGATGTGGAGCCGTCCGCGCATGCCGGTTTGCCGGAAGCCCACGACATAGCCGGCGAACACGCGCGGCTTCGCCTTTGGCACGTTGAGCGACACGCTCACGCGCTTGCCGAGGATGCGGCTGAAGTCGAGGTCCGCGCGCTTCGAGACGAGCGTCAACTCGATGCGTGGCATGCGCCCGAGTTCCGCGCGCGCGGAAAGGCTCAGAAAGCGCAGGTCGTCGCCGAGCGGCGTGTCGACGCTCGCGAGCGGCTTCTGCGCTACGGCATCGTTGCTGGCCATCGGCGCACCGGCCTCGCGCTCAGCCGACGCGCTTCGCAGCGCCGCGCAGCGAAATGTCCGTCACCATACGATCCTCCGTCCCGATCCGCATCCGTCGCGCGCCTCGTGCGTGCGATCCACCGAATAAACGAAACGCGCCTGAGGTTTTTGAAGTCCGCGCTTCGTATGCACGGCGACGCCGCGCGTTGAAAGGTTCGCGCGCGTGCCTTCAAGGGCAAACATTTCAGCGCCACGCGAGCCGGAATTATTTTCGCGCAACGGACATTCATCGCTTGACGCGGTTTTGAAGCGGTCCATAAAATCCACAATCTTCAACGATTGGGCGAATGCCTTGGACACTTGCAGTAGTCGACCTTCGAACGAAATTTCCGCCTGAGCGACTCACGTCCGCGCCTTTTCAACGCCGCCGTTTGTCACCCAGGCAAGCGGTGCGCGCCGTAGTACTTCGCAGTCACTCAAACGTGCACCTCGATCCGCCCCAGATGGCGTGATGCCGCCGTGCGTCCGCCGTCTGGTTCTGCCGCCGCCTCGCAGTCGGCCGTGCGCGCGCGCCTGTCGTCACGCGCGCGCATGCGGTCATCCGCGGGCCGGACGGCGGTCAAGTCAGATAAACAATATTTGCCACGGGGTGCATCATGTCCACGCCAACCAACGTCTCTCCACCGGGCGTCCCGCCACGCAGCGCCGTGCTCGACGATGCGCACGTCGGCGATATTCGCGGCGCCTTCGGCTCGATCGCGCATCACGACACGGCGCCGCGCGAGTCTTGGCGGGCGCGTTTGCGCACGCTTCTCGCGATACTCGGGCCGGGCCTCATCGTGATGGTCGGCGACAACGATGCAGGCGCGTTCGGCACCTACACGCAGGCGGGCCAGAACTACGGCACGAGCTTGCTCTGGACCATGCTGCTGCTCGTGCCCGTGCTGTACGTGAATCAGGAGATGGTGCTGCGTCTGGGCGCAGTGACGGGCGTCGGCCATGCGCGGCTGATCTTCCAGCGCTTCGGCAAGTTCTGGGGCGCGTTCAGCGTCATCGATCTGTTCCTGCTCAACGCGCTGACGATCGTCACCGAGTTCATCGGCATCACGTTCGTGCTCGATTTTTTCGGGCTGCCCAAGGTCGCGGGCGTCTGCGTCGCGGCCGCGCTGACGATGGCCGCCGTCAGCACCGGCGACTTCCGCCGCTTCGAGCGCTTCGCGGTCGTGCTATGCGTGCTGAGCCTCGTGCTCGTGCCGGTGCTCGTCGCGATACATCCGCCGGTGTCGCAGATGACGCGCGATTTTCTCGTGCCCAACTGGCCCGCGCACGCGAAGCTGTCGGACGTGATGCTGCTCGTGATCGGCATCGTCGGCACGACGGTCGCGCCGTGGCAGCTCTTTTTCCAGCAGAGCTACGTGATCGACAAGCGCATCACGCCGCGCTTCATGAAGTACGAGAAGGCCGATTTGTGGATCGGCATTGCGTTCGTGCTGATCGGCTCGGTCGCGATGATGAGCTTCACCGCGGCGCTGTTCGCCGGGCATCCGGAGTTCGGCAGCTTCACCGATGCCGGCGGCGTCATCGCCGGCCTCGAAAAGTACGCGGGCCGCACGAGCGCGACGCTGTTCGCGGTCGCGCTGCTCGACGCGAGCATCATCGGCGCGGCGGCCGTGTCGCTGTCGACCGCGTACGCCATCGGCGACGTCTTCAAGATCCGGCACTCGCTGCATCGCGGCGTGACCGACGCGAAGGGCTTTTATCTGGTCTACTTCGGCATCGTCGCGCTCGCGGCCGCGATCGTGCTGATTCCGGGCAGCCCGCTCGGCCTGCTGACCGAAGCGGTGCAGACGCTCGCGGGCGTGCTGCTGCCGAGCGCGACCGTGTTCCTGCTGCTGCTTTGCAACGACCGCGCCGTGCTCGGTCCGTGGGTCAACTCGAAGAAGCTGAACCTGTTCACGGGCTCGGTCATCTGGGTGCTCGTGATGCTGTCGATCATCCTGACGGCCGCCGTGATGTATCCGGACATCAGCGGCGAGACGATCATCGGCGTGCTCGCCGGCGGCACCGTTCTGGCGATCGCCGGCTTCGCGGCGAGCGTGCTGCTGCGTCGCGTGGGCGCCTTTGCACAAACGACGAAGACGGCGCAAGCGACGCACACGAGCGTCGATCGCGCGCAACGCGACACATGGCGCATGCCGCCGCTCGACACGCTCGCCCCGCAGAAAATGACGCTCGCCACGCGCATCTGGATGGGCGTGCTGCGCGGCTATCTGGTGATCGCCGTCGGGCTCGTGATCTTCAAGGTGCTGCAGATGACGTTGCTGAAATGAGCGCGCGCTTGCGACGCGACGCTACTTGATCGTCGCGTCGCCGTGTGCCTCTGCTTCGCGTCCGGACTGATCCGGCCCGTCCTCTGCTTCGATCGACGCCTGCGCCTGTTGCCAGAACTCTTCGGCGCGACCATCCGGACTGCCTTCGCGCTCCCAGATCTCATACGCACGTCGACGGATGCGGTCCTGCTCCTTCTGTTCGTCCACGATTCCCTCCCGGTTGCGCGATTTACGCCGCTCGCGCTTGCGTTGCGCATGTGCGCTCACCGGCAAAGCAACCGGCATGCCGCATGCATCTTTTGAAAGTCAGACGGAATCGAGCAGCGTTTTTTCGAAGCACACGGCGCCGCGCTCATCGGCCGGCGTGCGGCGATACCCGCTGGCTTCGCAAAAGTGTGATGCATTCGACTCGCCCGGCGTCGTCACGACGCAGACGGTGTGATAGCCGAGCAGACGCGCTTCCTCTTCGAGATACGACAGGATGATCGCTTCCAGCCCGCGATACTGCGGGCGAACGTAGAGCCGCATCAGTTCGGCGGCGTGATAGCTCTGCCGCCGGATCGCGCCGCATCCCATTGCTTCGCCCATCGCGTTGCGCGCCACCACGTAGCGCGCGCGGATGCTCCGCAGATCGTCATCGGCCACGCACTGCTGCCCGCTTTCGCCCGTCAGCGCCGCGTGATAGGCCGAGCGTTCGTCGCACAGAATGCGCGCGTCGAGCGAGTCCGGATCTTCGCTGCCGATATAGACGGTTTGGGAGTCGTCCATGCTTGCCTCGGATGAATGAAGTCTCGTGCTCCTTTCAGCAACGAGTATTCCGCGAAAGCATCGACGCATCGTGTTCCATAAGGACGGGTTACGGACGACCGACCGCTAAGTTTTCGGCCCACACCCGGATCGATAATGCATCTGCTATCGACCAAGGCCTTCTCCTCTCACGGGTCACGAGAAACCGCGATGCACGACGACAACGACAAGATCACGCTACTGGCCATTCCGCCATCGCAGGGACACATATGGTCGGGAAAGTTATTCGTCGGCACGGAAGAAATCGGCGAAGTCTTCGGCCAGGCATTGAGCGACCTCGAAGACGCCGCCAACGAACTCGGCTTCCCGCTGGACCAGATCCGCTGCGCGACTGGCTGAAGCGGGAACCACCGCGCATCGCTCACGTCTGAGACGGGAAATACGGCTGCATGGCATCGGCGTTTCTCGCCGTATTTTCATCGGATATGCACGTAACTGTCATATCGTGGTCAGCCGGTCAGACGCAACGTACAAACCCATCGACTCCGCGCGTGCAGGAACGCGCGGAATCGCCCGCGTCCGGCCGCCGCATTTCCTTTTACCGATTTACATTCGACTTTGAAAAGGAGCGGTCAATGTTTCAGTATCCCGGCTATTTCGCGTATCAGGTTCCGTCGCTGGCGCGCGCCAATTTGCAGGCATTCCTCAACATGACGGGACGCTTCGCAAGCGGCATGCAGGCGCTCGGTGAACTGAACGTGCAGACGGTTCGCACGGTCATCGACGAAAGCAATGCGCTTCTGCGCGCAGGCGATGAAGCCGGCGCCGGCGACGTCCTCGGATGGCAATCGGTCATGCTGGCGCAGTTCCCTCAGAAGGCCGCATCGTATGGCCAGCATGTGCTGTCGATCATCACATCGACGCAGGACGACATCCTGAGCGAAGTGCGCAATCAGTACGAGCGCAATGGCATCAAGTTCGGCGACATGGCGAACGCCGCCGCCGATGACGCGCAGACGGCGGCGCAATCGTCCGGCGAGCTCATCACGAATCTGGCCGATGCGACGAATGACGCCGCGCGCGAAACGGGCGGCGCCGTGCTGGATGCGAGCGGCGAAGTCGCGAAGACCTCGCGCGCCACGGCGAAGCGTTCGGTTTGATCCAACGGGCGCATTGGACTACGTCTTCGATTACTCGGTGATGCGCTTGAAACTCGAGTAGTAATCGTCGGTGTAGTAACAGTCGCGGGTCTGCTTGCGCGGCCCGCCACATACGATCCGGCGCTGCCCGCGATCCGCCGAACCCGGCGTGCGAACCGTGTATGCACGGTAATAGCCGCGCGGATGTTCCGGCAGCAAGGTCGCGCTGTTGCGGAACAGGACGCCGTCCTCGCTGAAAGGGAACGGGCCGCCCGCTTTGATCAGACGGAGCGTTTCGGCGGCTTCGGCGGGCAACTGCGCGCGGGCGATGGCAGCGAGCGCGCCGTGCGGCTGCGCGCCCGATGCCGCTGCCGCGCCGCTCGCGGCCGACGCGGGCTGACTCGCCGCCTGACTCGCGGATGCACCCGCTTCCGATGCGGCTTTTTGCGATCCGTCCTTGTTGCAACCGCCGACGACCGCGCTCAACGCGACGATGCAGGAGAAACACCAGGCTCGCTTCACGGGACGGTTGTCTCCGGTTGACCAGCATTCGACGGATCACGAACGAATCAAGGTTATCGTTTATGACTGAGCGAAGCAACGACCGGGCGGAAATAACGGGAGCTTCATCCGGCCGCCCGCGCGGATAGCCTAAGCGCGTGCCTTGCACTCAGCGCCAGCAATACGCACGACAGCGCATTGAAGAGAAACAGTCCGCTCGGCCCGATGAGCGTCATCAACGCGGATGCCAGCGTCGGTCCCGTCATGCCGCCGAGAGAAAAGAGCACGAGCAGCATCGCCGACACTGCAACGCGCAGATGCGACTCCGTGCGGTCCTGCACATGCGACACGATCAGCCCGTATTGCGTGAACGTCACGGCGACATAAGCCAGCGTCGCGCACCATGTGACGATGCGAAAATCCAGGCAGAACAGCACGAGGCTCAACACCGCCGATGTCAACGAGGTCCATAGAACCAGACGCCGCCGGTCGATGCGATCAGACAGCCGTCCCATCGGGAACTGCGGCAGCAAAGCGCCGATCAGCGCAACGCCCATGAACGTCGCGAGTTCCTCCGTCGTGAAGCCCGAGCGTTGCAGATAGACGGGCATCAGCGCATAGAAGTTGCTGTAGATGAAGCCGGTCAGTATGCAGCCCGGCACGCCCAGCGGCGCCACGGCCATCATTTCGCGAAGGCTCTCTCCCCAGCTTCGCGCGGGCACGCGATCGAGATTCGCATCGTTCACCTTCACCGGCCAGCCTTCCATCAACGTGACCGGCAACACCGCCGCCGCAAAGAGCGCCGCGCTGATCGAGAACTGCTGCGCGCCGGACCCCGCGCCCACATTCAGCAGGAACTGGCCGCTTCCCACTGCCAGATAGTTGATCGCCGCGTACAGACCGAATACCTGGCCGCGCTTCTCGTTGTCGACGGTGCCGTTGAGCCAGCTTTCGACGGACGTGTACAAGCCCATGAACGCGACGCCCGTGAGAAGGCGCACGCCGCCCAGCACCCAGGGCGACTGCGCCGCGCCGAAAGCGAGCGCGAGAATCGAGGCCGCCGCCGAGAACGCGACGAACGTCCGATGCTGACCGATGCGATCGATCAGCCGCCGATTGACGACCGCGCCCAATATGAATCCGGCGTAATAGCTCGACTGGATCAGCCCCGTGACGAACGTCGAATAGCCCGACTGAAGGATGCGCAAGGGAATCAGCGTCTGAAACAGGCCGTTCCCCGCGACGAGCAGCGCGAGGCCGAACAGCAGACCGGCCAATGCGCGCATCGTGCCGGGCTTGCCGGCGGGCGCGTGCTGACCGGGATTGGCCGCCGCGGAATCCGGCCACGGCGGCGTCTTGCGCCCGAGGAGCGCCGCTTCGTTCAGCGGGCCGGTGCGGCCGACCGCCGATTCGTCGTGCTCCTCGCTCGCGGCGCGTTCGTGCATCGCATTTTCGCGGATTTCGTTCTCATGCTCGAGATCTGACATGACACCCCTGGATTCGCCTAAGCGACTCCATGATGACAGAAGCCGACGGCTCCTATCCGCCAGCGGTGCGGTCATCGGTCGATGCGGAACACGAAATAGTTGGTAAGAGCCGCGCTGCTTCCACGTCTTTTCCGCGCAATGGATGCGACTGGCCGTTGCTACGATCGGCTCCGGCCTCGTGCCTCGTATGCCGCACGTCGAAGACGTCTCTCCCGCCTACCGCAAACCGAATCGCTACATCATGCGCAAACTCATTACTTCCCTCATCGCGTTGCTGCTCGCCTTCATGCTCGGCGGATGCGCCACCACCGTAGGAAACATCGCTTTGGGAATGGGTCTGGGCGCGGCGGGCACGCTCGGCGGAATCTACTGCGCGCTGGCCTGCTGACGCGCTCGGGGCGACGCGTTCCTCCACGTCGCCCTTCACCGGATCAAGCCGAAACTAGAAAGCGATACGCACTTGCCGCTGCGCGCAGTCGCTCTTGCATGGCGTCGAAAGCGCGGGATTGTGCGTGATGTTCGCGTTCATCAACGGAGCGGCAGCAGCGGTCTCGTAGTGTGCGGATGACGCCGCGCGAAGCCGTTCGACGTTCACCTGTCCGACGACGGCGCTCTTCTTTTCGACATCGGCCGATGTCTTCGATTCAGCGCCGGCCTGTTCATCCTTCCCGCCGTCAAGCCCTTTCATCCGAAGCACGGCCGCTTCCGCCGACGGCGCAAGCCGCTGTTCGGCGATGCCGTACTTGATGTGCTCGGCAGTCTGCTTCTTTCCGTGCGCGACGTCCGCTTGCAGCTCGGAGATGCGCCGCGTGTACCAGTCGGTCACGCACGCCTTGTCCTTGCAGTTGCGCTGACGCCATTGCCATTGCGCCACGCGATCCGCATCGAGCGCGGTCGCGTCGGTCGTCGCGTCGTGCGCCTCGCGGAAAACGGCGGCCAGCTTATCGTCGAGCGATGAAAGTTCCGGGTCCGCACAGACGAGCCGCTCCGACGCGGACGCGTCATGCGGACAGCGAAAGCTCGCGGCATGCGATGCAGTCATCGCGCCGAGCGACGTCAACATCACGCACGCAACGAGACGCGCGCAGCGCCGCAAGTCGATGGATGGGCTGTGCAGCTTCTTTCGTGTATTCATGTTTGGTTCGTTCTCAGAGATGTGTTCGTTCATTGGGCGTCGGCGGATTGAGTCGCCGTATCGAACGATATGGCATGCCTCGACAGATCGAATGCCCGATGAACGCACACTTCGCGTCAAACCTTACCGGGTGTTACTTTCTATTCGCTGCGGTAAGGGCGCGGCGCGCTGGCGATATCCGAGAACGGCTTGCGCTACGAACGCTTTTCGTCGACCGCAAGCCGATACTGCTCCATCTTGCGATACAGCGTGCTGCGCGACACGCCTAGGGCGCGCGCCGCCTGCGCCATGTTGCCCTGCGCATGCCGCAACGCACGCGCGATCGCGAAGCGCTCGGTTTCCTCGAGGCTGCCCGCGCCGGGCGTCGCGTTCGACATGACCGTGTCACGCACGGTCGGCGATTCATCGAGCACTTCCGGCGGCAGCTCGACCAGCGCGACGCGCTCGTCATTCGATGTCAGCAACAGGTTCTCGACCACGTTGCGCAACTCGCGCACGTTGCCCGGCCACGAATAGGCGCGCAGCACTTCCATCACGATGTCGGGAAACTGCCGCGCCGGCACGCCGTGACGCAGCGCGAGCGAGCGGTTGAAGTGATCGATCAGCAGATCGACGTCGCCATCGCGCTCGCGCAGGCCCGGAATGCGAATCCGCGTGACGCCGACGCGATAGTAAAGGTCCGCCCTGAATCGCCCGCACTCGACTTCCTCGCGCAAATTGCGATTCGTCATGGCGAGCAGGCGCACATCCACGCGACGCGCCTGCGTATCGCCGAGCCGATAGATCACCCCTTCTTCGAGCACGCGCAACAGCACCGGCTGCAGTTCCAGCGGCAATTCGCCGATCTCGTCGAGGCACAGCGTTCCGCCATGCGCGAGTTCGAATCGTCCGGGACGTCCTTCCGCCGTCGCGCCCGTATAAGCGCCGCGCACGTGGCCGAAGAGTTCCGCGCCGATCAGTTCCTTCGACGCCGCCCCGCAGTTGTAGGCGACGAACGGTCCTTCGTCGGATTCCTCGCCGTGGATCGCGCGCGCGAACAGCTCCTTGCCGACGCCCGTTTCGCCTTCGATCAGCACCGGCACGCGCCGTCGCGCAAGCTGCCGTCCGCGTTCGATCGCGCGCTGCATCGCCGCGCTCTGGCAGATGATCTGCTCAAAGCGGTTGCGTTGCGGGTCGGCTTCGCCGCGCGGCTGCACTTGCGGCCCGACGCGGCGCGCGCCGCCCGCAAGACGCGACGCATTCGAGAGGCCGGAAGGCTGCGGCACGATCAGCATCGCGCCGATCGCTTCGCCGTCCGCGACGACCGGATTGAACCACTCGGGCCGCAGTCCTTGCGGCAGATGATTGGCCCAGTCCTCGACGGGAAAATGCTCACCCATGCCGGGAAAGCGCTCGCCCGGATTGACCGGCAACGCGATGCGCGCCGTCGTGTGCACGAGCCGTCCGTGCCGGTCGATGGCGATGAGCCCGGCGGCATCCGTCGAGGAAAGCCGCTGCAAGCAGAACGCCAGCAGACGCATGTGCTCGCGCGCCACCTGCTCCGCGAGCACCATTTCGATCTGGCGCGCGGCGGTGACGGCGAGCGTCAGATTGTTGATCTGATACGTCGATGGCGGCCCCGATATGTCCAGCACGCCGAGCACCGCGCCGGTCCCCGGTTCGCAGATCGGCGCGGCGGCGCAGCTCCATGCCTTGATGCCTTCGCAGAAGTGCTCGGAGCCGTGCACGTAAGTCGGCTGACGCGTGGCGAGCGCCGTGCCGATTCCGTTGGTCCCGGCCGATGCCTCGCGCCAGTCGCCGCCCGTCATCAGATGGATCTTTTCGCCGGCGTCGAGCGTGCGCAGATCGCCGGCCGCCTTGAGAATCACGCCGTCGGCGTTGGTCAAGAGAAGGATCGAATACGAATCCGCGAAGAGATCGGCGGTGGCCGTGAAAAGCCGGTCGGACGCCGCGAGCAGTTCGCGATGCCGCCAGCGCAGCGTGTTGATCGCATCGCCATGCACGGCGAACGGCGCTGCCCCCGAGGTCGGATTCACGCCCGATTGCAGACTTCGTTTCCATGATGCGATGAGTTCGGTCGGCGCGGCCGTGCTGATCTCGCCTGCGAGAAAACGCTCCCAGGCGAGCATGGTGTCGGTGTCGGAGTGATCGGCGGCGCTTGCGTCGGGCCGCGTCCACCCGGCGACGAAGGGGTCGCTCGCGCGACCGCCGCCAGCCGGCATACCGATGAGGCGCCTCGTCATGTGTCTCCTCCGTGCGAGGTGGAGCGCGGCCCGCTCTTGCGGCGGGCGTCGGCGCGACTCGCGGGGGCTGCTGCATCGGGATTCGCCGGCTTGGCCCGGCGATTGCGCAGCACAGTCCGCTGAGTATAGACCTCGTGCGTCTCTCGTCCTCTCGGGGAAAACGCCCCCGTTGGCGGCGCGCGCTGTGTCGCAGCGCAGCAGCGCGCGCTACTTGCGGCCGAGCAGCTCCGCGCCCGCGCCGAGCGCCGGGCCCGCCGTCGGATCGGTGATGTCGGGCTTCTTCGCGATGAGCGTCTGCGTCGTCAGGATCAGCGCGGCGACGGAGGCCGCGTTGCGCACGGCGCTGTAACTCACCTTCACGGGATCGATGATCCCGCGCGCGGCCAGATCGGCGATCTCGCCGGTGCGCGCGTCGAGTCCGGTCGCGCGATCCGCCTTCGCCACCTGCGCGACGATCGACGCGCCGTCCAGTCCGCAATTCGACGCGATCGTGAACAACGGCTTCGCGAGCGCGCGCTTGAGCAGCATCGCGCCGAGTTGCGCGGCGCCGTGGCTTCGCGCGATCAATCCGTCGAGTTGCGCCGATGCCCGCAGCAGCGCCGTGCCGCCGCCCGGCACCACGCCTTCGGCAATCGCCGCGCGCGCCGCGTTGATGGAATCCTCGATCAGATGAAGCCGGCGCTTCTGCTCGACGGGCGTCGCTCCGCCCGCGAGGATCATCGCGGTGCCGCCCGAGAGCTTCGCGAGGCGCACTTCGAACTTGTCGCGCTCGACGTTCTCCGGCGCCATGTCATATTGCCGCGCGACCTGCTGGCGTCGCGCCGATACGGCGGCGGGATCGCCCGCGCCCGCCGTGATGATCGTCTGATTCGACGACACGCGCACCTGGCGCGCGCTGCCGAAGTCGCGCATGTCGATGGCGTCGAGCCGGCCGCCGAGATCGCGCGCGATGACGCGCCCGCCGGTGACGATCGCGATGTCTTCGAGCATCGCGCGCCGCCAGTGGCCGTATTCGGGCGGATGAATCGCCGCGACGCCGAAGCCTCCGTTGTCGCGATTGGCGAGCAGCGTGACGACGCACGCGGGCGCGACTTCCTCCGCGATGATGAAGAGCGCGCGCTTGTGCTCGTTCGCGAGCGCGAGAATCGCGGCGACGTCGTCCTGGCTTTGCAGGCGCTGATCCGTCATGAGAATGAGCGGATTGTCGAGCACGACCTGCATGCGTTCGATATCCGTCACCATGTGATGCGAAAGATAGCCGCGGTCGAACGCCATGCCTTCCACCACTTCGAGCCGCGTCTCGACGGTCGAGCCGTATTCGACATCGACGATGCCGTCAGCGCCCACGCGCTCCAGCGCCTCGGCGACGAGACCGCCGGTGAATTCGTCGTTGGCGGCCACCACGGCGACCGCGCGCACTTCTTCCGGTCCGGAAAGCGGCGTCGCGGAACGCTTGAGCGCGTCGATCGTTTCGTACACCGCGGCTTCGAGGCCCAGCACGAGTTCGACCGGATTCGCGCCGTCCGCGAGACATTCGAGGCCCTGCTGCACGAGCGCATCGGCGAGCACGGTGGCGGTCGTCGTGCCGTCGCCGGCGACGTCGTTCGTCTGCTTCGACACTTCCCGCACGACCTGCGCGCCGATGTTCTCGAACGGATCTTCCAGCTCGATCTCGCTCGCGATGCTCACGCCGTCGCGCGAGATGATCGGCGAGCCGATCGGCCGGTCGATGATCGCGTTCATGCCCTTCGGCCCGAGCGTTCCGCGCACCGCCCGCGCGAGCTTGCCCACGCCCCGGCCGAGCGCCGCGCGCGCTTCTTCGTCATGCAACATGATGTTCGGCATCGTGTGCTCCTGTCTCCTGTCTTTCGATTTATGTCCGTATCGTCGATGCATCGCGCGTTCGCGGATAGAAGCGAACCGGCTTCTCTTCGACATCGTCGTAACGCGCCGCAAGAAGACCGCGGCATAGCGCGCTGTTGAACTCGGCGTTGACGCCCACGCGCCGCAACTCGCGCAGATACGCGCCGAGCGTCGCAGGATCGAGCGGCGCGCCGTGCATGTCGATGAACGCGGGCTGCGCTTCGTCCATCGCGCCGCCGCATACGTGACGCCGTTCCATGTAACGCGAGATCAGATGCGCGCGTTCCGGCTCGTCGGCAAGCGATGCAAGCTCGCCGATGGTGAGCCGCACGAGCGCCTCCGCTTCGCGCCCGCTCGCCAGCAGATGCGCGAGCAACGCCGCCTGCCTGCGCTGAAATGCCTTGACGAGAAATGTCTGCCGCACCGCGTCGAGATCGTCGTTCGCGGCATCGCCGAATGCCTGCCGGAACGACAGGTTCTGCGCCATGCCGCGATTGATCTCGTTGGCGTACATGTGCTCGTCGAGCGTAATGCCGATGCCCGTCACCCACGGCAGATCCGCGATCGCCGCGCGCATGTCCGCCGCCATGAGATACGCGAAATTGGCGGCGCACCAGTACGTCGGAAGCCGGAAGGCGACGCTCACGCCGCCATCGGCATCGACATCGACGGACGTGACGAAGCCGAGCTCCGTCACCGACTCGTCGAGTTCCGGATCGATGACGGATGCGAGCCGCTCCCACACTTGCGCCGCCGGTTCGCTCACCGCGCTCGCGGCGCTCATGCGTGCGCGACCGCGCTTTGCGGCGTCTGTTCGAGCAGCTTCTTCTGCGCCTCGATATCGATGCCGTACAGACGCGCCGCATTCAGCCCGAGGATTTTCTTCTTCGCCTCCAGCGACAGCTTCGCGCCCGTTTCCTTCGCGACCGATTCGGGCAACTCGAACGCCATGAACTTGTCGATGAGCCACTTCGGCGACCAGATCGCGTAATCGCTGCCGTAGAGAATGCGGTCCTCGCCGATCCAGAACAGCAGCTCCGAAATCACATGCGCGAAGTATTCCGGCCGCGTGTGGATGAACGGCAGCACGACCGCGAGGCCGCCATACACGTTCGTCTCCTGCGTGGCGATCCAGCAGAAGTCATCGAGACGCGGCAAGCCGCAATGCTCGACGATGAAGTTCAGGTTCTGGAAGCTCGTCGCCACGTCGTCGATATCGGCGACATCGAACGCATCGCGATTGAGCGGCAGGATCGTCGGTCCTTTATGAACGTGAATGTTCCTGATGCCGAGCTTCTCGCAGCGTTCGAGAAACCGGTACGCGCCCGGATCGGAGAGCTTGTAGCCCTTGCTGTCGCCGCGCCATTCGGCCGTGTAGAGCTTCACGCCCTGAATCTTGTACAACTGCACCAGCTCCTCGAGACGTTCGAGCCCCGCTTCGCCGTCACGCGGATCGAACGCGCCGTTCACGATGAACCGATGCGGATACTTCTTCTTCACCACATAGTTCGCTTCGGTGGTATTGAAGCCGTTCTTGTAGAAGTCGGTCAGATAGGTCGGCTGGCAGATCGCCATGTCGTCGTAACCGGTGACGAAAAGGTCTTCATACATGACCGCTTCGCCGTACTGGTCGAACTTTTCTTTCGGCCACAGGTATTCCTTCGGGCTCAGGTTCTTGTGATACGCATAGAAGCAGTCGATGAACTGCTGGCCATGCACGTTCTTCACGTTCGCCTTGCTGCCGTCCCAAAGATGAACGTGCCCGTCGATGATGAAAATGTCCTCGCCGTCCTGGGTTCTGAACATGTTGCTGTCTCCGTGGGGTTGTCGCTCGCGGGCGCACCCGCGAACGTTTTCATTCGTAGGCCATTGCGTCTTCCATGTTGCCGAACAGCACGACGGTATCGTCGTCGACCATCACCATCCGTCCGTAATGCGTCGATGTCGATATCTCGAACAGATGTGGCGTCATCTCGCGGCCCAGCACGTCGCTGATTTCGCCCATCTTGAACTCGATCTTTCCCTGCCCGTCGATGCGGATCATCGCGGGCAGATACGTCACGGTGATGCCCGGCTTCGTCGCCATCAGTTCCGCAATCGCGCGCGCCTCGACGCTGTCGTTCATCGTGACGCCGCATTGATGCGAGATGGTCTGATCGAAGCGAAGATCCTTGATCGGCTTGAAGATGTTGTCGGTATGCACTGACATGAGCGGCTCCTGTTCGCGGTGGATTCAGGCTTGAATGGAGAGCGAAAACGGAATGCCGACTTCCTTCGCGATCAGTTGCGCGCGCTCGACCGAACTGCTCAGGGCGTCGGTGTATTGCGCGGCTTTCGCGTGCGGAATGGACCAGATCGGCTGAAGATGCTTCGCGGCATCGGCGGCGAGCGCGCCATGCTTGTCGAGCCATGCGCCGAAGAGCGCGCGGTTCGCATCGCCATGCGCGGGATCGTTGGCGAGCATGTGGAACAGCTCGACCGCGTTGGCGAGATTGCGCTCGTAGTCGCCTTCGGCGGCGGATACCACGGTCGGCGTCACGAAGTCGTTCTGCGCGGCAGCCACTTGCATGATGAAGCCGCTGCGAAAGAGATCGCCGACGAGCGGCTCGAACACGACGTTCACCGCGAAATACTTTTCGAGGTAATCGGTCGCGCCGCCGATGGTTTCGATCGCGCGGCGCGTGCCCTGCCACATCGGATCGTTGAGCCAGTGCTCCTTGCCCGCATCGAGATCGAAGCCCGGCAGATCGAGCGCGATCTCGCCGAGATACAACGTCAAGTCCTGAGCGAAGCGCAGTTTGTACGATGCATTGGTCAGGATCGCGCTGTTGATCATCTGCGTGTAGCCGTAGCGCTGCGCGTGCATGGTCGCCGTGCCGAGCCCGAATTCCGCGTGCTTGTACGCGCCGAGATGATGTTCGAGCACCTTCACCCAGGCTTTGTCGAAGCGCTTGACCGCGCCCGAGCGCCGCGCATTGCCGATCGCGTTCGTAATCATTCCGACGATGGTCGACTGGCGCTGATAGTGCGTGCGCTCCCATTCTTCATCGACCGCGCGGAACGTGTGCCAGTCCGAGCATTGCGCGGCGGTCCACGTTTCGGAATAGGTCGGCGTGCCGTCGGCGAATTGCAGTATCCAGTCCTGAATGAGATAGCGCTTCGGGTCTGGCTGCACGTCGACGGTCATGTCTTCGTAATGGCTTGCCTTGCGTCCTTTCGGTTCGAAATAGTTGTACTTGCGGCTGTCCCAGCCCACGAACTGCGCCGCGCCCGCAGCGCCCGACTTAAGCGGCGATGACTGCTCCGTCGACGTACTCATGTCATGTCTCCTTTCCGATCAGCGAATATCAGGGCGACGGGCCGTCATCGGACCGCCTGCGTGAACTTGTCGAAATACAGCCGTTCCGGTTCTACGCCGGCCATTTGCAGCACCGGGATCACGGCGTCGATCATCGCCGTGGGACCGCACGTGTAGGCATCGATATCGCCCGCGAGCGCTTCGTCGCGCAACGTGCGGCTCACGACTTCGTGGATGAAGCCCGTCTCGCCCGTCCACTCGTCGGCGGGTTCGGCGTTCGAGAGCGCCGGTATGAAGCGGAAGTCCGGCAGCTTGTCAGCGAAGTCCGCGAACTCGTCGAGATAGAACAGATCGCGGCGCGTGCGCGCGCCGTAGAAGAAGCGCACGGGCCGCTCTTCGCCGCTCGCGACGTGGTCCTGCAAGATCGACCACAGCGGCGACATCCCCGATCCGCCGCCGACGAGAACCATCGGGCCGGGCTGATCCTCGCGTCGAAAGCAGGTGCCGTACGGACCTTTCGCGATCATCCGGTCGCCGGGCTTGAGACCTTCGTCGAGCCGCGACGAGAACGCGCCGTTCGGGTACTTCTTGATGATGAAGGAGAGGCGCCGTTCGCCATCGGGCGGATTGGCCATCGAGAAAGAGCGCGTGATGCCCGCCGATGGCAGCGTCAGATCGACGTACTGCCCCGCCCAGTAACGCAACGGACGGCTCAGTTCCACTTCGAGCAGCCTGATGTCGTGCGTGAGCGCGGCGATGCTCGTGACGGTCGCGTCGTATTCGGCGACGGGTATGGAGCGGCGCATCAGGTCTTCGTCGTAGTTGAGCAGTTCGACGGTGAGATCGCTGTAGGCCAGCGTCCTGCAAAGCAAGACGTGACCCGATTCCTTCTCGTAGTCGGGCAGCGCGAAGGTCGAATACTTCTTCATCTCTACGTCGCCTTCGACCAGCAACGACTTGCAACTGCTGCACTGCCCTTCCTTGCATCCGTGCATGACGGCGATGCCTTGACGGAACGCCGCTTCCAGCACGGTTTCGCCTTCCTCGACCGACATCTCCACACCGACCGGCTCGAAGCGGACCGTGTGCGTCACAGACTCATCGCCGCTCATACGCGCCTCCCTCGCATCGGTCAATTGCACGGATTGATCGTGAAGCCCGCGCGATACTCCGCGATGTGCTTCTCGCGCTGCTCCGGCGTCATCTCTCGTATCAACACGATCGGGCTTTGGATCGTGTGGCCGCGCACATCATCGAGCGTCCACATGTCGCGGTTGTCGAAACGCAGATGCGGTTGAGGCACGAGCGTCTTGCCGTCGCTGCGCACGAAGCCGAGATCCTTGATGCAATCCGCGAGGTCCCAGCCGTGATAGACCTCTTCCCATTCGCGGCGCCCGCTGAAACGGCCCATCGCGGGCGTCGGGCGGCCTTCGTATTCCGACGCGAACGCGACCTTGTGCGTCCATCGGCATAACTCCGAGCAATACGTGTAGAGCTTGCCGTCGACTTCATCGACGCAGAAGTCCTCGCGAATCAGGCACGGCACGAGGCAGCTCCAGCAGCGATGCGGATACACGTAGCCGTTCTCCTGATCGAACAGCATGTTGGTCTGGCCGGGCACGCTCTTCTTCGCGTACCACTTCCAGTACTCGCCGAACTCCGCATACCAGCCGGGATACTTGTGCTCGAACCACTCGAAGTCTTTCTCGGTCTGCGCCTCGATGCGCCAGAAGTTCACCGGCCAGCCGACCGAGAAGAACTGCGCGACCTTGTGCACGTAGTTCTTCTTGACGAGGCGATCCCACGCGGCGGCGACATCGTCGTGATGAATCTTGATGCCGTACTTTTCGAGCGGCAGCATGTAGGTGCGGTAATAGTCTTCGTAGATCCACCGATGCCACAGCTCCGCATACGACTCCTTCTTTTTGTCGCGGTCCGTCGTGCCGTATTCGATGAACGTGCCGATAGCCGCATCGACGATCGCGTGGTTCTGCCAGAACGCGTAACGCAGATCGCGTTCGAGCAGCAGATGATTGTCGGGGTCGTTGATGACCGACATCATCAGCGAATGGCCGTTGCCGATGTGACGGCTCTCATCCGATTGCACGGAAAGGAACACCGTCGGCAGCGCGTAGTCGCCGTTGCGCGCGGCTTCCGACGGCATCGCGACGAACAGCGTATTCGTGAACGCCGTTTCCGCGACCACTTGCAGGAACACGTTGGCGGCCGTCACGGCGTCGCCGGTGAGGAAGCCTTCAGCGAACTGACGTCCGATGGTCGTCGCGTAGCACTTGCCGAACGCGGCTTCGGTGATGTCGAAACCCGCCGGATCGATGTAGTTCTCCATGTACCACTTCTTCAGATTCATCTGGATCGTCGAGTGGCGGAACTCGTCGACCATCTGCATCGTGAAGCCCGTGCGCAGTTCTTCGCCGGGCGCGAGACGGCCCAGCATCGCCATCGAGCGCGCGGCCGAGATTTCCGGGAACGGAATGATCGCGAGGAACAGCTTCATCCATTCGACCCAGCGCGGTTCGACATTGCGGAACATGTCGCCGCGCAGCGCGGCATCGAGCGCGCCGTAGACGCGGTTGTCCTTTTCCTCCTGCATCGGGAAATACGAGCGCAGCACCTGCTTCATCGGATCGCGCGGCGCCTTGCTGATCTTGTAGTCCGTCGGGAAGGTCATCGCTTCCTGAACGTAACTGGGTGTCCAGCCGAGATCGGCGACGCGTTTTGCCGCCTCGCCGATACTGATGCCTCGCTGGGATGTGATCTTGTTGAGCGTTAATGCTTCTGACATCGAGCTCTCCTTGTCCGGTTACAGGGCGATTGCGCCGTTTGCATCGGCACGGCAGCATGAAGAGCGACAAGCGTGCCATCCGCGAATACGCCGTGTTTCATGGGTTTTCGATGCGCTTGTGTCGTGGAACGCGACGATCGAATTTCTTACGGTGTCCCGAATTGCGACATCACTCAATGGTCGACGATGATCTTGCTCGCGCTTGCATTCGCCGCATCCGCGACCGGCTGACCTTGTGCGATGAAACGCGCGGCGAGTATCAGCGCGCCCATCGCGAAGTCGCGGCCATGCGCGGCGATCATGTCGTCGGACAGCGCGCCGAGCCGCTCGAAAAACGCTTCCTTCGTGGATGCATCGGTCGTCATCTCCGTCTCCCTCGAGCGTCTAATGCGAACCTGAAATGCGGAATAACGCGTGCGGCAAATACACGAGCGCGATCTCGCCGGCTTCGGTGCCATAGGCGAGACGCCCGCCGTCGGGCGCCCACGCAAGCGCGGATATCGCCGCGCCGCCGTTGGCCCGGACGAACAGCACGTCCGCGCCGCCGGGCTGGCACAACAGCACCGCGCCGCTTCGATAACCGACCGCGATCAGCGGCAACGACGGATGACACGCGACGACACTCACCGGCGCGCTGCCCGCGACGCCGCATTCGCGCGGACGATCATCCGCATCGGGCGGATCGAAGCGCCAGCACACCGCGCGCGGTCCGCCGCTCGTGACGAGCACGCGGCCGTCCGCCGAGAACGACAGCGAGCCGGGCTGCAGCGCATAGCCGCCGAGTTCGATATCGTCGCCATCGGGAAGACGCCAGCCGTGCAGCGCGTTGCCTTCCGTGCCCGCGACGAGATACCGGGCATCGGGACTCCACGCGATCGCGCGCGGCGATCCGGCGCACGCAAAGAGCCGCGACGTCGCGGCGCGCGTATCCCACAGCGTGACGCCGCCCGCGTGAGCGATGGCGAGTCGCTGCGCCGTTGGCGCGAACATCAGCGCGGTCGATGAAGCGGGCAGCGTCAACTCGCTTTCCATCGCGCCGATGAGCCGCACCAGCGCGCCGCTCGCATACGCGCGCACGCCCGAGCGCGAGACGGCGACGTGATCGATTCGTCGGCCGTGCTGCGCTATGAGCTGGCGCACATTGCCATCGATGTCCATCTGCACGAGCCTGCCGTCATCGCCCGCGCTCAGAAAGCCGCCATCGGCATCGGCGGCGAGCCCGAGGCTCGCGCCATCGTGGATCGCAAAGCGCGCGAGCGGCGGCGGCGGCGCGGTGGCCTTGATCAACTCGACGCCGCGCGTCTCGTGCGCCTTGAGTTGCGGACCGCCTTCCCATTCGCCCGACGCGAGCACGAGCGTTCCATCGCCGAGCGGGAAGCCCGCGTGAGTCCCGCCTACATTCCACGCCGCCGCCGTCACGCTCGCGTGCGCCGTCCAGCACGCGCCGAGCAGCTCGACGAGCGGCGTGGGCGCGCTTACGTTCATCGCGGATCGCGGCCATGCGCGGTGCGCGTCGCCGCCTCCGCGTTCGCGAGCGCCGCCTCCAGACGCGCGCGCTCTTCCTCCAGCGCGCTCAGCGCCCGGTCCGCTTCCCAAAGCTGATCGCGCAGCATTTCGATGCGCAACAATTGCAGCGACGTGCGCGCTTCGGGCCGGCTCGCGGCCAGCGCGCTTTCGAGTTCGATTTCGACGCCCGCGAAACGGCTCTTGCTTCGCAGATGCTCCGAATTGATCCACGTGAGCTCGATCACGAGCCGCACGCGCTCCGATATGGGCGTGGGTTGGCCCTGCGCAGTCATGGCGTTCTCCGCTGAAAGCCTGGCTTGCGGGCCTCGTCTGTCGCGAGGCCGGCCGGTCGTTACGGAATGAGGACCGCGCGTCCCTTCACCTTGCCGTGATGCAGGTCGCGCAGCGCCTGATTCGCCTCGCTCAGTCGATACTCGCGCGTCGCGAGATGGACGAGTCCGCGATCGGCCAGCGCCATCAGCTCGACGAGTTCCGGATACGTGCCGACCAGATTGCCGACGATGGTCTTTTCGCTCGTGATCATGTCGATCGTCGGAATGTCGATCTTTCCGCCGTAGCCGACGATGTAATAGAAGCCCGCGTTGCGCGTCATCGCGAGGCCTTGCGCGATCGCGTTGCCTTCGCCGACGAAATCGATCACGGCTTCCGCGCCGTTGCCTTGCGTGAGTTCGAGCACGCGCTCGACGGCGTCGTCGCCGCCCTGAACCGTATGATGCGCACCGCATTCCTTCGCGAGCGCGAGGGCGGTCTCCGATCGGTCGACGACGATGATCTCCGCCGCGCACAGCGCGTTCAGCACCTGAATGCCGATGTGACCCAGACCGCCCGCGCCGATCACGACGGCGAACTGCCCCGGCAAAAGATGACGCGATGCCTTCTTCGCGGCGCGATAGGCAGTGAGGCCCGCGTCGGTGTACGGCGCGACGTCCTTCGGCGCGAGCGTGGACGGCAGGCGGATCAGCGAACGTTCGCCGGTCGCGAGATATTCGGCATAGCCGCCGTTCGCGTTGATGCCGGGAAAACGGCTTTCGGTCGCGTGCATGTCGTCGCCGCGCCGGCACGCGAGACAGTGGCCGCTCGTGACGAGCGGATGGCAGATGACCGGATCGCCCACCTTGACGCTTTCGACGCCCCGCCCGACCGCCTCGACCCAGCCGGCGTTCTCGTGGCCCATGATGTAGGGCAGCGCGATATCGACCTTGCTGCGCCAGATGCCTTCGACGATATGCAGATCGGTCCGGCACACACCCGCGCCGCCGATCCGGACGATCACATCGTCGGGCCGCGAGATTTCGGGAGTGGGGACGTCTTGATAGCGGACGAATTCGTCGCGGGACAACGTTTCGTCGTACTCATGCAGCACGGCAGCCTTCACGTGATGTCTCCTTGTTCGTTATCGTCGATGCTTCGCCTGAAGCGATGCGCCGGGATAAGAGCAAGGACCACGCCAATCGCGATGCGAGCGGGGGCATCGCGTGAGCCTGCGTGGATGGCCTTCGCGTTCTGTGATGACGGCATCGGCAGGGTTTGTCGCAAAATCGGACACCCTGCCGAAGTCCTGTCCATGCGGATGTCGCAACTTGCGACATCCGCCTGCTACGCATTGCAGCGCACAACGCCCGGCGACCCGATGCATGGGTCGCCGTCTTTCATACCGCGTTATTGGCCGGCTGCCGGCGATACGACGCTCGGCGTTGCCAAGGTGTTGTTGCTCTTCGGCGCGGGCGCGTCGGACTTCGTCGTGCTATTCGTGCTGCTCGGCAAGCCGCTATTGGGCTTGGCGGCCATGCCGCTGCCGGAATGGGTGGTGCCCGGCGTGCCATATCCGCCTGTCGCGCCGTTCACCTGATTCGCCGGGCTGGCCGTGCTGCCCGTCGAGCCGCTCGATCCTCCCGCCGTCTGCGCATAAACGCCGCTCGACAGTGCCGCCGCGGCTACAGCCGCGATGAGTGCGCCAATTGCCTTGTTCATGATCCCTCCCTCCTTGATCGGACTGGAAATTAGGACGCAGGCGTTTCCGTCTGCTCGATCACGAGTTGCGCAATGACCGTGCCGCGCCCGGGCACACGAAATGCAGAGGTCGATGCGTTATTAAGTTATCCGATTCACTTCAATCCCCCGACGATGCGTTCCATCTCGCTTTCGCCGAACGCGCGCATCGTCGTCGATCGGACGTTGCCGAGTGCGCCGAGCGCGAGGCCGAGGCGCGTCGCGGTTTCATCGTCGGGTGCATCGAACGATGTAACGAGATCGTATGCGCCAAGCGTCCAGTGCAGTGCGCCGATGGTCGCGCCCATCGCCTTGCTCGCTTCGCGAAATGCGCGCGCGCGATCGACCGTGTCCTTCGCGGTACGCACGCCCTGATCGGTCCAATTCAGCAGCATGATGTAGGTAGCCATGGTGTCCTCATCGAATGAAAGTGAAGCGGCCGCACGTATTGACGCGCCGCGTTTTCTTTGCGTGCATAAAGAGGCAGAGAGGAAGCAGGACAAGGCGGCAATGGCGCATGAGCAACAGCGCTTCCGTTCGGGAAAGCCGCAGTATGGATATCGATTGACTTCGAAAAAAGTATAGGCGACGGCGACTGTTAACAGCGCGCTTTCACGGCGCGATCGCGGCGTCGCGAGACGAAAAAAAGCCCCGTCGGAAGATGCGAACGGGGCTCATCGCCTTCGGCTGCGAAACGCGCTTACTTGCAGTGGCGTTCCCAGTGATGATGCACTTTGACCTTGTGGCAAACCTGATGGTGATTGTGCGAAGCGGCGAAAGCCGGAGCGACGGAAAAAAATGCCGCACCAGCGGCAAACACAGCAATGACAGCCTTTTTCATGAGTTCGTTAGGTTCTGGATTGGGAAAGAGAGGAGATGCTAGCAGCGCGAGCTTACGGACACATTTACGCGGCTCGTCAGCTTTTCGGCTTCGCGTTGAGCCTTCGCCACAACGTCGTCTTGCTGATGCCGAGCGCCTTGCAGACGGCATCGCGATCGCCGCCGAACGCAGCCAGCGATGCGCGGACCTGATCGGCTTCCACCGATCGGCTGAGATCGCGCAGCGAGCGGTCCGCGTTTGCGTCGGACTTGTCCTCGAACAGCTCCGGCGCGATCGCTTCCAGTTCGTCGAGCGCGAGTGCAACGGGCGCATCCCGATCCGATAACTCCACCGCGATACGCTCGACGATGTTCTGCAACTCGCGAACATTGCCCGGCCACGGATATCGGCACAGCGCATCTTCCAGCGGCGCGAGCACGCGCGCCGCCGCTTCGCGATCGGGCACGCGCGACGCAAGCGCCTTGTCGCGCCGCGCGGCCTGTGTCAGCAGCGCGGTCGCCAGCAGCAGGACGTCGCTGGAACGTGCGCGTAACGGCGGCAACGCGATGCTCAGAATATTGATGCGATAAAAAAGATCGGCGCGAAACGAACCATCGGCGACGCCTTGCGCGAGCGTGCGATGCGTCGCCGCGATCACGCGAATATCGACGCGCGTCGGCTCCGTCGATCCGAGCCGTATCACTTCGCGCTCCTGCAGCACGCGCAGCAGCCGGCTTTGCAGCGACGGCGGCATCTCGCCGATTTCATCGAGAAACAAGGTGCCGCGATGCGCCGCCTCGATCAGCCCCGCCTTGCCGCCCTTGCGCGCGCCGGTGAACGCGCCCTCCTCGTAACCGAAAAGCTCGCTTTCGAGCAGGGCTTCGGGAAACGCGCCGCAGTTCATCGCGACGAACGGAAAGTCCTTGCGGCGGCTCAGCCGATGCATGCTCTGCGCGACCATCTCCTTGCCCGTGCCGCTTTCGCCGAGAATCAGCACGGTGGCGTCGGATTTCGCGTAGCGGCGCACGAGCGAACGCACGCGCTCGATCGACTCCGATTCGCCGACGACATCCTCCAGCCGATAACGCGCGACGAATTCCTGCGCGCCCTGCCGCGAGCGCAGCGTCCGGTCGAGCCGCTCGACCGCGCGCGATTCCTGGAAGGTGAAGATCGTGCCGCCCGACGCGCCATCGCTTGCGAGCGGTCCGCGATGGATCGCGTAGCTCACGCCGCGCACCGCGCCGAACACGTCGCCGTCGGCGGAAGGCAGCACGCCGTCGAGTTCGGGCGCGACATCGAGCAACGCCTGTCCGACGGCGCGCGACGCATCCGCGATGCCGAGCGCGGCGGCGAGCCGCCGATTGATCGCTTCGATGCGGCCAAGCGCATCGACGGCGACGACGCCATCGCGAAGATGCTGCAACAGGTTGTCGAGCCGATTGCGCCGCGCGACTTCGCGGCGCATCGCCTGCGCGACTTCGAGCGCCGTCTCGAACGCGGCGACGACCGACGTGCGCGAATACAGAAACACCGCGCTCATGCCCGCGTCCGCCGCCAGATCCGCGACGAGGCCGGGGCCGACGACCACATCGACGCCGCGATCGCGCAGATCGAGCACGAGGTTTTCGGCGTCCTGCGCCGAGCGATAGGACGCGCAAATCACGTCGATGCCATACACGGCGAGGAAGCGGCGAATTTCCGCGGGCGTGTCGCCGTGCGTGACGAGCGCGACGCTCGCGCCCTCGCGCCGCGCCTTCGTGAGCGCATGCATCACGTCGAAGCCGGTCGGACTGATGACGACGACCGGCACCGACACGCGGCTCTTCAGATAAGCGCCGTTCGAGCCGCCCGCCACGACGACATCCGGCCGGCCGTCGCGCGCCGATTCGATGCTGTTCGCGGCATCCTCGAAGCCGAGCGCCACGACATCGAGTTCGGCGCGATCGGCGTAGGTGTCGACGAGATCGATGAACAAATCCCTTAGCCGGCTGATGCCGACAGCCCAGATGCGCGGGCGCGCCGCGGTTTCCGTTTGCATGATCGTCTGCGCAAAAAAATCCAGTATGCGATACGGATTTCAGTTTCGAAACAAGAAATTTCAGACCTGAAATGAAGCGCTGGGAGCCGAAACGTCCAAACTCATAAAAATCAACAGGTTATAAAAATATCGGCAGCTGGCAAGGTAGTTGCTCTTATACGTAGCACTTTTTCAGGAGACAAACGTGAGTTCCGAAATCCAGTCCGCACAGACCGCCGGCGCGCGGTTCCGCCAGGCCGTCCGCGAGGAATCGCCGCTGCAGGTCGTCGGCGCGATCACCGCTTACGCCGCGAAGATGGCCGAAGCCGTCGGGTTCAAGGCGCTCTATCTGTCGGGCGGCGGCGTGGCCGCGAATTCGCTCGGCATGCCCGACCTCGGCATCAGCACGATGGAAGACGTGCTGATCGACGCGCGCCGCATCACCGACGCCTCGTCGCTGCCGCTGATGGTCGATATCGACACCGGCTGGGGCGGCGCATTCAACATCGCGCGCACGATCCGCTCGTTCATCAAGGCGGGCGTGGCGGCGGTACATATCGAAGATCAGGTCGGACAGAAGCGCTGCGGGCATCGTCCGGGCAAGGAAGTCGTGCCGACCGGCGAAATGGTCGATCGCGTGAAAGCCGCCGTCGATGCGCGCACCGACGATTCGTTCGTCATCATGGCGCGCACCGATGCGGCCGCCGCCGAAGGCATCGACGCGGCGATCGAGCGCGCCGTCGCGTATGTCGAAGCGGGCGCGGACATGATCTTCCCCGAAGCGATGAAATCGCTCGATGACTATCGCCGCTTCAAGGCTGCGGTGCGCGTGCCGATCCTCGCGAATCTGACCGAGTTCGGCTCGACGCCGCTCTTCACCGTCGATGAACTGAAGGATGCGAACGTCGACATCGCGTTGTATTGTTGCGGCGCGTATCGCGCGATGAACGCAGCGGCCTTGAACTTCTACGAGACGGTGAAGCGCGACGGCACGCAAAAGGCCGCCGTCGAAACGATGCAGACGCGCGCCGACCTGTACAAATACCTCGGCTATCACGCCTACGAAGACAAGCTCGACCAATTGTTCGCAGCGAAGAAATAACCCTTGTTTCAGGAGACAAATTCATGAGCGAAGCAGACAACAGCACCGCAAGCGCGGGCGCATTCAAGCCGAAGAAATCCGTCGCGCTGTCGGGCGTGACGGCGGGCAATACCGCGCTGTGCACCGTCGGCAA
>NZ_JALQDV010000064.1:0-24943 GCF_023631045.1 Caballeronia sp. AZ7_KS35 | reverse complement strand
TGGAGCGCGCACATCATCGAGCAACGCATCGACAACAAGATCATCCGGCCGAGCGCGAATTACACCGGTCCGGAGAACCTCGAGTTCGTCCCGCTGGCAAAGCGTGCGTAAAGCGCATCAGCCCTCTTTACGGTGATACGCGAGATCCGTGAAGAGCTTCGGCCCGTCGCCGCGCCGGCGGCGGGTTATTTTTGAAATCGGCGCCTAAAATAGCCCGGATTTCCAGTCGAAGGGGTCTTCCCCACAATACCTTTTGAGCATGGCGCGCGAAAGACCATGCCATGACCGAGACACGGCGATGAACACTGCAAACCGCAAACCCCTGCCCGGCACCACACTCGATTACTTCGACGCGCGCGCAGCCGTCGAAGCGATCGCGCCCGGCGCTTATGACAAGCTGCCCTACACCTCGCGCGTGCTCGCCGAGAATCTCGTGCGCCGCTGCGATCCGGCGATCCTCGAACAATCGCTGATGCAGCTCGTCGAACGCAAGCGCGAGCGCGATTTTCCGTGGTTTCCCGCGCGCGTCGTCTGCCACGACATTCTCGGACAGACCGCGCTCGTCGATCTCGCTGGCCTGCGCGACGCGATCGCGGACCAGGGTGGCGATCCCGCGAAGGTGAATCCGGTCGTGCCGGTGCAGCTCATCGTCGATCATTCGCTCGCGGTGGAATGCGGCGGCTTCGATCCGGATGCGTTCGCGAAGAATCGCGCGATCGAAGACCGGCGCAACGAAGATCGTTTCCATTTCATCAACTGGACGAAGAAGGCGTTCAAGAACGTCGATGTGATTCCGCCGGGCAACGGCATCATGCATCAGATCAATCTGGAGCGCATGTCGCCGGTGATTCACGCGGTCGATGGCATCGCGTATCCCGATACGCTCGTCGGCACCGACAGCCACACGCCGCACGTCGATGCGCTCGGCGTCATCGCGATCGGCGTCGGCGGGCTCGAAGCGGAGAACGTGATGCTCGGCCGCGCATCGTGGATGCGTCTGCCGGATATCGTCGGCGTCGAGCTGACGGGCAAGCGTCAGCCGGGCATCACGGCGACCGATATCGTGCTCGCGCTCACCGAATTCCTGCGCAAGGAAAAGGTCGTCGGCGCGTATCTCGAGTTCCATGGCGAAGGCGCGTCGAGCCTCACGCTCGGCGACCGCGCGACGATCTCGAACATGGCGCCCGAATACGGCGCGACCGCCGCGATGTTCCATATCGACGAGCAGACGATCGAGTATCTGCGTCTCACGGGCCGCGACGACAAGCAAGTGAGCCTCGTCGAGCATTACGCGAAAACCGCTGGCCTGTGGGCCGATTCGTTGACGCACGCGGAATACGAACGCGTGTTGCGCTTCGATCTGTCGACGGTCGTGCGCAACATGGCGGGTCCCTCGAATCCGCACAAGCGCCTGCCGGTGTCCGAACTGGCGACGCGCGGCATCGCGGGCAAATGGGAAGAAACGCCGGGGCAGATGCCGGACGGCGCGGTCATCATCGCGGCGATCACGAGTTGCACGAACACCAGCAATCCGCGCAACGTGATCGCGGCGGCGCTCATCGCGCGCAATGCGAATGCGCAAGGTCTCACGCGCAAGCCGTGGGTAAAGTCGTCGCTCGCGCCGGGCTCGAAAGCGGTCGAACTGTATCTGCAGGAATCCGGTCTGTTGCCCGATCTGGAAAAGCTCGGCTTCGGCATCGTCGCGTTCGCGTGCACGACGTGCAATGGCATGTCCGGCGCGCTCGACCCGGCGATCCAGCAGGAGATCATCGATCGCGATCTGTACGCGACCGCCGTGCTGTCCGGCAACCGCAATTTCGACGGCCGCATTCATCCGTACGCGAAGCAGGCGTTTCTCGCGTCGCCGCCGCTCGTCGTCGCGTATGCGATCGCGGGCACGATCCGTTTCGATATCGAACGCGATGCGCTCGGCATCGGCAAGAACGGCCAGCCCGTGTATCTGAAGGACATCTGGCCGAGCGATGAGGAAATCGACGCCATCGTCAAACAAAGCGTGAAGCCCGAGCAGTTCCGTCGCGTCTACGAACCGATGTTCGCGTTGACCGCGCAAAGCGGCGAAGCCATCAGCCCGCTCTACGACTGGCGCGCGCAAAGCACCTACATTCGCCGTCCGCCGTATTGGGAAGGCGCGCTTGCAGGCGCTCGCACGCTCAAGGGCATGCGCCCGCTCGCGGTGCTCGGCGACAACATCACGACGGACCATCTCTCGCCGTCCAACGCGATTCTCGCGAACAGCGCGGCCGGCGAATATCTCGCGAAAATGGGCTTGCCCGAAGAGGATTTCAATTCGTACGCGACGCATCGCGGCGATCATCTGACGGCGCAGCGCGCGACGTTCGCGAATCCGACGCTCATCAACGAAATGGCCATCGTCGATGGTCAACAGAAGAAAGGCTCGCTCGCGCGCATCGAACCCGAAGGCCGCGTCACGCGCATGTGGGAAGCCATCGAAACGTATATGGAGCGCAAGCAGCCGCTCATCATCGTCGCGGGTGCGGATTACGGACAAGGCTCGTCGCGCGACTGGGCCGCGAAGGGCGTGCGTCTCGCGGGCGTCGAAGCGATCGTCGCGGAAGGCTTCGAGCGCATTCATCGCACGAACCTGATCGGCATGGGCGTGCTGCCGCTCGAATTCAAGCCGGGCGAAAATCGGCAGACGTTCGGCATCGACGGCACCGAAACCTATGACGTCATCGGCGAGCGCAAGCCGCGTGCTGATCTCACGCTCGTCATCCATCGTGCGAACGGCGAACGCGTCGAAGTGAGCGTGACGTGCCGGCTCGACACGGCCGAGGAAGTCTCGATCTACGAAGCCGGCGGCGTGCTGCAACGCTTCGCGCAGGACTTCCTGGAGTCGTCGAAAGAAGCGGCCTGACATTCAATCAAGGATACGAATCACATGGCACACGCACCTCAGATCAAGATCGCCGCGACCTACATGCGCGGCGGCACCAGCAAGGGCGTTTTCTTTCGCCTGAACGATTTGCCCGAAGCGGCGCGCGTGCCCGGCCCCGCGCGCGATGCGCTCTTTCTGCGCGTGATCGGCAGCCCGGACCCGTATGGCAAGCAGATCGACGGCATGGGCGGCGCGACGTCGAGCACGAGCAAGACGGTCATCGTCTCGAAGAGCGCGCGCGCCGGACATGACGTCGACTATCTCTTCGGCCAGGTCGCCATCGACAAGCCATTCGTCGACTGGAGCGGCAATTGCGGCAATCTTTCGGCGGCGGTCGGTCCGTTCGCGATCACGAGCGGCCTCGTCGATCCCGACCGCGTTCCGGATAACGGCATTGCAATCGTGCGCATCTGGCAGGCGAACATCGGCAAGACGATCATCGCGCATGTGCCGATGACCAACGGCGCCGTCCAGGAAACGGGCGACTTCGAACTCGATGGCGTGACGTTCCCCGCCGCCGAAGTGCAGCTCGAATTTCTCGATCCCGCCGCCGAGGAAGAAGGCGCGGAAGGCGCGATGTTCCCGACCGGCAATCTCGTCGACGATCTGCACGTGCCCGGCGTCGGCACCTTCAAGGCGACGATGATCAACGCGGGCATTCCGACGATCTTCGTGAACGCGGAGGACATCGGCTACAAGGGCACCGAGCTTCAGGACGCGATCAACGGCGACGATGCCGCGTTGAAGCGCTTCGAAACCATTCGCGCATACGGCGCGCTGCGCATGGGGCTCATCAAGAGCCTCGATGAAATCGCCAAACGTCAGCACACGCCGAAGATCGCGTTCGTCGCGCGTCCGAAGGAATACGTCGCGTCGAGCGGCAAGCGCATCGGCGCGGACGATGTCGACGTGCTCGTGCGCGCGATGTCGATGGGCAAGCTGCATCACGCGATGATGGGCACGGCGGCGGTCGCCATCGGCACGGCGGCGGCGATTCCGGGCACGCTCGTCAATCTCGCGGCGGGCGGCGGCGAGCGTCAGTCGGTGCGCTTCGGGCATCCGTCGGGCACGTTGCGCGTCGGCGCTGAAGCCGTCGAGGCGAACGGCGAATGGCAAGTGAAGAAAGCGATCATGAGCCGCAGCGCGCGCGTACTGATGGAAGGCCGCGTGTCGGTTCCCGTCGTCGCGCTGGATTGAGTGTCGGGCGCGCGCCGACATCGCGCGATCGAACTGTCGTTCGGAGTACGCCGTTATGCGTCGATAAATTCGAGCGAAACCGATGACCGGCGCGCTCTGCTTCGCTTGGCACAACCTGTGCAAAAGATCGAATGGCGACTCGTCCGTCGCCATTCAATTACTTTTATTTTTGCCGGGAGACCTGCCATGACCACTCTGACCATCACCGACCTGCCGTGCGTCGAAACGATGCATCGCAATGCGATGTCCGCCATTCACGGCGGCATGCTGTATCTGACCAATCCCGATAGCAAGAAGCTTCCCGAGATGCCGAAGCTGCCCGATTCGTGGCCCGGCGCCGCGCTGCTGAAGGAGCTTCATCTTCCGCCGCCGCTGCCCGCGCTACCGTCCGCGCCTCCGCCGCTGGATCCGCGTCTGCTGTGAGCGGCCGACGATGTCGCACCGAGTTCGAGGTGCGACATCGATCGAGGCGCTTCTTACGTCGTCGATCACGCCGGACCTTCGCTTGAATCCTGTCGAAACAGGCACACCGTTTCATCTCTTCTCCTTTCAACGAGTCAACAACGAAGTACGCGCGCGGGCATGCCGCATGCGCAAGGGCTAAAAACCACGCGCATTCGGGAAGAGAAGCTATGTCCACTTCATCCGCCACTTCGAGACCTCCATCGAAATTCGCTCCGGCGATATTCGAATTGCTCGATCCCATTCCTTACGGGCTTTTTGTCGGCACGCTGATCTTCGACATCAGCTACGCCATCACGCGCAATGTGTTCTGGGGAAAAGGCGCGGCGTGGCTCGTGACGGCCGGTCTCATCATCGCCATCGTTCCGCGGCTGCTCAATCTCGGTCACGTATGGCTGCAAAAGCGGCGCGCGGTCTCGCGGATCGAACGAATCGATTTCTGGCTCAATCTGATCGCGATCGTCGCCGCTGTCGTCAACGCCTTCGTGCATAGCCGCGATGCCTACGCGATGGTTCCGGAGAACGTCATTCTCTCGGTCATCACCGTGGTGTTTCTGAGCATCGGTCATATCGCGATGGCCATGCACCGGCTCGTTCTCGCGGAGGCGGCTCATGAATAAGCGCATGATGATAGGCGCGCTCGCGATCGCATTCGCGGCATCGATGAGCGGATGCAACGAACACGCGCAGTACGATGCGCAACATCAGGCGGGCGAGAAGCCTCCACTGCCGGACGCACGCAACTTCTTCGCGCCGCCGATGCAGGTTCCCGAATACGTCGGCTGGCGCAACGGCGCGACGCCCAAGGTCGCGGAAGGATTGCGGATCGAAAAGATCGCGTCCGGTCTCGTGCATCCGCGTCAGGTCTACGCGCTGCCGAACGGCGATGTCCTCGTGGCCGAATCCAACAGCCCGAACGAGGAAGCGGTGACGACGCCCAAGCAACTCATCGCCGGATTGATCGCGAGCAAGTCGGGGAAAAAGGCGAAAGGCGCGAATCGCATCACGCTGTTGAGGAAAAGCGCGAGTGGCGAGTGGGAGCGGCATGTGTTCATCGATCAACTGCATTCGCCGTTCGGCATGCAACTGATCGGCGACACGCTCTATGTCGCGGATACCGACGCGATCCTCAAGTTTCCCTACAAGACGGGCGAAACGAGCATCGCCGAGCGCGGCGTCGAGCTGGCCGATCTTCCGGACACGATCAATCATCACTGGACCAAGGCCCTGCTCGCGAGCCCCGATGGCAAGAAGCTCTATGTCGGCGTCGGCTCGAACAGCAATGTCGGCGAGAACGGACTGGAGGTCGAATACCGGCGCGCCGACGTTCTCGAAGTCGACACGGCGACGGGCGCGAGCCGTATCTATGCGGCGGGCATTCGCAATCCGACCGGACTGCAATGGGAACCGAAGTCGAAGCAGCTCTGGGCAATTGCCAACGAACGCGATGAAATCGGTGCGGACCTCGTCCCCGACTATCTGACTTCAGTAAAAGAGAATGCGTTCTATGGCTGGCCGTATAGCTATTACGGACAGCACGTCGATTCACGCGCGCAGCCGCAGCGCCCCGATCTCGTCGCCCGCGCGATTCCGCCCGATTACGCTATCGGTTCGCACGTCGCGCCGCTCGGGCTGGCGTTCTATACCGGCGGCAATCTGCCGGCGCAATATCGGGGCGGCGCGTTCATCGGCGAACATGGCAGTTGGGATCGCTCGCCGCTGAGCGGTTATGTCGTGTCCTACGTCGCATTCGAAAACGGCAAGCCTGTCGGCGCGCCGAAAGATGTCGTGACCGGCTTCACATCGGCGGATCAGAAAGAGCTATACGGCGCACCCGTGGGCGTGGCGCAGGATCGCGACGGCGGCCTTCTCATCGCCGATGACGTCGGCAATGTCGTATGGCGCGTCACGGGAACAGGCGGATGATTCGCGCTTGAATATCCGGTACTTTTCAACGAATCGAAACGCGCGCAGTCGATGCCGACCCGCGCGCGTTCATCGTCTATAGTGAGAGATCAAACCTCGGAGGCACCATGATCTTCTCAAGGCGTCATGTTCTGGCCGGCGGAATCCTGACTGCAGTCCTGCTTACCATTCCAGTAGCTCACGCTCAACTCGGCAATCTGCTCAATCAAGGTAAAGAGAGCAGCAGCGGCGGCGCACTCGGCAACTTGAGCGGCCTGACCGGAGGCTTATCGATGGGTTCGCTCACGTCGGGCAGCACGAGCAATGTCGCGGGCGTTATCGAATATTGCGTCAAGAACAACTATCTCGGCGGCAGTGCGTCATCCGTCAAGGACGGGCTGATGAGCAAGCTCGGCGGCTCGGCTTCCAGCGATTCAGGCTATACGAACGGCGCGAAAGGCATTCTGGATAGCGGCAACGGCAAGCAGCTCGACTTGAGCGGTGCGGGGCTGAAGGAGCAAGTCACCAAGCAGGTCTGCGACAAGATTCTCGCTCAGGGAAAATCCTTTCTGTAGCGATGTTTTCTTGCCGCCGTGAGCGTGCCTGATCGAAGACTTCGCTTCAGGCCTCGTCGCCGAACAGCGCGGCTTGCGCGGCGGCTTTGGTCGTCTTCGTGGCGCGCGTGTCGGCGAGAAAATCATCGCGATTCTTTCCGACGATCCATTGCGGCGCGCGGCCGCGTCCGCTCCACGTCGCGCCGCCGATGGGATCGCGATACTTCGCTTCCCTGACCGGTTCCTGCGCTTTCGGCTTGCTGCCTGACAGCTCTTCCAGACTGATGCCGTACTGGCGCATCTTCTGCACGATTTCGATCAGCACCTGGCGCGTTTCGCGTTCCTTCGCTTCGGCCAGTTGCTTGTTCAGCGCGTCCTGTTTCGCCAGGAGTTCTGTGATTTCCGGTGTTGTGTAAGCCATTTCCTGATTCAATGTATGTGTATCGACAGCTCGCCGCATTGCCCTTGCGCCGATTCAGCCCGCCCAGCTTGTTCTGCACGGACGTCAACGCTTTGATGTTGCGACCGTGCCCGCCCTTGATAACGGGTCGAAAAATTCGAGCATGGGGAGAATACGCCAGTACAAAGCGCGGAGCATTCTGAAGGCGACGCGAAGCCGGGGAAAATCTTGCGCATCGCTCGTCGTGGATAGCTCTTTCGCTCTTTGCACTCCTTCCGCGATTACCGGCGTCGCCAGTGACGAGAAAGCACTGGCTATTGAGTTCGTTTTCGAGAGTGACGATCCGGCAGTACGCCGGTCGGCTTTGAAGAAAGTGGTTGGCCGTGGCAAAGGCCAGTCACCATCCCTATCCATTTCAATGCCTCGAGTTGAACAAAAAATCGCCTGGCTCAGACATTACCACAATGAACTGGCCGCATCGCATGTTTGTGACCGTTTGATGAAGCGATTTCCGCCTGTTGCGTGTACGCCGCCCGTGCTTTACGAGCTTGCCGAGTGAGTAAGGTTCTGTATTAGCATACACAGCTAATCAGGCTCTGCCCGATTCGATGGCGCGTGAAGCGCGTCGAGAATACCTGGAAGTAAAAGGGAGACCGGTTTGAAGAAACGCGCCACCGTGATCTGTCGCAGAGGCAAGCGCATCCTTCTTGTCGCCCGCAGTCAGTCGAAGTGGGCCTTGCCGGGCGGAATACTCAAACGTGGAGAACATCTTTCGGATGCCGCACTGCGCGAGCTTCGGGAAGAAACGCGGTTATCGGGAAAGTCGGCCAAATATCTTTTCGACTTTCGCGGCAAGCAGAAACACCATCACGTATTTTCCTGCGCAGTCCCGAATCGGGCAAAAGCTCGCCCGAGTAACGAAATATCCAAATGCCGCTGGGTTCATCTGGACGACATCGCGCGCCTGATAACCAGCGCGCCGACAAGCGATATAGTCAAACTTATGAATCAGCGACGCAGAAAGTAATCGTCAAGAGCGGATATACGCCTATTGATCGGCGACTTCCACGCGATTACGTCCGCTTCGCTTCGCACGATACAGCGCTGCATCGGCGAGCCCGTATGCGATGTCGAAGCCGGTTCCCGCCGCATTATTGCTGATGCCGAAGCTCGCCGTGATGCGTCGATCCACCGGCTCGACGACCAGCGTATCGCTGATCGCCTCACGCATGCGCTCGGCGAGCAGCGCGGCGCTGTGCGGTTCATGTCCGGGCAACAGCACGGTGAATTCCTCGCCGCCCACGCGTCCGATGAAACCCTGATCGCCCACGATGCGCCGCAGGCAATCGACGACGCCGAGAATCACCGCATCGCCGGTGGGATGCCCGAAGTCATCGTTGATCCGCTTGAACTCGTCGATATCGAGCACGATCATCGCCGCGCTCGTCGAGCGCAGCGCTTTCGTGGCCTGCTCGATGACGGCGCTGCGGTTCAGCACGCCCGTCAGCGCATCGTGCGACGCGCGATGCGCCAATTGCTGCGCGAGCGTCTGCATCTCGCGCTCCGCGCGGTCGCTGCGCCCGATCAGACGCCGCGTTTCGCGCATGAGGCGCTCGAAATGATCGATGAGTTCCCCCAACGACCGGCGATATTCCGCGGCGCCGGCATCGGGCGCCGCGTGCATCGCGCGCGCCTTGTCCAGCGCCGCACTTTCGTTCTGGAATAGATCCGGCGTCGGATCGTCGGACGATGTCGATGGCATGCCTACCGTCCCGGATGAGCGATGAGACGGTCGGTGAATTCGATCGCGCGGAAATCGGCCTTCAGTTCTTCGCCGAACTCGGCGATGGTCTCGTCTTCCTCGTCGTGATACCAGTTCATCAATACGCGGCTGCCCGATTGCGCTGCCTGATCGAGCGCGTCGAACATGCTGAACAGCATCTTGGTGCTCGAGCTATTGAAGTAAGTCAGCGCGACGTCGATCGTGACGACGGCTCCGGCATGCTCGGCAAGATACTTGCGCATCTGCTCGATGACGGGCGCATAGAACGCGGCCGCATTCTCGGGATAGGACTCGCCCTTGAGCGACAACGCGTGCTGATCGAAACGCAAATCGACCTCGGGCGATGTCGTCGTGGCGGCAATATAAAAGTTATCCATGTTCTCGTGCCTTCCTGCTCAGATGATGGCCATAAGGCAAAACAGCGTGGTTCCGGGTTCGTCGGCACGCGGATGAAAAGCGAATTCGAGCGGCGCGCTCGCATCGCGCGCCATCGTCAGAAAACCCAGGCCGGCGCCTTTGCTGTCTTCGGGTGTATCCGAACGCAGCGATAGCTTGTACGCCTGCCTTATCTCTTCGAGCGACATGTTGCGAAGCGGCTCGAGCTTGTTACGCAGGCTTTCCACTTCGGCGGTCGCCATCGGATTGACGCATAACATGACGTGATGTTCGCCGTCCATCGAGATGCATACCGCGCCCTCGCGTATCGCGCCTTCGTCTTCGCTGCCCTGCAAAAGCGCATTCGACGAGTAATGAACGATGTTCTGCGAAAGCTCGACAAACGAAGAGAAGAGCTTGCGGCGCGTCGGACCGCTCACGCCGGCGACTTCCAGTTGCAGCTTCACGACTTCGCCCATGGCCGCGACGATGTTATGCGAGAAATATCCCTTGTGATAGAAGAGAACATTGCGTCGCTGCGCCAGATCGAAAAAGGCGCTGTCCTGATCGAGTAGTTGAGACATGCTTTGAATTGACTAGATACGGGCACAAAAGAACGTGACATCGTCGCGGCGCGGCTGCACGCCTTGCCAATGCGCGAGCGCCTGCCGAACGTGCTCGCAGATCGTCCATGGCGACTCGCCGCGATGTGCGTGGATCACATCGAGAATGCGGCGCCGGCCGAAGGAAATGTTTCGCGGGCCGCCGATCTGATCCGTCAGCCCGTCGGTGCAAATGAAGATCAGGCTGCCGGCCGGAGCCGCAATCGCGCGCAGATTCCACGCGTAGTCCGCGCGGCTGTCGACATAACCTACGCCCATGCGATCGGCCGCGATGGTTTGAAACTCCGCCGCATCGGGCGGGAGAATATGCAGCGCGACGCGCGCGCCCGCGAAATGCAGCACGTTTTCCGAAGCATCGAGCCAGAAAAACGCGGTGTCGAGTCCGTCGTTCGATTGATGCCCGGCGGCATCGCCGTTCACTTGCCCCAGCAAGCCCTTGACGTTGCGATTGACCGCCGCGAGCAACGCAGCCGGATCGCGCGGACCGATCTGCTCGATCGCCTTCGACAGCGACGCCGAAGCAAGCAAGGTCATGAACGCGCCGGGAACGCCGTGACCGGTGCAATCGGCCACCGCACCGAACCAGCCATGCGGGAACGCCGCGAAATGATAGAAGTCGCCGCCGACGACATCGCGCGGTTCCCAGACCATCGCGACATCGCGAAGCTGCGTCGACAATGTGTCGTCGGATGCGCGCAGCATGGCGCGCTGTATCACGCTCGCATATTCGATGCTCTGCATGATCTGGCGGTTCTTCTCCGCCTGCATTTGCGCGACCGCGCTCACGAGTTCGAGGCCGCTGCCCACGCCGGAGAACCGTCCGCCGCGCGTGACGATGAAACCATCGACGAGCGCCTTTTCGCCGGCATCGACGGTTCTGAATGCGAGGGTTTCGATGCTCACGTCCGCTTCGACGATCAGCGGCTCCTTGTCCATGAACGCGATGCAACTCTTCTTGTCGTAAAGCTCGCGATGAAAAGGCTTGCTCATCTGCGACATGAAGATATCGCGGTTGATCAGCCCAATTGGGCGCAATCCTTCGATCACGGCCAGGCTTCCCATGTCGCGGCGCGCGGAGAAGATTTCCATCACCAGTGCATTGGAGCCCTCCGCGTCGACAAAGGGGACTTCCCTGCAAAGATCGCCGGCAGTACGAAGATCTCTCTGCCCGGAAAAACCGCGAAAGCTCGAGAACGCTGAGTGCATGACAACGCTGGCCGATGTATGAAGAAACAGTGCACGCTAAGGCTTCTTCATGAACTTTCGGTGACAAGACGCAGCGTCATTCGCCTCATTGTTGCGAAAGCGTTAAAGCGGCCAGATGCAAACGTTTGCCGCCTGTTCCGCGCTGAAACACGCTGATTTTTTGTTTTCAGGCCCGGCGTTCGTGATAGATCGCGAGCCATACGGTCGGCTCGACGGCATGCGTCCATGCGACGCGATGCCTGCAATGCGGTTCGATCAGCACATGATCGCCGGGACGCATTTCGAGCAGCGTCGAATCGTCTTCGAATTCGAGCGCGGCCGCGCCCGACAGCAGCACGACCCATTCGACGCGCGAGTCGTCGTACCAGAATCCTTCGGGGCTCGCGTGCCCCATGGACACGATCCGCTCCACGTTCAGACGCTCTCCGGTGACGAGCATGTCGACACGCTCCTCATTGCCGCGCTTCGCTTCGAAGCTGAAAAGATTACCAGTCTGGATTTGCATGGCTCGACCTCGGTATTGAAACGAACTTGCCGTTCTATCGTGCCCGAGATACGCCGATCGAGCGATCGGAAAAAATACGCGAGTCGAATGGGCGTCGAATTGGCTTCGCACATTCGTGCTAGCCTGAAAGACGGATCTTTTCATCGCGAGGAGTGGCGCGTGCAGATTTCCGATCCGACATCGCTGTCCCGGCTGGAGCAGATTCCGGAGTCCGCCTTCGATCTCATCGTCATTGGCGCGTCGGCGGGCGGGCACATGGCCACGGCCAGTCTTGTCGACGGCCTGCCGAAAGATTTGCCGCTCACGGTCGTGCTGATGATGCACCTGCCGCCCGAAGCAACACTATGGGTCTTCGAACGACTCGCGTATCCGGTCGAATGGATCACCGCCGGCTCGCGCATCGGCGGGCGCAGGCTGATGGTCGCCCCGCCGCACGCCTTCGTGGAATTGCTGCCGGACGGTTCCTTCGTGCTGTCGCCGTGTCCCGGCGGCGCGATCGAACGGCCGATCGACCGGCTCTTCGAATCCGTTGCGCGCAGCTTCGGCCCGCGAGCGATCGGCGCGATCCTGACGGGCCTCGGCCGCGACGGTTCGGTGGGCGCGAACGCGTTGCGCGCCGCCGGCTGCCGCCTGATCGTGCAGAGTCAGGCGAGCGCGGAATATCCGCAAATGCCCGCAGCCGCCATCGCCACGGGCGCGGCGGACATGGTGGTGCCGCTCGACGACATCGGTCAGGTCGTCGGCGAGATCGTCTGCGGAACGCCCCAGCCGCGCATGCGCTCGGAGCTGCGCGCCATCAACCGCACGTTCGGCGATGCCGGCGAGATCGCGCATCTGGCGCGAGAGATCGACTGGTGCCGCACGCCGCTCGGATGCGTGCTCGGCTGGCCTGCCGAACTGCAGCTTACCGTACGCACCGCCATCGATTCACCGCAGGCGATGTCGATCCTGTGGGGCTCCGATCTGATTCAGATCTACAACGACCGCTGGCGCGTCTTCCTCGGCGCGAAGCATCCGCTCGCCCTCGGCCGGCCCGCGCACGAGACGTGGCCGGAGGTCTGGACGGACGTGCTCGGACCCATCGCCAAGGGCGTTCTGACTCACGGCGAGGCGGTCGCGGGCGAAGATTTCCCGATCATGATCGACCGGCACGGCTTCGTGGAGGAAGTTTTCGTCACGTTCTCGTACTCGCCCATCCGCGATGTGCAAGGCCGCGTGCTCGGCGTGCAGAACACGGGCTGGGAGACGACGCGCAACGTCGTCGCCGAACGCCGCACGCGCGCATTGCACACGCTCGCGAAGGCGCTTGCCGACGCCCTGTCGCGACGCGAAGCCTGCGAACGCGCCGCCGCCGCGCTCGCCAGCGCGCCGGCGGATTTGCCGTTCGCCCTGATCTATCTGTTCGACGAAACGGGCCAGCAGGCGAGCCTTGCGGGAGCGGCCGGTCTCGAGGCCGGCTGCGCGGCTGCGCCCTACACGCTCTCGATGAACGTCCGCGACGACGGAAGCTGGCCGATGTCCGCGGCGTTGGCGGCTTCGAGATCCGGCGTGCTGACGGGCTTCGCCGTCGACGATCTCGACTGCCGCTTTCCCGGTCTCGAGGCGCCTGTCACGGCGCCCCGGCGCAGCCAGCGCCCGACGCGCGCGCTGATCATGCCGCTCGGCACCGCGACGCGAGCCCGGCCGCTCGGCGTCCTGATTCTCGGTCTCAGCCCGCATCGGCCTCAGGACGAAGCGCACGCGCACTTCATCGATCTCGTCGTTCAGCAAGTCAGCGCGGGAATCGGCGACGCGCTCGCCAATGAACTGGAGCGCGAGCGGCTGGCGCGGCTCGCCGAAATCGATCGCACGAAGACCGAGTTCTTTTCAAATGTGAGCCACGAATTCCGCACGCCGCTCACGATGATGCTCGCGCCGCTCGACGAGCTGCTCCGCCAGCATCCGTCGCTGCCGGAGAAGGCCGCCGCGAACGTCGTGGTCGCGTCGCGCAATGCACGCCGCCTCTTGCGGCTCGTGAACAGCCTGCTCGATTTCTCGGCCATCGATGTTCAGGGACGGCCCGCCGTCGCGCCGATCAATCTCGGCCGGCTCACCGCTGATATCGTCAGCGCGTTTTCCGGCGCGATCAAGGCGGCGGGACTCGATTGCCGCGTCGCCATCGACATGGACATGCCGCCCGTGCCGGTCAACGTCGAAATGTGGGAGAAGATCGTCTCGAACCTCATTTCGAACGCACTCAAGTTCACGTTCGAAGGCCATATCAGCGTTCGCCTCAAGGCGATCAGGCTGCATGCGGAACTGGAAGTCATCGATACCGGCGTCGGCATTCCGGCGTCGGAGCTGCCGAACGTCTTCACGCGCTTTCATCGCGTGCAGAAATCCCGCGCGCGCACGGCGGAAGGCGCGGGCATCGGTCTCGCGATCGTGAAGGATCTCGTGCAGCGTCTGGGCGGGCAAGTGTCCGTGCGCAGCGAGGAGCATTCTGGCACCACGTTCCAGGTCTGGATTCCGCTGACTTCGCGCCTCGAAACGATCGAGCGCCCGGACCTGAGCGGGCGCGAGCCGGCGCTCGCCGCACTGCTGGCCGATGAAGCGGCGCGCTGGCTTCGGCCGAACGGATCGCTCGAGGACGATGACCTCGTCGAGTTGAGCGCGGCCACGGGACCGAAACGCGGCCGCGTGCTGGTCGTCGACGACAATGCGGATGTTCGCGAGCATCTGCAACGTCTGCTCGGCGCGCGCTGGGAAGTGGACGTCGCGCCCGACGGCACGCTCGCGCTTGCTCAGGCGCATCGGCACCGGCCCGAGCTGATCCTCGCGGATGTCATGATGCCCGGCATGGACGGCTTCGCTCTATTGCGCGCGATACGCGAGGACGATGCGCTCAGGGACACGCCTGTCATCCTTCTCACGGCCTACGCCGGCGAAGACTCCCCGATCAAGGGGCTCAAGGCCGGCGCGGACGACTATGTCGCGAAGCCGTTTTCCGCGCGCGAGCTGCTGGCGCGCGTCGAAGGGCAGATCGAGCTGTCACGCTCGCGCTTACGCACGCGGGAAGTCAACGCGTTTCTGGTGCGCTTCTCGAACGCGGCGCGCGATCTGACCGATCCGCAAAGCATGATGCACCTGGCTTGCCGGATGGTCGCGGGGCAACTGGACACCGAGCAGGTCGAGTGGCTGCCGATCGAAGGTCGCGCGACCTGTGAGCCATTCGCGTCGGCGTACGAGCGAGGCCAGTCGGTCGTCATCGGCGATACGCAGGCCGATCCGCGTCTGTCCGCGACGATCAGGCAGAGCCTTGCCGAAGACGGCATCGGCGCGGCTGTTTTCGTCCCGGTGATGGCCGAAGGCCGCTTGCGCGGGCTTCTTCGCGTGACGCAACGCACGTCCCGCCGCTGGATGCCGGAGATGGTCGCGCTGGTCGAAGGCGTTGCGGGCCGTTGTTGGGCCGAGGTCGAGCGCGCCCGTTCGGCGGACGCGCTGCGCGACGCGCTAGAACACGAATCCGCGCTGCTCATGGAACTGAGGCGCCGGGTACGCGGCATCATCGCCGAGATCATCTCGATCAACGCGCGCACCGCCGATGGCGCGGGAAGCGTCGAACGCCATGCGTCGCTCATGAACGGACGGCTGCAAGCGCTCGCGCGCATCGAGCAAGCACTTGCCGATGGACTGAACGTCGAAGTGGATCTGCACGACATCGTGCGTCTCGAGATCGATGCGCTGGGCGAAACGAACGGCAAGTTCGATATCGACGGAGAGCATGCCGCGCTTTCATCGGAAGCCGCCGAGACGATGACGATGATCGTCCACGAGCTCGTCTTCAACGCACTGGAATACGGCGCGCTTTCGGCGGATGGCGGAGTCGTGACGATTCGCTGGGCGCGCGTCGACCGAAGCGGCGCGACGTGGCTCTGCTTCGACTGGACCGAACATGGCGGGCCCGTGCTCGACGCGTCGGCGAACGTTCGACGACGCGGCTTCGGCACGGAGATGATCGAACGCAAGGTCGCCGACGAGCTCAATGGAAGCGGCCGGCTGGAGATCGGGCGGAACGGCGCGCGATGTCACATCGAGTTTCCGCTGGGCGACATGCGCGGCCGGCCGTGAACGTTACATGAGGCTTCCCCACTCGTAGTCCACCTTGTCGGGATGCAGCGCGAACATGCCAGCGCCCGGCGTGAACGTCAGCTCGCCGAAGTAAATCCGGTCTTTCGCATCGTACAGATCGACGCGCACGAATTCGAAATCGCTCGACAGCTTTCGCGCGATCGAAACGAGCGCATCCAGATTCGCCGGTCGCGGAGCCGGAGTCGGGCTGCGCGGATAGTGGCCCATGCCGATATCGAGAAGATTCCAGTCCGCGTCGTACATGTCGCCGCGCGGGCTTCCGAAACGATCCGAAATAACGAGGATGAATATCTTCGGATCGCCCGACTGCTTGTTGAAGACATGAAACTTCAGATCCGGCGGGACCTTTCCATCTTCTCCGGTAAGAAGTGCCTCGAAGAAAATGCGCCGCTCGATGGTTCGGTAATGTCGTTCGCGTGCAATCGCATAAAAGTCGGTCGATAACCAGCTTTTCGCCATTGCATCGAGTTTCTCGAATGACGTTTCGTTCTTGTCGCGCACGACATGCACGAATCCGCTGCCGTGATTCGCCTTCATGACGAAGGATTGGGGAAGCGCATCGAAAACGCTTCTCGTGAAATCGGATGGTTCAGCAACCAGCGGCACGAGATACTCGCTGCCGATCTTTTCCGCAACGTATTCACGTACTTTCAGCTTGTCGCTGAGGTCGCCGAAGCGTGGATCAGGTTCGAGGCAGCGCCGCAGGATTTTTTCATTGAATGTCGTCGGATTGCGCAGCTTTGGAAATCGTCCGATCCGGCGACGATGATAAATGGTCAAGTACAGGTTATCGGGCAACCAGTCCCTTACGCTGTGAAACAACGTCTTCGAGAGAGTCATTTACTCCCCTCCTTTATTCTGTCCGTCAGACGAAACCCCGTCCGCCCCTTTCTCCGGCCGCGCGTTAAATGCGAACCGAATTTCGCCGCGGCGCTGTTCCATTTGCCGTCGGCACTTCATCGAAACCTTGATTTTCTGCTGAATCGTGGACTGCACGTATGTACGCGAACGCACACACCCGAAAACCACGGTGTCAGAACACGTTTCCAAAAGTTGCTTTGCTTGCGACGACATTTCTTCGACGTTAAATTTCCTCGGGTCGGCGAATCAGATAACCGGACCGGTTTCTCTCTTTGATGAGTCGCTGGACTTCACCGACGCAAGTCAGACCATAACGCATCCGGTCGATAGACGAGCGTCGTAGCGACAGGCGTCAACATTTGCGTCAATCGTATCGAGACCGTCTCCACGAGCAAGCGCGTTTCTTGCATCGAGAGCGGCTCGCGATGCTTCCGATGCCGGATGCACGCCACGCATGCGTCGCGCATGCGGCCGCAGTGCAACCCGCAACACCTTCAGAAATCCTTAGGGGCGGAGTCGACACATGCTCAAAGAGAAACAGATGAACACGCGCTGGATGACAAGCGCACTCGCGGCCGCAGCGCTCGCATTGCTCGCCGCTTGCGGTGGCGGCGGCGGTTCGGGCAACGGATCGAGCTCGGGCGAAGGCGGCGCGAGCGCACCCTCCGGCGCGAGCGCGCCTTCGACGACGACCGGCACGCCGACGCTCGCCGCCGCGACTGCAGTCGTCGATGGTACGACGATCGGCGCATCGCAATGGAGCGACGGCTCGACATCGACGGGCGGCACCGGCCAGGCCGTCGCCAATCTGAACTGCACGGTCGCCGGCAATAAATACAGCTATTCACATCTGTCGATTTATCAAAACGGTAAGCAACTCTCGTTGCCGGCGAACGTCGGATACGTGAAGCCGACCATGGCGAAGCAGACGGGTTGCGTGTATCCGGTCCACACCGTCGATGCCTCGGGCAAGATCCGCATGGACGTGACATCGAATGCGTCTTACACGCTCGGGCAGTTCTTCTCCGTCTGGGGTCAGCCGCTCAGCACGACCAACGTGGCGGGCCTCACGGGCAATGTGACCGCGTGGGTGAACACGGGCGGCACGCTCACCAAATACACCGGCGATCTTTCGAGCCTCGTGCTGCCGGACAAGGGCGAAGTGACGCTCGTCATCGGCGCGACGCCGACGCAGATCGCGACCTATACGTGGACCGATCCGCCGCCGTTCACGTCGACGGTGACGACGCTCAGCTACGGCGGCCTGGTGGGCAATCTGTACTTTACCGATGGCAATACGGCGACGGGCGGCACCGGCGCGCCGGTCGATGGCCTGATCTGCGCGGCGGGCATGGCCGAGACGTTCCACGTTCACTCGCACGTCGCCATCTTCAAGGACGGGCAGTGGCTCGCGTTCCCGAAGAATGTCGGCATCTTGTCTTCGTGTAACTATGAAACGCACACGCATGACAACACCGGCATCATTCATATCGAAACGCCGAACTTCAAGGACTTCACGCTCGGCCAGGTATTCGATGTCTGGGGCATGCCGCTTTCGAGCACGAACGTTGCGGGCATCACCGGCGACATCGTCGTCTATATCAACGATAACGGCGACGTGCGGCGCTACACGGGCGATCCGCGCAACATTCCGCTGACGTCCCTGCGGGATATCACGTTCCAGATCGGCAAGCCTTTGGCCACGCTTCCGACTTATTCGTGGTACGAGCCGCAGTAACGACAGCATGAACGCCGCGGTTCAGGCCGCGGCGTTCGATCACTGCCCGCATTCCTCTTTCTTTCAATACCCAATGTCATCGGCGTCTATGTTCGGCACCACATTGAACGCCGGTGCACAAGCTGCTATGTTTTCCGCATCGCAGTCGAGCCGAAATGCGCTCGCGCGAGTATCTGTCATGGCAGAGACAAGCACGGCTCGACGATTCTTTAAACACGACGTTAGCTCGCCGTCGAGTATGATGATTTCAATACCTGCCTTGTCTTCCGGGGTTTTTCCGTCGTTTGACCGATCGTCGAACCCTGGGAGCGTTACGCTCTGCCGTGTCTTTGCATAGGCTTTTCCAAGGGGACTTCGTCGTCGTGAAGATACTGATCGTGAACACACTCTATTTTCCGGATGAACCCGGAGGGGCCGAAGTATCTACGCGACTACTGGCCGAGGGTCTGGTCAGGGCAGGCATCGAAGTCTGTGTGGTCTGCGCGACCGGATCGGGTGTCGACCATGTGGACAACGTGAATGGTGTGAAGGTCTATCGGCTTCGCTCGGTCAATCTTTACTGGCCGCATCTGCGCGAGAAGCACGGCCGCGTCGCCAAGCTGATCTGGCATGCCATCGATGTCTATAACGTCATCATGTCGCGCAAGCTCGCGAGCATCATCGCGCGTGAAAAGCCGGACGTGATCAGCACCAGCAATCTGTCTTGCCTCTCTGTCGATATCTGGCGTCTCGCACGCAATGCCGGCGTGCCGATCGTGCATACGGCGCGCGATTACTATCTGATGTGTCCGACCGCGATCATGTTCTCGCATTCGAAGCCATGCCAGCGGCAGTGCGGCGTGTGCTCGGTGTATGCGCAGCCCAAGCGCATCGCGTCGGCGCGCGTCGCGGTCGCTGTCGGCGTGAGTCGCTTCGTGTTGCAAAAGCATCTGGAAAGCGGCTACTTTTCGCGTGCGTCGCGCACGGCGGTCATCTATAACGCGTGCGAATCGCTCGAAACTTCGGATGCGCCGCCGCGCACGCGCCGCTATACAGGTGGCCCCGTGCGACTCGGCATACTCGGGCGCGTGTCGCGGGAGAAAGGGCTGGAATTGCTGCTCGAGCAATTGCTCGCGGACGATACGCTGCAATGGACGCTAGCCGTAGGCGGCCATGCGGATGCCGATTATCTTCAGGCGCTCAGGTCGAAGTACGACGATCCGCGCATCGAATATCTCGGCCGCGTGAAGTCCGACGCGTTCTACGACAGCATCGACATTCTCGTGGTGCCATCGATCTGGAATGAACCGTTCGGGAGGGTCACGGTCGAAGCGTATTCGCACGGCGTGCCGGTCGTCGGTGCAAACACGGGCGGCATTCCCGAAGTCATCGAGCCGCGCACGAATCTGGTGTTCGACATCGCGCAGCCCTCTTCGATCATCGGCAAGCTGCATGAAGCGGTGGCGTTGCTCGACGACCCGCGCGTGCACGAGCGTTTCCGCGAATATGCGCGGCGCTTCAACGTCGATGCGATGGTCGAGTCATATCGCGCGCTGTATGAAAGCGTGCTCGAAGAACAGGCGCTGCCACGCGCCGTATGTCCGTAACCTTGCCACGGTCCATATCGTTTCTGCTGCTGGCCACAAGGTAAAAATCGGGCTATCGATTCATAAGGAAGACGCAAAGCATGTAGGCAGCACGCAAATTGAAAAAACGCGATACCCCTTGCTTTCATGGGGTAAACTGGGCCGCACACCTTGCAGGATCAAAGTTCAGCTCGAACGACCGCACTCGATTTCCAATCCTGTCGTCGATCGGATCGAGGTGACGCGGCGCCAACTGTCAGCCATCAGCTCATACGCTGTAGAACCGGAGCCGCGACACATGAAGGGTCATCCGCCCCGTCACATCATCGGCAAGCGCTCAACAAGCTACGGCGCGCGCGAAGACTTTCGCACCGCCAAGCCGCCGGCTCGTAGTGATCTGCATCCTGTCCATACGCCGTGAAAGTACTGATCGCGAACACGTTATATTTTCCAGACGAGGTCGGCGGCGCCGAAGTTGCGACGCGACTCCTTGCCGATGGCCTCATCAAGGCAGGCATAGAGGTTTGCGTGGTCTGCGCGACCGGCACAGGCGACGATCGCAATGAAGTCGTCAACGGCGCGAAGGTCTATCGTCTGCGTTCGACCAATCTCTATTGGCCGCATGCGCCTGGCGAGCATTCCCGCGTCGCCAAGCTGATCTGGCACGCGATCGACGTGCGCAACACGTCGATGACGCGAAAGCTCGCCGAGATCATCGAGCGCGAGAAGCCGGACATCATTCATACTGCCAACCTCTCGTGTCTTTCCGTCGATGCATGGCGCGTCGCCAACAACGCGGGCGTGCCTATCGTACATACAATCCACGATTACTATCTGTTGTGCCCGACGGCGAGCATGCTCACGGCCGGCAAGCCCTGCGCGAGTCAGTGCGGCGTGTGCTCGCTGTATGCGAAGCCGAAGCAGATCGCATCCGCGCAGGTCAGCGTTGCGGTCGGCGTCAGCGATTTCGTCTTGCAGAAGCATCTCGAGAGCGGTTTTTTCTCGCGTGCGGCAAAGACGACCGTCATCAACAATTGCTATCAGCCGGCCATGGATTCCGTCGCGGCACAGCATTCGAGACAAGATGGAAACGCTCCATTGCGACTCGGCATGCTCGGGCGCGTGCTGCCTGAAAAGGGCGTCGAGTTGCTGCTGGAACAACTGCTCGCAGACCGGACGCTCGACTGGACGCTCTCGATCGGCGGCACCGGAGATCAGGACTTCGTCGATTCGGTCAAGACGAAATACGCGGACCCGCGCGTGACTTTCCTCGGACGGGTCGATCCTTCGGATTTCCTGAGCAGCATCGATATTCTGGTGGTGCCGTCCGTGTGGAACGAACCGTTCGGGCTGGTCGTCCTCGAAGCGTATTCGCATGGCGTGCCCGTCGTCGGATCGAATATGGGCGGCATTCCCGAGATCATCGAGCCGCGTTCGAATCTCCTGTTCGACGTCGGCCGGCCCGAGACGTTGATCGACAAAATTCACGAGGCAACCGCCTTGCTCGACGATCCTTCTACGCGCGACCGGCTGCGTCAGCATGCGCGCAAATTCAGTCTCGATGCGATGATCCGCTCCTACGTCGAACTGTACGAAGGAATGGTCTGCCTCGAAGATCGAAAGCCGTGGCTCGCGACAGGACGTGAGGCGAATTGAGCCGCGGATGTTTCATGGCGGGTCTTCGCGCATCAAAACGACATGCTGTAAGCGCGGTCTTCGTCTTCGACGTTACGCATGCGGCGTTCGAGATCGGCAAGATCGCCTGACGACGCGAGATAAGCGCTGTGCGAAGGCATGTCGGTACGGGAAACCAGCTTGCCGAGAAGATGCGAAAGCAGTGCGAACATGATGTGCTCCTTGTCGTGTAGGAGGCGGCGTTTGCCGTATCGCTTCACCGCCTGACGCAGCGCGCATGACGTTCGTTCGTCGAACCTGCTTCACATGCATCGCCGATGTGAAGCAGGTTACTTCCCGTGAATTAGCTTCGAATGAGTGCTTTCATTCAAGCCTTCGCGTAAATCGAGCTTCCGAGCGTCAGTGTCGTGCCGCCACTCGCTGACGCAAAGCGGATCTCATAGAGATCGCGACCGAAGTTACCAGGCACCTTGACCGACATGCCGCCGCGATCGTCCGAAAGCGGCACGAAGAGTTGATAGCGAAGGTCCGTGTTGCCGTACAGCACATAACCCGGCAGTTCGGGCAACGTGGTCAGGTAAGCCGGTTCGTTTCCATCGATGACGATCGGCACGGCCGTTGGCGAATCGTTCGTCAGGGTCCATTGCGTGTCTAAACGCTGCTGCCATGCGGTGTCGAGCGGCGTGAGCGCGGCGAGTTGCTGACCGACCGGCAGCGTGAGATACGCGTAACCCGCGCCTGGCACCACACGCTTCATCAGATAGCGATAGCTGTACGCGTGGCCGTTCTCATCGGTTCCGGAAGCGACCGTGAAGCGATACGAGGCGCTATCGCTATTGCTCCACCACCATCCGTCACTGCGATACTGGTATGCGCCAAGCTGCGTCCACGTACGCTTCTTTCCATCCCACTGGTTCAATTGCAGGCTGCCGTCCGGATTCGCGATCACCTGGAATGGCGAGTCGGAATTGCCGTAGATACCGCCAGCCGTGACGATGTTCGGCGCCGATGCCGCCGATGGCGCCGTCGTGCTGATCTTGGCCGGCAGCGAGGCGATCGAGCCGTCCTCTTTCAGCGCGGAGAGCACGAGCGATTCGGCGATCTTGCGAGCGTCGTAGCCCGAATTGCCCGTGATCATCAGCGCGAGTTGCGCCTGTGGCACGACAAAGAACTCGCTCGAATAGAAGGCCGTTCCGCCGTCCTTTTCCCATCCGAGGACGCCTGCTGCATCGAGCGCCGGTTGCCTGATGGAGTCCCAGCCGAGTCCCCATTTCCATTCGGGCGACGGATTAATCAGGAGCCCGGTAGTTTGATCCGTGCCCATCTGCGCGATGCCCGCCGCCGATACTACGCGCTGCCCCTGAAACATGCCGCCGCCGATGATCATCTGCGCCAGATTCATCATGTCGCCGGGCGTCGAGCTCAACCCGCCCGTCGCATAGGCGTTGACGAATTCCTGATACTGCGTGCCGTTCGCAAACGGATACGAGAACGAGCCGCTGCTCGGCACGCTCGTTAGATAGCTGGAGTTCGTCATCTTCAGCGGCGCAAGGATGTTCGCTTCCACGAAGCTTGCGAAGCTCTGCCCTGTCATCGCGAGGACGATCTGCTCGATCATCGTGAAGCCGTCGTTGCAATACACGGCAAGCTCGCCGGGGTAATGCTTCAGATGCGTATTCGCGAGTTCGGCTTGCGTATCGGCTGCGTAGCCGGGAACCGGCGCGAACGTGAAGAGATTGCGCGAATTCGTGCCCGGCAGTCCCGACGAATGCGAGAGCAACTGGCGCGTCGTGATCTTCGCGTACTCGGGCGAGAGCATCGTGAATGTCGGGAGATAACGGACGATCGGCGTATCGAGCGTGATCAGTCCGCGATCCTGAAGGATCGTCGCTGCGAGCGCCGCAAACAGCTTGCTGACGGAGCCGATGTTGAAACGCGTCTGGGTCGTCGCCTTGGTTTGGTTCGGCACCGACGATACGCCGAACGCCTGCTGCCAGAACACGTTGCTGCCCTTGAGCATGGCCACCGATATTGCCGCGACGGGCTGCGTCGGATTGCCGATGGCCTGCTGGATTGCCTGCTGCCCCATGGCGACGGTTTGAGGATAGGACTGGGAGTCGGCGTTATCGCTGCCGCAGCCCGGAAGAAGTGTCGCGAGCATTCCGGCGCCGGCCATGCCGAGGAACTGCCGACGGCCGGTGCTCGCTATATTCGGGCTGAAGATTGAAGGGGCGCGGGTACGGTTCGATCGGGGCACGACGTCTCTCCTTGTTGTTATCTGCAAGGCGTACTCTGTGCGGCTCGTTCCTTTTGCGCTCGATTATAGGCATGAAAATCGCGCAATCGAGCGAAGTTTCCGCTACGCGGGTGGATGCGGCAGTGTCGCCACTAATGCGAATGAATCTCGTTGTCGGCTCGTCATCGCCGAACGTCTATTCTGAGTGTGTGGCAATGCGACCAGGCGGGAGACGGTATGCAAGGCGATCCGAAAGTGATTGACTACCTCAATGCCGAGCTGAAGAACGAACTGACGGCCGTGCATCAGTATCTTTTGCACGCGCGTCTCTATCAGCATTGGGGATTTGAAGAACTCGGCGCGCACGAATACGACGAGTCGATGGACGAGTTGACGCATGCTGACAAGCTGATCGAGCGAATCCTCATGCTCGATGGACTGCCGAATTTGCAGGATCTTCATGCGTTGGCCATTGGCAAGCAGACGCTCGAAGCTCTGCAGAACGACCTCAAGCTCGAGCAGGCGGCCCAAGCGCAATGCAAGGAGGGGATCGTCTATTGCGAATCGGTGCGGGACTTTGTCTCAAGAGGGATCCTGGTCGAACTGCTCGACGCTACCGAGGATCACATCGATTGGCTGGAGATTCAGATCGGCCTCATCGACAAAATCGGCATCGAGAATTATCAGCAATCGGCTATTCGCAAGCTGGCGTGAGATGCTTTGAAAGTCCCAACGCAAAAACCCCACCTTTTTGGGGTGGGGTTTTTGTTTGGAGCATGAGGAGCCTGACGATTACCTACTTTCACACGGGTATCCGCACTATCATCGGCGTGGAGTCGTTTCACGGTCC